>CAYZAT010000094.1:0-13448 GCA_964476475.1 uncultured Pirellulales bacterium
CGATATATCCTGCTCCACCCGCTATTAGAATTCTCATTTTCACTATCCCCAATCTATTGTTCTTCGCCTATCAATTCGTTGTACCTGTGGCAGTTAAGGGACGTATCCCGTGGAACCACAAAACTCACGTCATTAACGGATAATTCTCCGATCTCCTTCGACGGATCGAGACGCTTGGCGAACTCGAATACCGTCTTTCGCTCACCACAAACGTGCATCACCCCCAAAACGTCTGTATCGATTAATTTGCTGATCTTTCGGGCAATAACCGAAACACCCTCCCGGCTCGTCCATTGGTCCACGAAGGCCTTCTCATACGGAAACACGTCGGGTCCGAACGTCGTTCTGACGATCAGCGATTTGTCATACAATCTCACGGCACACTCACCGCCCAGTTTCGACCAGGCATATTTATTGACCGGAAACACCGGGTCATCCTCCTTGTAATTCCCTTTATCCCCTTTGAAGACATAATCGGTACAGATATAGATGAGACGGGCGTCGCATTCCGCACACAACTTCACGATATTGGCCGTGCCGACAATGTTGACCTCCAGCGCCGTTATGGGATCCTTGTCGATCTGCGGAGGCGAGGTAAACGCCGCCGCATGTATCATCAACTCGAAAGGATGCGCCTTCACGTATTCCTTCATCTGGTCGTATTTCAAAATGTCAAATTCTTCCAATAACGGATAAGTCAAATCGGGCGCGGCCTTCTTGAACGCCGTGCCCAACAGTCCGCATTCTCCTGTGAAGATAACCTTTGAATGATCCACGTCTTACTACTCCCGAATAGTGATTGTCTTATAGTTTTCCATACACAAAGTTGTCGGAGTCTTTGCCGTCCGTCCAGGCCGCGAGAGAATAACCGTTCTTATCCTTGTCGGTCATCAGGTTCGTCGAGGAAGCGATGCCGCCAAACAGTTCTTTCAATTTCGGATCGCAGATCGACCAGTCGATATCCTCGGCCAACGGCGAGATTCCCGCTTCACAGCCGGGACTGTATTCACCGGAGCAGAAGTATTCGATCAGCGTGTTCTCGGTGAAGAAATTACCGTGGGCGAATCCCGGGGGGACCCAAATCCATTCGGTATGATCGGCCTTGGGATCGTTCGGCATGTCGTGAAGAATGATCTGACCGTACGTCGGCGACCCTTTTCTGATATCCAAGACCATATCGACCATTCGCCCGGACAAGGTCCGAACGAGCTTACCCATATACGGATTCCACTGGAAATGGAGACCGCGAATCGTTCCCTCCTGAGACAAGCTCTCATTGCACTGGACAAACGCCACGTCCTTCATGAAATCCATGTCCGGGTGATTGGCGAAATCGCTTTTCCGATAATGCTCCGTGAAATATCCCCGATGATCGCAAAATCGAGCGAACTTAATGACTTTGACGGCTTCGATGGCAAGTGTATCAACGCCCAATAATTTCATAATTCAACTCCTCAAATCCATGCTGGTGTTATCCGGTGAATCTACCTCTTGAGTTTTGTATAGATCATATCGGCTTTTCTGAATATACCTTTCACGACAAAATTGGTATAGGCCTCGAAGACGCCGATATGGGATTTCTCCTCGCCTCCCATCCCCGCCTTAAAACGAGACACATTCAAATTGTTCTCGAAATCAATCCCCCCGAAATCGATCTGCCTCATCCCCTTCTCATTCGCGGTCGTCAGGACCTTCCACCAGGCTAAGTACGATGAATTGCACGAATAACCTCTCGCGTTGCCCGCGACCAATAGCGCGATCGCCGTATCGCCCAAATGACTCGCCACATGAACGGTCACGGGCTCTCCTTCGAAGGACGCCACCACCAGGCTCATCTTCTCAGCGCCCGGCAACGCACGGTGACTTCGGGCGAAAATTTCAGGATCGACGCCCTTGAAACCTTTTCTTTCACGGAGTTCCCTGTAGAAATCCTCCAATATTCGAAACGGCTCTTCATCCGACCGCACAACGACCTCCACGCCGACCTTCTCCGCTTTCCGCAGCTTCCTTCGCCATTTTTGGTGCAAGCCCGTTCGCAGGTCTTCCGTTGAACAGCCTAAAGGAAGGATCATCGTATGATAAGGCGCAGGATTCTCAAGCCGTTGAAAACCATTGGCCTCGAACACCTGAACATATCCCCGGTTCTCAGGAGCGTCGATGATATTCGGCGCTATTCTCAGGACGTTGACGATAGGTCCGAGATAAGCTTCGTGCAATGCCTTCACCACGTCAACCGAACAAGCGCACGCCCCATCCTTCCGAAAGAAGAGAGGCCCCGTTTGGATATATCCGATTCGGAGTTTTAACGACTCGACGTGCTTAATACGCACGTGCGCCATCGCAACGACGTTATCCTGTTCATCTTTCACGATAGCCCGGCTGACCGTCTGGTCGTCGATGTCCGCCCGCACGTCCTGGTAGGCCCACGTCTGATAAAGCGTGTAGTCGGAAAAGGCACTTGCATATGCCGCCCACTGGGCCGGCTCGACATCGTCAATCTGCACTTTGTAGTTCATACGTTACACTTCCTAAGGTCTGAACGGAGAAGCACTCTTTTTTTCCGCAAAAACACTCGCTCGTTTCGCCTCCGACGCGGCGATCTTCCGGGAGAGATCATGAGAAAACGCAATGGCCCCGTCGGGACATAAATGGCTGCCGTCATAGCTCGGATACGCCGTTTGATCCACGCCGATCCATATCCCTCCGGCCTCTTGAAATGATTTCACAAAAGCCGCTTCATCGAAACCGCTGTGTTGACTTTCCACCTCGAACGTCTCGACTGTCGTCGGGGGACGAAACGCGTAAACAGAAATACCCAATTCCGTCCATGTACGCACATGAGCCAACACCCCCTCTATGATGTCTGATGAGACTCTATTTTTGACATACTCAGGATGAATGCTCATCACAGCGTCCTGCCCGGTCACCTCTCGAGCCGACCAGCCATCCGTATGATCCTTGCGAAAGAAATGCTTCGTATTTTCGACTCGCAACAGGGTCGAAAGCAGCTCCTTCAACTGCATCGGCCGGCAAAATTGCAGCAGATCATTCGTATAGGCCATGATCGTACTGGAGTGCCCTTTTCTTTTCTGGTGCCCATAGATAAAATGATCGTTCCGGATGCTGTCAATGAGACTCCGCGGTGTGATGCCCATGACGATCATTTTATTATGACTGTCAGGATCGAGAACGTCGGGCATGGCGTCCAGATACTCTTTGTAAAACCCGCATCCGTCGAACGCATAGTTGAAGATTCTCCGATCCGCTAAATGCTCCGCCATGATAGCGGGAGAAAGGCCGGAGCCGACGCGCGAATCGCCCACCAATATGGCGTCGGCGCAATGTTTCCAATCCAATTTCATGAGCCAAAACCGACCTTCATACACCCCTCCGTCCCAGCCACGGGCCCAACCTAAAGCCATCGTCAAGAGACAAGAAAGGACGACGGCATAAACAGCACGTTCATGTCTCACTTTTTGAAAGAACGATTTGTCCCTGTTTTTTGTCGAATGTTCCGACATGCTGTTACCTTCATTCTTTAAAACTGGAAGTAAATAAACGCTTCACCCGGCCCGCGGAGGAAAATGCAGGCCGTGACCATAAACGAGACCACCGCCGGACGGGCCAGGACAGATATTTTCGACATCCCCAGCTTCGAGGAATCGAGTCCAAGATAAAAATACATCTCGCGGGCAATAATAATGAACAGAAAAAGCATAAATCGTAGATCGATGACACTACTGACCGCACTGATGCTCATGTTCTTGAAGCTAAACATTAACAACAGAATATCCATCGCCTGCTTAAAGGACGTCGCCCTGAAAAAGATCCACGCGATCGTCGTCAATACAAACACGAACAGGACCGCCACGTGCCGGCCGCCCGGTAACTGACTGAGCCTGCGGGGCCATTTTGTGACACGCTCCAACGACAAATAGAAACTATGCAAGGCCGCCCAGATAATGAACGTCCAGGCCGCACCGTGCCAAAGTCCCGAGATAAGCATCGTAATCCACATGTTCGCGTGAGCGTGTCCCTGGCCTTTTCGGGACCCTCCCAGCGGAATATAGACGTAATCGAGAAACCACGACGACAACGAGATGTGCCATCGTTTCCAGAATTCCTTGAAACTGGTTGATATGTAAGGATGATTGAAATTCAACGGATATTCGTACCCCATCCATTTCCCGATGCCCCGGGCAATATCGCTGTAGCCGCTGAAGTCACAGTAGATTTGAAACGTGTACATGATGGTGATAATCCACCAGAATAAGCTCGAATTATTCATCCCCGATCCGCTATAGGCCACGTTGACGATTTCGGCCAGATTATCCGCAATCACGACCTTCTTGAAAAAGCCGTGCACGACAAGCTGCAATCCCTCCCAACGCTGCTTCTCGGTAATCGGACGATTTTCCTTCAATTGCGGCAGCATGTCCGAGGCCCGGACAATCGGCCCGGCCAGCAACTGGGGAAACATCGACACATAAGAAAACAAATGCAACAGATTGCGCGTCGGCTTGAGCTTGCCCTGATAGACGTCGAACGTATAGGTCAGGGCCTGGAAGGTATAAAAGCTAATACCGATCGGCAAAATGATATGGGTCGGCCGGATCGAAACATCGACCTTGAACACTCCCATCAACCAGGAGATATTGGCGATAAAGAAATCGAGATATTTGAATATCCCCAATATGCCTAAATTACCCACAAGCGAAAGCACGAGAGATAGCTTTTTCCATCGGGGAAAATGATAGATCGCCAACCCGGCCAGATAAACATTCAATCCGCATGCAATCACCAGGAAGATAAAGCGCCAATCCCACCAGCCGTAAAACACAAAAGAGGCCGCAATTAAATAGACGTATCGCAGATGACTCCACCGGCGCAATAAGGGCCACAGAATAAAAAATGCTGCCAAAAATACTAAAAAATCTATTGAGTTGAAGAGCATTTAAATCCTCTTAAGTTAGTATCGACCGTGATGTGTATCTCTTCTCACTTCCAGTGGTTCCGATGGACAAGCAGCCTTTTGAGGTTAATCAGGCATCTGTTCGCCTGATAGGCTCCATTGGCTTTCAGCTTGAAAACAACCATACTGTCACGAGGGGAGACCTCAAATCGACCGATTCTCAGCTCATCGGCGCAGTTATCCACAATATTGGGGTAGGTCGTAAAACCTAACTGGTACCCGGCCCTTTGAGTGGCCCGATAGACCCGGGCATCGTACGATCCGTGCGGATAACTCACCGCAGACACCTCATGGCCGAGAATGTGTTCAAGATGCCGTTTCGAATCCTTCAGTTCAAGCTCCAAATCCTTATCATTCAGCTCGGTGAGCCGTAGATGTGAGATGGTATGCGATAAGATCTCAAACCCTTCTCTGTCCAGCGACACGATTTGCTGTTCATTCATGACGAACTCATCTTTTTCCGGGCAATCCGGCGCCATCGCCCAGCCGGGGCGTTGCCCGATATGGCCGGTCGGAACAAAAATCGCCGCCGGCATTCTATATTCCTTCAGAATGGGAAGGGCATTATCCAGGAGGTTCGTATATGCATCATCAAACGTCAGCGCCACAATCGTTTTATCTTTATCACTGCTGAGACGGCTAATGTCGCCAGGCTTGACCACCCGACATTCTTCCGCCAGATAGGCGATCTGTTTTCTGAAACCGTCCACACTCGCCTTGTCCACACCATGATAGTACAAAACAACCCGGGGGCGGTATTTTCGGGCCAGTTGGACAGCGGCTGCATAGACTACGGCACATACCAATCGTACCGAGGATTTCACTGATTTAGACATACGTCTCAACTCCAGATCCAGGCATGAAAACAATTAAGATCAATCCAGTACATTGTGCCTGCCATGAAGAGATAATCTCGGAGGTGCCACGATCGCGGGCATGGCACCACAGATAGCCATAATCACATAAAACAAGGTCAAAATCTGCTCGAACAGCGCCACCGACATGAACGAACAATACATGCCGAACAGCGAGGCGCCGACGCACCAGATGAGCCAATGGTCGCCTTTTTGCGACGCCAATGTGTCACTTAATCGGAGGCGTTTAATCGCCTCCACGTTCATCATGACAAAGGGGACAAAACCGATCAATCCAAAACGGACCAGCACCAGGATATAATGATTGACAATGTCCACATAGCTTCGCGTATCAATGATGGGCCCCCAGCCGGGATCCGCGTTGTAGCCGAAGCCGGCAATCCAATGGCCGCGCATGCCGCCTTCAAAAAAGGCCACTTCGATCAACCGGGAACGATACCAGGCGGTAGCGCTATTAAGCGTGAACCGGTCGATGACCTCGAAAAAGTGCCGGTCGCTCAGAACTTCGACGACCCCGCACATGATGATGAGACTAATGGCCATCAGCCTCCAGGACTTTCGATACCGAAAGAAGACCATAAACGCGATCGAGCAAAGAATCGCCAGCGCCGGTCCACTCGATACGCACGAGAAGAGTCCGAGGGCCATAAGAAACATGCCGACCCCACATAAGACCTTGTTCTGCCTGACATAACCGAGAAGCCCCGCGCATATCGGGCTAAACATCGCAAAGAACAAACCGAACATAATCGGATGAGCAAAGACCACATTCGCCCGTGTCAAGCCGAGTCGGGACATCGACGGATAGGCGGGCCGGCCGCGCGCCCAGGCCGAATGGTGAATCATGAAACCAAACGGATTGTTTCCCGAGAAACATTGATAAATACCGACAATCGCCAGCGGAGCCGCGATGAGCAAGACCGCCTTGAGAAACGTAAAATATCTCTCCCGGTCGGTGATGACTAAACGTGCCGCAAAATAGGGCAGAACGATATCAAACATTCTACCGGCGCGATTCTCAAGCAGCAGTGCCAGGGAGGGCGTCGTAATGGACCCGGCCACAAGCTGAGCCGCGAAATAGATAATGACGACCTTATCCAGCCAAATGAATTTGAAGCGGCCAAAAAGCGTTGTCATCATGTACAGCTTGATATAAAACGCAAGAATGATAATCCTGTGCACCGTAAAATCAATCGTGCCTAACGGGGCCGACAGATACGACGGGTACCACAGGAAGGTTGCAAGATAGACAAGAAACCCCGGGAACGGCGGCAATAGAAAGACAAGGGTACTTGCTATAATGGCGACTGTGAGAGTTACACCAACCATTAACTGTCCTCTTTTAAGATTGCCCGACCCGACACTCGTCGGTCACATCGGGAAACACATAATCCGTCTCGGGATTTACCGTCAGCTTCAACGGTTTCGTCCATCCACGCGAGACAATCCGTTTCAATGTTCCGCCCAAAGAACGAATCTTGTCCTTTACCGATAATCCGAGCCAGCTTCTGAACAGAGAAAAGCCGACGTAATGCGGCGAAGGCACGCGCATCATCCGCATCATCAACAAGCGTCCCCAAAGCTGGCGCCGGCGGCCCAGAAGGCCCTTCTGCGACCGGGGGAGTATCCTCGGATCGGCTTTTTGCAGATCGATGTAACTGGCTTGCTGGGCTTGCTGTACGATTCGTCTGCCTTTTTCCGTCCTTGCGATAACGAGCGACCATCCCTTCTCATTCGGTCCAAGCTCTCGATACCACGGATCGCCACACGACACATCGGCGAATTCGCCCGTGGAATCCGGGCAAAGCCGACATCGGATTTGGCCGTGTTTGCTCAGGATGTTGCCCCAGGATTCCTCGTAGGTCATCTGAGGCGCCCGGGTGTCGTCACTTTTCAGCGTCACCGTCGTTGCGCCCGGCCAGCCACAACCGCGATATCTGAATTCCCGGGCCTCTTCGGGGGCCGCGCCTAATTTCTCCACAATCTTATAGGTTCCCTCCGTCGTCGGCGTCCCCGCACAGAAAATACTAATCGCCAGGCAGATCTTGCCATTGAGTTCGGGATTCACAACCTGATATTTTCGCAGGGCGACCACATCGCAGGGCTTCCCGATGAACACGCTCGGGCCGGAAGCCTCCTGAATCCACGATAATTTTTCACAGGGCGCCGCCGGTGCATAGCGCGAGCCGGTCCGTGCCACCAATTCCGCTCTGCTCCGACTGTACACCGCCGTATTCTCTAAAGGCATCTCTTGTCTGGCGCCGATGTGCAACACCCCCGAAGTCTCTTGTTTTTCCAAACAGAAAAGGGCCAAAGCCGTCGCCGCGCCGCCCGATGAGCCGCAATAACGAATCTCAGGATCGCTCGCATAGCCTTCCCATACGTCCAGCGCCGGCCCCCATTCCCGACGTAATTCAGCGATGATGGGGCCTCGGTCGTCAAAAGGTGGATGAGAGACGTCAATTCCGGGACACACTTCGATGCAACCGCCACATTGCTGACACCGATCAGCGTTGACTATCGGCCGAATCCCCTGGTTACGTATATCCACCAGAGTGATGGCCTGGTTCTCGCACGCCGCCGCGCAAGCGCCGCACCCCATGCAAAGCCGTCGTTCAACGACCTGGTCAATTCTTTTGAACTTCATTCAAAACCTCTTCCACCGGTCGCAGGAATTCGTCCATGCTGTCCTTAAGCTCTTCAATATCCTTGTCCCACCAGGCTTGACGCTTGATCCTATCAATCGTTTCAGCGGAGAATCGGTACCTGGCGACTCTGGCCGGGTTGCCCAGGACAACGGCAAAGTCAGGCACATCTTTCGTCACTACGGCGCCCGCACCAATCACCGCGCCGTCACCGATCCTTCTAACGGAAGGTAAAATAAGTGCGTTTTGTCCGACCCACACGTCATTTCCAATGGCGATCTCGCTTCGGGAGATTTTTTCATCCTGAACGTACTGATAGTAAGGGTTGTAGAAATACGGATGCATCGACCTGAACGATAGCGGATGGTTCCCATTGAACCGGCAAACGCCCGCCGCAAACGAACAGTAGCGACCGATCTTCGTAAACGCATTGAAACACAACGCGTCGAAACAACCGCCATAGCTGTACAAACCGACCTCGATACCGTGGTAATCGCGGAAGATACGACGCAGCGTGTTCGAGATCATCTCTCCGCCTTCGAGCTTTTTGATCCTATTCAATATGCAATTCCTCAGCCTGCGTCGTTTAATGGCATACAGTTTATAAAGAAGATTAGATAGCACGGTTATGGGTCTCGCTCTTTCACCTTACACATCGACCGTCTCGAACATATTCATGATGTTCGACTTCACGTCCGGAAGAACGCTGTTTAATTGCGACCGGATTTGGTCGCGTTCCTCGAACGCGGCCTTAACAATGGATAACAACTCGTCTTTATCGCACTGATACACTTCCGCCACACAACGCCCCAATCCAACCGTATCAAAAACCCCTCGAAACTTCTTGCTGTAAGCAATCCCAACGGCCGGGATCGACTGGGATAATGCCGCGATACACGAGTGCATTCGCGAACCCATGAAGAAATCACACAACCCGATGACGTACTTAATTTCATTTTGGTTATACGTTCCCTGCGTGAGAAATATCCGACCCGGGTACTTCTCCTTGAGCATCTCGTACATCTGTTGGCACGCACGGGGATCATCCTCTTCCGGCCAGTCCGGCCTGAACACGTGCGGCACCAGAAGGACCAGCGTTCGCTCATCCGCCATCACATAATCCAGGACGCTCTCAATCATCCCCTGATAATCGGTTTGTAAGCCGAACATATTGTTCCGCGTATAGCCGCCGCTGAAAAGAAGCCCGCTGATATTGAGGCCCACGACAATGGAATCTTTCGTTCGCACATCGTTAAGCGAGCCAATATCCATTGACCGGGGTTCAGCCGGATCCAGAACAAACGCCACGTCCGGCGCGAACCGGAGTTTTCCGTTTTCGCTGTGAACGTTGAGCAGGTTCTTCGTGTAGTCCAGTCCCTGACGATCCCTGGAATAGACCGCACCGGCGCGCTTCAAAATGTGCCGGGCCAACGCCCTGGCCCGTTTTCTTTTAAACGGACCATAAGTTTGAGGCAGCAGAATGAACGGCTTTTTGAGAAAGAGAATGAGCCATTTCTGTAAGAAGCCCAGAAAGAAACGTTTCATACCGTAAATGTCACTAAAACTGTCGCCGCCGGTAATGTCCAAAACGATGTCCATTTCGTAGAGTGTCTCGAAATACGGATTGCGACGAGCAAGTTTCTTCTTGAACCACGCGCGCGGCATCGCTTTCGCGAGGAATCCATAAAACGCATACCAGAAGAAATGCGTGGGTAAACGTAGATTCTTCGAGAATCGTATAGGCAGCGTTTTCACGGTCAATTCTTTTCCCATGACCACCAAGTGATGCTCCTGAGGCTCGTACGTCGAGCCGACCAAGGTCACCTGGGCATCGGGCCACCGGTTGAGAATCAACTTGATGCTCGACTCGGCCAATGCGCTGACGCCCATATTGCCCGTATCGAAACACGCGCCTAACAAGCCAACCTTTACGTCCCTTTGTTCTGTATTATACTCTTCAACCATGGATCTACGAGTCACCCTATGGATTTCCTCGCTTATCACCGACCGTCATTTCGAACGGCTCAGCATGTATGCACCCGCTGCAATCGATCCTGTAAAGAGACCGAGTCCAACACCGAGAAGGACAATAGGATTGCTAATACCCACGAACCGAAGGAAACCCACAACCGCCACAATCGGTATCGCCAGAAGCACACCTGGAATGAGGCCTCGCAAATAAACGATGGGTCTAAGATCGACAATCCTTCGGAACCAAATAACCTGCATACACAGTGCAATGACATAACCCGAAGCGACAACGACCGCAGCACCGATCAATCCAAAGTAAACGACGCCCGGGTAGAGTAAACCTACAATAATCGCCACACGAAGCGCTGTGAAACGACGATGCAAGTGGGGTTTTCCCGCCGCCAGAAAGGCTGACGCAAATATGGGCGCCTGGGTTTGTGCCAAAACCATCAAAGACAAGATCGCCATCGGAATCGCTACGGCGATATATTTCGGTCCATACGACAATTGCAGAATTCCCCCCGCACAACTGGCCATAAACGCCGTCAAAGGGATCCCGAAAATCGCCGATGCCTTTGTTGTCTTTACGATCACCTCATAGAGAGAATGTTCGTCATCCTGTTTTTCCGAAAACGCAGGAAGTAAAACGGGATTGACGACCCGGCCAAATAGAAATATCGGCAACTGCACAAACATCGTGGCTAAGAAATACATGCCCAATTCACCTTCGGGAACCACTTTTCCGAGCACCAGGACATCCAACTTTAAAGCGACCACCGTGAGAATAGGCAAACCAAACATGCCTCGGGCAAATCGGAGTAATTCGGACAAATCCTCTCTATTGATCTTGAAGCTCGGCTTGATCGGCACGAATATATAGGAGATCGCACACATGATGACGTATTCCGCTACAAAGCCGATCACCAGTGCCCATACGTTTCGAAGAACAAAAGCAAGAACAACCGCGATCAAGGCCCCTAAAATGCCGCTGCCCTGGATTAAGAGCACCACTTTGCCAAACTTATATTCCCTCTCCAGGACATACGCTCGCGGGCTCACCAGCCCTCTGAACAAAAGGGCCAGAAACGCGACCTGGAGCAGCCTCAACAACTCGGGTTTTTGATAATACGCCGCGATCCATGGTGAGGCAAAATACGCAATTAAGAACAGCGCCATCCCTCGAATGACCTGAAACCACCAGGCGACATTCAGATAATCGAACTCGGCCCCGCGCTTGTTCTGGATAACGGATTGCTTAATCCCGACTTCCGTAAAGGCCTCGAACATCGTCGCCACGACCATGACGATCGCCATGAGCCCGATTTGCCCCTCCGCCAGAATCCGTGCGACAATCATATAGCGAACAAACTTCAATCCCCGCTCGAAGACGGTGCCGGCGCCCAGTAACATCATGGACCGGATGCCCTTGGCCTTGAGACTATCCCCTCTCAATTGGGAAAGCTTATCCGTAATTGTCCTTCGAATCATACCGGAAGGAACCACCCCAGTTTGTGCTCCGGACATACTTCGTCCCCGTCGGGCGCACCTAAGTAACGCCGTAAACAATGAATTACACTTCCTTTACGCGGCCATCCGAACTCAACGACCGCTTCTCCCCACGCGCGTTCGCTTTATCCCTTGGATCCTCTCAACGGATCGATATACTCTACAGCCCGGACTCTCCCCACCTTATCCGGAAAAAAGTCGAGAACCAGATCGACCATCTCCTCAGCCGCCGACCGGATTGAATTTTCCAGGATGGAGCTCACCTGAACCTGGGTCACATACCGCGCCGGATCCCCGTTGATATTCGGCGTTCGCCACCCGACGCCCGAAAAAACCCGGTCGTCCGAGGTGAGATGGCCGTTCACAATGTAGAAGTTCAACACGAGAATCTCTTCGTTACTCGGAGCGGGCTGGTGAAAGCGATGGATCAAACACGGCACGACCCTTCCCGCAGTGGACCGAATCGTCGCCTCTTGCGTACTGTCATGGACCCAGCCGCCGGCAACGTAGCAGATGCGAGGTCGATGACCCAGCATCGTTCGCGGGTGCGCCGTATAGGCAATGTACAAATTCGCCCACTGGTTTATCTTCTCGTTCGTATATAAACGCTTGAGCGAGGCGTCATTTCCGGCGGCGCGCAACACATTCGGCGCAATCGGCATATCTTTTCCCACCCAGCGACCGACCCGTTTCGGGAAAGACGTCAGCAAAACGGGCAGTTCAACGGGCGTATCAACGACCAGTCTCAGGCGAGTCGCCAGGTAACGATACAGGACCCCGCAGCTCAGCACCATCATGACGGAAAAAAACCAGACCAGCCAGATAGAAATGCTTCCCCTTTCGGGGCGGAAGCCCCCAAAGTCGCCATTCCGTTGCCTCATATCCCTACGTCTAAATGAATACATATAAAGATATAACTCCAAAGGAGTAGTCACACTATATTATCGGACACTCTGATCCATAATGAGTCCGCACCGGTGCGGTGACCATGTAAAGTACCTCCTCCGTGAAGGTACTTCACTATTCTAAGCTGCTCATCGGCTTTTTGTCAATCCTGCATTGCCTAAATACTCAATGGCTTTTTAGCAAGAAATACCTAAGATGAAGCGAATCGAAATCCCTCTCATCCTTTTTGTGGAACGCCGCATCCTAAACTTTTTCTATAGCGTTATTTAGAAGATCATTCTATGATATGAAAAGCTCTTTCGGGCCGGGCAAATACCTCTCCATCTCCCATTTTCGGCATACTACAAAATGATTAAATTCATGTTAGATTCTGTAAAAATTCCGATAACCACACGTCAAGGGGATCTAACTGAGAATGAAATACAACCGCTCCCGCACGGATCCCGTCTGCCTCCTCCGCTCGCATTCGAATCCGGTCGACAGGTGCGTTTCTGTTGTAGATAAACGTCCATAAATCTTACGGACCCATAATTTTCAATGTTAGTGGCTTGATATAACCGATGAATTGGTATA
>CAYZAT010000095.1:0-13412 GCA_964476475.1 uncultured Pirellulales bacterium
TCGTAATCCTCCCCCCAGGTCCCTTTCCACGTACCGCCCATATTGTCGGCGCCGATCTGGACGATCTCTTCGCGGGACGCCATAAACATAATCAAGCCATGATACTTGAAATCGCCCATCCTGAGGTTGATGCACATGGCGTTCTTGTCCAGTATCCATTTATATTCCAGATCAACTTGCGTGCCATCGTCGCCGGTGGCCGCCCACTTGCCGATCATCCAGTCATAGCCGTACTGGGCGACAAGATCTCCAAGATTCTCCTGCGCCCCGGCGGGAACCGCAGAAACGACCAAAAGCACCGCAATAACCAAAGATATGCTTTTCACACTCATTTTCTTCTCCTTTCTTTCATTTCGGTTTCAGGCATCAAAGGCCCACATTCATCACAAATTAATCGTTCTGGAACAATACCCGATTCCGAACATTATGGCAAGTCATAGTTTTAAAGGGTACCGGATAGGATCTGCTGATTGACCGGATGAGGATGATTTAGTATAAGAGTCAGACAGTATAACAACCCATAATTGAGGATTTGAACAAAATGAAACGATGGATTGTAATTTTAGCCATTTTCGCACTGTTGATCGCCGGTTGTTCGAATCAATATGCGAGTCGTCAGACATTCCATCTGTATATCCTTGCGGGTCAGTCGAATATGGCCGGGCGGGGCAAAGTGGAAACACAAGACACACAACCGCACCCGCGTGTTTTTGCTTTGAATCAGGACGGCCAGTGGCAGCCGGCGACCGAACCGCTCCATTTCGACAAACCTAATATCGCCGGCGTCGGGCCGGGCCTGGCTTTCGGCAAGGCCATGGCCGAATATAAAAAGAAGGTCAGAATCGGCCTGATACCCTGCGCCGCCGGCGGCTCGCCCATCGCCTCCTGGACTGAAGGGGGATACCACAGCCAAACTAAAAGCCATCCGTACGACGACGCCCTCGAACGGGCCCGGATCGCAACGCAGAGCGGCGTGATCAAAGGGATTATCTGGCATCAGGGCGAATCGGACGGTAAGCCGGAGTTAACAGAGGTATATCAAGCAAAACTGGAGGAACTGATCGCCAATTTCAGACGAGAATTAGGCGACGACGATCTGCCGTTTGTCGTCGGGACATTGAGCGATTTCTATATCGCGCGAAATCCGAACGCAAAAACCATCAATGAAATCTTCGAGAGATTACCGCTCACCGTCAAGAATACCGCTTGCGTCGAAACATCAGGGCTCACCCCGAAAAGCGATCTCACACATTTCAACGCGGAATCCGCACGAGAGTTAGGCAAGCGATACGCCGAATCAATGATTCAACTCGAACAGGGAGACTGAACATGAGAACCAACATCACACGACGAGAATTCACGAAAACCATGCTCGGAGGTCTTGCCGCCGCAGCGTTAAGTCCCCAGCGTCTTATTCAGGCAGCTTCATCGAAGAACAAGCCGCTTAATTTTGTGTTTTTCCTGATTGACGACTTCGGATGGATGGACATCGGCGCCAACAATCCCCACTGCTTCTACGAAACACCGAACATCGACCGCCTGGCGCGTTCCGGCATGAATTTCACCAACGGCTACGCCGCCAATCCGGTCTGCAGCCCGACGCGCTTCAGCATCATGACGGGCAAATATCCCTCCCGTTTTGACGCGACCAACTGGTTCAGCGGCAAGCGGTCGGGACGTTTCAAGGGCGCGCCGCTGAATGACTGGATGCCTCTCAAAGAAGTCACCCTGGCCGAAGCCCTGAAGGAGCATGGCTACAAAACCGCGTTCCTCGGCAAATGGCACCTCGGCTCGGAAGAGAAATACTGGCCCGAAAATCAGGGGTTCGACATCAACGTCGGCGGTTGGGCCGTCGGGTCCCCGCGCGGCGGCTATTTCGCGCCCTTCGAGAATCCCCGGCTTGGAGATTACCCCAAAGGCTCACACCTCCCCAAGGTCCTCACCAACGAATCGCTGAAAATACTGGATCGATACAAGAACGATCCCTTCCTGCTCTACCTGGCTTTCTACTCGGTCCATACACCACTCCAGGGCCGCGAAGACTTGATTGCCAAATACAAGGCTAAGCGACAAAGACTTCTGGACGCCGACGAACGAGAATTCGCACCCGAAGAACAGGTCTGGCCCACGCATAAACCGCGCCAGGTGCGCATCCGCCAATGTCACGCTGTTTACGCGGCGATGGTCGAGGCGATGGACGAACAGATCGGGCGAGTGCTGGATAAACTGGAAGATCTGGGCATTGCCGACACCACGGCGATTTTGTTTATGTCCGACAACGGCGGGCTCTCAACCAGCGAAGGCTCCCCGACGTCGAATTTGCCCCTGCGCGGCGGAAAAGGCTGGCTGTACGAAGGCGGTATTCGCGAGCCGTTCCTGATTCGCTGGCCCGGCGTCGCCCGGCCCGGCTCCCATTGCGACGTACCCGTGATCAGCACGGACTTTTACCCGACGATTCTGGAGATGGCCGGCTTGCCTTTCAAAAACGAGCAGCATTTAGACGGCGTATCACTGGCCCCCCTGCTCAAAGGCGGCACGAAGATCGCCCGGGACGCCCTCTACTGGCATTACCCCCACTATGCCAACCAGGGCGGCTTTCCCGGCGGCGCGATTCGGATGGGCGACTGGAAGCTCATTGAACGCTTCGAGGACGGCCGAGTCCATCTATACGATCTCGGACGTGACATCGGCGAACGTGAAGACCTGGCCTCGCACTATCCCGAACGCGTTGAGCAGATGCGGAATAAGCTACATGCCTGGTACAAACAGGTCGATGCGAAATTCCTCGAACCTAAAGATGGCGGCCCGCTTCCCTGGCGTCCTTAAGTGGCGGGGGCGTCGCGCCCGCGTATCAACGCTATTGCCCTTACGGAGATACGACAAGTAAGTCAGCTCTGTCGCCAGGATATAGGCCGGATATCCGCGATCTTGGATTCGTCCAGTTCGATCCCGAAGCCGGGCCGGTCAGGCAATTCCAGCAAACCGTTCACGGGTCTTGGCGGATGCTTCTCGAATGCGTAATAACGACTCATTTTTTGAATCAGGTATTCGACAAGGGGACATACCTCGACCGGCTGGCTCGCTACGACATGCATCGCCGCGTGGATACTGTGGCCATGCGGGATAACATTCACACCATGCACCGACGCCAAGGTGCACATCTTGACCAGCTCACTGACGCCGCCGCACCATTCCGGATCGGCCTGGACGACCATGATGGCGTCGGCCTTGAGAAACTGATGCACGTCCCAGCGCCCGTAGAAGTGCTCCCCGGTGGCCACCGGGATCGAGGTTTCACGACTCAGCTCGATGAAGGCGTCCAGGTTAGCCGTCTGGAACGGTTCTTCAATCCATCGTGGATGATACGCCTCCGCCCTTCGCGCCCAGGCCAGCGCATATTGAAGGTCCCATTTCCAGAAGGCGTCGAACATCAAGTCCACATCATCACCGACGGCCTCGCGGAGCAGCCGCACAACCTTCACATCTTCCGCGACGCCTTCGGGACCGAACTTAGGACCACGGTCCCGCACGAACCACTTTTGATGTCGATAGCCCTGCTGTTTCAATTCTTGGGCCTTCGCCTGCAAAGCCGATGATTCCTGTGAAAATCCCAGACAACTTGCATAGGCCTTGACCTTCTTACGCACACCTCCCAACAATCGATAGACGGGCAATCCGAAGAAGCGGCCGCGAAGATCCCAAAGCACGTTATCGATAGCGCTGAGGCCCATGATATAGTGACTGCCGCGTGAGTGCCGGCTGGCCCGGAACATCCTATCCCAATAGGCTTCATAGCCCAGCGGATCCTGTCCGATGAGTGGGCGTTTGAAAAATCGATCGACGAACATCGCCGCCTCGTTGTCGATCGGTCCGTAAAGACCGAAGAGTCCATCATTCGCATAGATTTTCAGATAAACAGCCCTTCTTTTGTCCTTACCGGTCACCTGAAGGATCTCGACCTGATTGATTTTCAAGTGAGGATCTCTGTCGGAACGTACTAATCCAACTGCCGCCCCGGCTGATGCGATTCCTGCGCCCCGACCTAAAACATGGCTCGCACTCAGAGCCGTCACGCCGGTAAGAAAACTGCGTCGTTTTATCCCGTTAACCATCTGCCTCTCCTTTCGTCGGGAAAAATCGGTTTTATTCTACATTGGTCATGTAAATGTTGTGTGTGTCGCCGATTTTCGAGTTGTAGAGAACCCACTTGTCATCAAGGCTGAAAACCGGATGGCCATGACTGTGTTGAGTCTTTCCGGGCACACGGCGGCAGAGTCGGCGAACATGCGCCCGCCCGTTTCCGTGCGTCATCAGCGACATGTAGTTATGACCGTCCCTGTCATCCGGACTCAGGTATCCACAATCGCCGACGATTAATGTGTTATCCGTATTGGACTGGATATGTCCCGGCCTGCGACCCGGCAGCAGGAACTGTCGTATCCACGTCCCGTCGGGCCGGATGAAACAGTTGTAGTATTCCGTCCGGCCTTCTCGTTCGACTTCGTACTGAAAACCTACATCACCCTGCCGCGTGAAATACTCATGGACGCAGAATTCCCCGGGACGCTGTATATACAACGGCTCGGCTTTTCGGCCTCGCCGCTCGGACACGTCCACCGTCCACATTCGCTGTTTGACATAACTGCCCCCCTCGTGACAGAAAAGAATGAGGTTAGGCCGATGAGGATGGATCAACACATGACTGATCCATGCTCGCTCACCCCATGCAGCCGTGACCTCACCACTATCGGTATTGATCCGCATGATCATACAACTCGGATGCTGATAGTAGCGTTCGGCCATCGTGGAGTAGATCCGGCCCGTCTCGGTGCTGACGGCACGGTCCTCGCGATAGGCGAAGGCCACATACCTGCCATCGGCAGTGCAGGTCGGCAAAGAAGGCCGTGTCCCATCAGGTACGCGATAGAGTTCTCGATCTTGCATCGTGCCAAAGCTGCATGACCGAAGAACCGGTCCGTCGAAGTAGAAGAGTCGGCCCGCCGGATCGACACATCCCATGTTCGGAGAAATCCGGTCGCCATCAGTCAGTTGAACCAGGCGTGCACTTGGTATATCAAGCAAATGATACTGGAACCGGCCGGAACGGTTCGAGGCAAAGACTAACTTGTCCGATCCACCCTCAGCCAAAAAGGACTCGGAGGAAAAATAGATATGCACGTTGTCTGAACCGTCCGCGGTGAGCCGCCGGACACGAGCACCGGTCTCACCATCTTTGAATTCCTTAATTTCGCCGGTCACGCGTTGAGTAGCCCCCCGACCGCCCGCTGTTTTCGAGTTCGTTCGAATAGACGATTCCTGAGGCTCCGGCCCCCCCCTGGAAACATTGGCCCTCACGATCATTCCAAATCCTAACGCCGCGGCGCCTCGCAGGAATGATCGTCGACAGACTACCTCCTGAGGTCGGGATGTTAGCATTCTGAAACAACTTTGCATGTTCGCTCTCCTGTTTTAGATGCTTTGTTGTCTGTCTATCAGGTTTGTTATCTCTTTTCAGTCTATAGCACCATCCCCAATCGTTAATTTTCAATAATCCAAAGCATTCCCCTTAAGCAGGTTGTCGATATCTCTCGTGACGATCTCTGCAATGATTTGTTCCTGCTTCGTAGGCAACCTCTGCGGTTCTTGAGGACCGGTTGCAGATTTGGCTGACTTCGAACCCGGGGCTTTCGCACGTTTACCCGGTCCTTTTCTTCGCACGGCCGAAAGCTTTCGTTGTTCGGCCATGATTTGCTCAGCCAGATCAAATTTGGGAATTTCCATCGGCTTATCCATCAAAAGATCAACCTTTTTTTCTATTCTTAACTCGACCATACCCGCGCGCGTAATCGGCACGACAGCGTTGCTCGGTTTCGTCGGGATCTTCACCAATCTCTCTAACCAGAGCTCTATGCATCGCTTCGACGCGCTCGCGGTACTCGTCCCGAACCGCAAGATTGTTGAATTCACCGGGATCAGACTGTAGATCATATAGTTCCCGTTCGGCGGGATGGTCTGCGTCAGCGGGAGTATGATAGACATATTTGTATCGACCCACACGGATCATGGCGAAACCGGAGGCGATATTATGGGCATAGTACTCCGTAACGGCTCGGTCCTTCCACTTAGCCCCAGGGTTATCGAGCCAGTTAAGCATGGAGTCTCCATTCCAGTCATCCGGAACATCGGCGCCGCCCAGTCCGGCGATCGTTCGTACGACATCCACAAGCGAGCACGCTTGCGTTCGTCGTTGGGGACCTTTCCATCGCGCAGGCCAACTAACAATCAGTGGCACTCGGCCGGCATGTTGATACATACAGTTTTTCCACCATAGACCATGCTCGCCCATATTCTCGCCATGATCCGTGGTATAGATAACAATCGTATTATCAGCAACCTCGGTATCGGCAAGAGTTTCGAGGACTTTGCCGATTTGGTTATCGATCCACTGTGTCAGACCGTAATAAAGCTCCCGGCCTTTGCGGACGATATCATCCGGGACATCCTCGACGTTAAAGCCGATCCGAAGGTGTTTGTAGTTTCTCGGTTGAGATTCAAGATGCCCTTCGGGGATTACGGGCAAAGGAATCTTACCCTGATATTGTCGCCAATACTTTTCCGGTACGATCAAAGGGAAATGCGGAGCAAGGTAACCCGTCAACATGAAGAAAGGCTTATCGGTAGCCCGTCGATTTTTCAAGAATTCCATCGTCCCGGCGGTAACGGCGCGGTCGTGTTTGAGAATGTTCGATTGATCTCCCGTATGAAAATCATCGAAACGTGAGGACATCCCCGGCTTGGGTGTCAGATCCTCCGCCTTCCTGCGACTGCCTTTTCCCGTCTTGGTCGAGTTATTCATATTGCCACCGATTTCTTTGAATCCATAGCGACGGGTTCGGTCATAGTGCATTTTGCCGCATAGGATCGATGCATAGCCGGCGGCATTCATGATTCGCGGCAACGAAGGATAATCGGCGTTTGGAAGCCAACAATTATTGCTCCAGGCGCCGACGCGAGAGGCATATTTACCGGTTGTGAAAGACAAACGCGATGGAACGCACAGCGGAGAATTGCAATAACAATTCTCGAATGTAACACCCCGTCTCGCCAGACAATCCAAATTCGGAGTCTGGATAATATCGTTGCCGCAACAACCCAATACGCCGGCGTTGTGCTCGTCCGACATGATGACAAGGATGTTCGGTTTTTTTACAGATCCGCCTTTGCCGAACGTCACGGCCGGCACCATAAACGAACCGGCGGTAAGACCTGCGATTTCAAGGAATTCTCTTCTATTCGTTTTATTCATATTCATCCTGTTTTTTACAAACGTTTTGCGTACACATAATACGCACCG
The DNA here is from genome assembly GCA_964476475.1 of uncultured Pirellulales bacterium. Classification (GTDB taxonomy): domain Bacteria; phylum Planctomycetota; class Phycisphaerae; order Sedimentisphaerales; family Anaerobacaceae; genus JAFGTG01. The sequence goes on from CAYZAT010000095.1 coordinate 7,355, forward strand.
CGGGATGCTTCTTTGTCATCGAGAAACCAGGTTTGAAGTCGTGTTTTACCGGCTTTAAGCTCAATCCGGAACGTCACGGCTTTCGCATCGTCGCGAACCCGTTTCGTCTGATCAATATTCGCGACTTTAAGCCGGGCCTTCGTCACGGAAATTGCTTTGCCGCCCGGTATTGCCGTGTTGATGGGGGCATCGACTTCCTCGGGCCAGCGCCGCAACTCGAACTGATAGGCCCCACTGCGTTCGATCTCGACGGCCCAAAAACCATCGGCCCGCATCCCATTGCGGACGGCATTCTGATGCCACGGCACTTTCGAACCGTGCCAGTCGTGGGACATCAGCCGGGTCGGATTTTGTTTGTCCGAGCCGATGATGATTTCACAATACTCATCGAAACGTTCCGAAACGCCCGCCCACCAGTTTTCGTAAGCCTCTCGGAGCGTCCCAACGACCTGCGGATGCACACCGGCGATATCTTTCTCCTGACCGGGATCGGCCTTCATATCGTAAAGCTCTTTGCCGTTGATTAACCGCCAGCGATCGGTCATCACCGCGCTCTTGCGCCACTTCTCGGGGTGCTCGATGCGCTGCGAATCCGTGACCAGCGTCCGGGCGGGCCATTTCCCATCGTTGCCTGTCAGAAGTCGCGCGATACTGTCACCGTCAAAGACCACGCCGCGCGGTTGCTTCAATCCACATAGATCGATGAAGGTCGGCAGTAGATCGACATGAGCCGTAAGTCTTTCGATGTCCTTTCCGCTCTTCAGACTGCCCGCGGGCCAGCGAACAAAGCACGGGACTCGGTGGCCGCCGTCGTATTCCGAGCCTTTTTTGCCGCGCATCCCGGCGTTAAAACCGTTGCCGGAAGTCCCATTGTCGGTCATGAAGATCAAAATGGTGTTTTCCTCCAGATCCAATTCTTTCAATCGACGCGCTAATCGGCCCATATTGTCGTCGATATTGGTAATCATCCCATAGAATCGGGCCTGGTTTTCCGGCAGCCCCTTATCCAGGTACGGCTTCATGTACGCTTCGGAAATGTTATAAGGTCCGTGCGGCGCATTCGTGGGCAGATAACAAAAGAAAGGACGATTCTTATTCGCTTCGATGAACTTCATCGCCCCGTCAAACCATACATCCGTGCAATAGCCTCTAAATTTCTCCGGCCGGCCGTTATGAAAATACGTATCGTCGAAATAATCGTTGCCCCAGTAATCGGGTCCCTGGCCGACGCCTCCCCCGCCGTGAATGAGGACTTCGCCGAATCCTCGATCCTGCGGCCGGAACGGGTAGTTGTCCCCCAAATGCCACTTACCGAAGATGCCGGTGCGATAACCGCTTGCCGAAAAGACATCGCCCATTGTCAGTTCGCCTTTCCGCAAGAGCGACCGGCCCATGATGGTATGCCAGACACCCGTTCGATTGCAGTAATGTCCCGTCATCAAACCCGCGCGGGTCGGCGAGCAGGTCGGACCGACGTGGAAATTGGTTAATCGCACGCTTTGGGCATACAGCGCGTCCAGATGGGGCGTTTTGATAACGGGGTTGCCGTGACAACCCAAGTCGCCATAGCCCTGGTCGTCGGTCATAACCAGAATAACATTCGGATGCTTGCCCCGGGGTCCTCCCCGGGCGGCAGATGGAGTCAGAATTCCCGTTGACATCGCCGCGATGCCAACGGTTTTTAGAAACTCTCTTCTCGTCGTGTAGTCCATGTCACTGTCCCTTTTCTATTGATTCCTGCGTTCCGGTCCCAATGAAAATTGCGTAAAATCACCCGGCTTCAATTGTTCTATCAAAGAATGAACATCATCCACCGTTACTTTTTTTATCGCGCTGACATCCTCTTCAATCGCATGGTACGCGTGTAAGTACATCCAATTGAATCCTAAATCGACGAGCCGGCCCATCGGCAATTCGTTCTTAATGACGAGCGTGCTCAAGACTTTGTTTTTAGCCGTCCTTAATTCTTCCTTCGTGATACCGTCTTTCACCAGACGACTGAAAATACCTCTTACCGTATCGAGCACCCTGGTTACCTTTTCGCTGCTGCAACGGATATAGCTGTAGAATGCGCCCGTCCCATCCATCGGGCCGAATTGCATCGAAGCCGACTCCGCCAGAGCTTTATCCACCAACTCCCAGAAAAAACGCGAGCCCACATCATCACCGACGATGGTGCCTAACAGCGAAGCCGCAAATCGCCTCGGATCCTGCGCTGAGATACCGGCGCTCATCAGACAAATATGCTCGCGCGTCAGATGGGCTTTCGCAATCCGCTCGACGGCCCGGCTCCCCTGACAATCGGCGAGTTCTCGTTGAACTGTTTGGCCATCCCGCCATTTTCCGCACGATTCTTCCGCGCCCGAACAGATGTCATCCCAATCGAAATGCCCCGCAAAGGCCAGGACCATGTTATTCGGCGCGTAACGCACTGAGAAATAGTCCCTCATTTGCCCCGCTGTCAAACGGTCGATGCTCTCCTCGCTGCCCAGGACGCTGTTCCCGCACGGATGACCGCCAAAGTGCAACGTTCGACACCGGTCCATCACGTCAAAGGCGGGCTGGTCCTTGTACATGGCGATTTCTTCTTTGATGACGTTCTTCTCAATATTAAAATCTTCGTCCCGCAGGGCCGGCCGCATTAGTTCGGTCCACAGCCCTGTGACTTTCGCCAGGTATTCCGGCAAAACCGCCGCATAATAAACGGTATTCTCCTCGCTGGTGAAGGCGTTAAATTGCGCCCCCGTTCGGTCGAAGGCTTCGTTCACCTGGAGCGCATTGAGATTGTGCGTTCCCTTGAAAAGCATGTGCTCGAGAAAGTGAGAGACACCGTTGATCTGTTCGGTCTCGTCACGAGAACCGGTCTTCACAAAAAAGCCCACGGCGGCCGACTTAGCGGAAGCATTCACCTCGCCAATCAAAACCAGCCCGTTGTCTAATCGCTTCGTCTTAAATTCCATGCGCTATCCTATGGTACTGTCACTTGCTTCGGGCCGATGGTCACAATTGTAAAACCGTCCAGAGGATGGTCCCGTAAAAAACCAAAGACCGATTCGGCGCTGGTTTTCTCGATTTTGTCCTTGATTTCATCGAGGCCTCGAACTCTGCCCAGGACGTAGTAATCGCTCCCAATCGCGCCGGCCCGGCTGCCGGACGATTCACTATGTAAAATCAGCGCGCTCTTCAAGCCCACTTTGGCCCGCGCGATTTCTTCGTCACGGATGCCCTCACGCAATCGATGAAATTCACCGACAATACAGTCCAGCGTTTCCTGCGCCTTGTCCGGCGTCGTGCCGGCATAGGCCATAATACCCGCGGCGTCTTTCAGGCTATGGTATCTCGCCCCGATCGCATAGCACAGACCGCGTTTCTCTCTGACTTCCGTGAATAACCTGGCGCTCATCCCGCCCGAAAGAACGGATATCGCCACTCGGGCGTTGTAATAATTCGTATCGGTCGGTGTCACGGTTTCCGTCATCAAGCCGATATGCACCTGTGCCCCGTCATTGTCGATATGCGTATATTTGCCCTTTCTGGGACCCAATGGTATCGCTTCGCCCTCGTTCCGCTGGTCGGATTCAAACAGCCTTTCTAACTGACGACAAACCGCATTGAAATCGTATTTGCCGGCAACGGCAAAAATCGTCTCTGACAGGTTGAATCGATGGCTGATGATCTGCTTCGAAATCGTGGTCGTAAGGTTTTTAAGCTCGGGAATATCCCCGATGGCGCTGCGTCCCAAAGGACTTGGATAAAACCGCTCCCGAAGTCTAAGCATGACCTCCTGCCGGGGATCGTCATCCAGCGAAAGCACTTCATCAATCGCCAATTGTCTGGCCAATTCAAATTGATCGTCTTTCAAGCTGGGCCTGAGAATAATATCCGCGTATAGATCCAACGCCGGCGCCAGGTTGCCGGCTTCCAGCGCCGCCCCGATGGTGATGTGAGAACTACCCACCGAATGCCCGCGAGCCAGCCCCAGCCCGTCGAGGGCATCGCTTAATTGCCGACTATTTTTATCGCCGGCGCCACGGAAAATCCAATTGACAATGACGTTTGAGGCCCCGCAACACCCCTCTGGGAGGCGGGCCGCCCCGGCCGGAAGCATGAAACCAAAGGCCACCGATTCCACGGCGTCCATCGGCTCGCCCAGCAGGACCATTCCATTGCTCAAAATATGTTTATCAGCACCTTCGATCATTCATTTCTTCCCAGAATACACAAAATAGCATTCATCCGTGTCCGTTACTTCCTCTCGACAATCATGGCGATTTCCACCGTTGCATTAAGCGGTAGTTCAGCCACCCCTACGGCCATTCGTGCATGTTTGCCGGCTTCATCAAATATTTGTTGAAGCAGCAGGGAGGCGCCGTTGGCCACCTGGGCCTGGCCGGTAAAACCGTCGGCGCTATTGACAAAAACTTCCACACGAACGATCCGACGAATTCGTCCAAGTGATCCCAGCTCATTTTTCAGGGCCACCAGAGCGTTGATGACGCACAACCGGGCCGCTTCCTGCGCCTGATGCAGATCAATATCGCGTCCCACTTTGCCGGTGAATAACACCCGGCCTTCGCGTATGGGAAGCTGCCCGGCCACAAAGAGCAATTTTCCGCTTCGTACGACATTCACGTAGGCCGCGACCGGCCGAGCGATCTCCGGCAAAACAATCCCCAGATCAGACAGCTTGCCGCCGATCAACTGCTCCTCGGCAGAATAGGACGTTGTTGGAGTCGAATTACATCCGCACAAGCACGCGAGGACCGCCAACACGAATGCGATGATGATTCCGCATCTCATTTGTGACCTCCTTTCGTAATCCCAACCATCCTTCTTATGATTGGATTCTGTTACTATTCGACAAAACGAAGCCGGATTCTACCAGTAAGTGCTTCCGTCTTCAACAGCAAAATCCTCGCGGCGAGAGCGTTTTGTTCTCGGTTTGGCTAAACAAACCGGCGGCGATGGCAGGATGATGAAAGTATAGGCCCCCTTGTTGTGAGTATCCGGATAATGGTACCTTGAACGCAGAAATGAATCGATATGGATCACTTCCACGACGAAACCGCACTGCTCGAAAGCCGCCTTCGCCTCGGATGCGCTCAGCGTGTTCCAGTGATAATCCCCCATAGCCCTGACGACATGTCGGTCGCCTTCTTGCATATTAAAAAAACCGGCGCAGATGCCCCGCCGCGTAACGCGACAAATCTGCTCGATGGCCACTTCCATCGCTTCGATCGATAGATGCTCGAATAAATCATGCACAATGCAATAATCGAACGCCTTGTCCACGGCATCAATCTCAAGCACATTGCCAACCTGAAAGCAGACGTTCGGAAACATCTGCTTGGCGTTGCGTATGTTTTTTCCACACAGGTCGAATCCCGTATAATCAAGGAACCGACCGATACCATAGGCGTCGATAAATCGAAAGTCGTTGGCCGAGCCGCACGCCGGCTCCAGTACGGAAATGCGTTGTGATGGTTCACGAACCAACACGTCCCGCCATATCGCCTGAAAGGTGGACAAGAGATACACCGGGATCGAGCCATCGGCCGTTTCGACCGACCACCCGCCGAGCACATCACAGATATAATTGGGCAGCGCCAGCGCGGCAAAGGTTTCAGATATATACGAAGGGATTTCCAGCCCCTCGGCTTCATCCTCGCCCGTCAGCAGTGCATCGAGCACGGCCTGGAGCCGCCAGGCGTGAATTGGATTCTCTAGAAGACGGAGAACCCAATTCATCACCAGGCTGAACCGCAGCTCGTGTTCCATCAGACCATCGAATCGGTCGCCAAGTAATTGCCCGACAAGAAAGTGACGCGTCAGGATACTCTGCACGTTGATCCGAGGGTCTTCCACATCCTGAACGAGATAATCGCGCAGAACCTTTCGATCGTGCCGCATCCAGCATTTCGTCAGGCGCCGCGTCTCCTGCTCGAGATTCTCTTTCACGAATTTCAGTCCTTAGCACTGTCATCCCTGCGCAAGCAGAAATCCATAAATATAGCCGCATTAATGGATTCCCGCTTTCCGGGAATGACAGCACACGCCA
>CAYZAT010000096.1:0-13403 GCA_964476475.1 uncultured Pirellulales bacterium
GTTGGCTTTCCCGGATTTTCTTACCCCGATGGCCTTGTTCCCGGCACGACCTACTACTGGCGAATCGACGAGGTCAATGAAGCAAACACAGACAGTCCGTGGAAAGGGGATGTCTGGAGCTTTACGATTCCACGCAAGACGGCCTATGATCCGGTTCCACCTGACGGCGCCGGGTTTGTGGAAACGGATGTGACCCTTAGCTGGACGGCCGGCTTTGGTGCGAAATTGCACACGGTGTACTTCGGAGACAACTTTGACGATGTAAGTAATGCTTCCGGGGGGCTTACTCAGGTGGATACAACGTACACTCCCGGTCCCCTCGAGTTAGGCCGGACCTACTACTGGCGCGTCGATGAATTTGATTCCCAGGATACGCACAAGGGCGATGTCTGGAGCTTCACGACCCTGCCCGTCATACCGATGGCGGACCCAACGTTCATCGGCTGGTGGACGCTTGACGAAGGTCATGGGACCAAAGCATTGGACTGGTCCGGCCATAACAATCACGCCACCCTTGTGGATAGCCCGCAATGGGTCGATGGGTACATCAATGGTGCGCTGGAATTTACGGGTTCGAATTATGCGACGATGGATGCCGTCGCTGATGATATAACGGACGACAATATTACGCTCAGTGGATGGGTGAAAACCACCGACGATCACGGGCTTTGGCTCTCCTGCAATACCGGCGGTCGCGGCAATGTCGCCCTGTGGTCGATCGACAATCGAAAGGCGGCGATGTACGATGGGTCCGACAGCGTCTATGAAGGCTACTCCACGACGGTCGTCAGCGACGATCAGTGGCATTTGCTGACGTATGTCAGAAGCGGGCCGACCGGGAGTATCTATGTAGACGGCACTCTCGAAAACACGCATGCGGCCGGCTACAGTTTCAGCGCGAGTGACCTGTGGTCGATCGCCATGGAGTGGGATGCCGGCGGCGCCAGCGATTTCCTGGTCGGGATGGTCGATGATGTCCGCATCTACGATACGGCGCTGGCCCAGGATCAGATCTTGCAACTCATGCGAGGCGATCCGTTGCTGGCGTGGGATCCGCATCCCGCGCCCGGATCGAACCCGGATATTGGAAATGCTCTGCCCCTAAGCTGGTCGGCCGGAGACAATGCCGCGCAGCATGATGTCTATCTCGGCACCGACCAGGAGGCCGTCGAGCAGGCCGATGCCTCCGATGCGACCGGGATATACAGAGACCGTCAGAACGCAACCACATATACGCCGCCTGAAGGTGTCGAATGGGGCGGAGGACCTTATTACTGGCGTGTTGATGAGGTCAATTCGGATGGGACGATCAGTCGAGGCGGGACCTGGAGCTTTACGGTCGCCGACTTTTTGACCGTGGACGATTTTGAGTCCTACAACGACCTCGCCGAAGGTGAGCCGGGCAGTAACAGGATCTACCTGACATGGATCGACGGCTATGGAACCACGACGAACGGCGCTTTTGTCGGCAATATGGACGTTCCGCTCACCGAGCAGGGCAACGTTCATAGCGGCGGCCAGGCCATGCCGGTGTCCTATGACAACAACATGAGGACCTCTGAGGCTACCATGACATTCGTTGCCCCCCGTGACTGGACCGAGCACGGTGTCGCCAGGCTATCCTTATGGTTCCGCGGCGAATCGGCGAATGCCATCGAGCGGATGTATGTGGCTCTTGACGGCACGGCGGTTGTGTATCATGATGAGCCTGCCGTGACGAAGATTATTCCGTGGACCGAGTGGGTCATCGAGCTTCAAGAGTTCGCGAATCAGGGTGTGGACTTGACAAACGTCGATTCGATGACGATTGGTTTCGGTACCAGGAACAGCCCGGCGGCTGGAGGGACCGGGACGATGTACTTTGACGACATTCGGCTGTATCGACCGTAAGCGATTAGCGAATGGACGACATGCAGGCCGGAATGTAATTGTCATTCACGCGAGGCCCGTATCGATCAAAGGTGCGGGCCTTTGCCTTTATTACCGCTTGTACTCTCTCTTCAGCGTGATATAATTCACCAGACAATGATCATTCGTGATTGAAAGGAGTATGCTATGCATTTCAAAAGGACTCTCTGTGCCGTTGTTCTGTTGTTTGTCGCCGCGTCTGTTGGTCTTGCGAGGGAGCGGGAAAAAACCAAATGGAGGCCTCTTTTCGACGGCAAGACCTTAAACGGGTGGTCGGTTCATAGCGGCTTTGCCAAATATCACGTCGAAGACGGCGCGATTGTCGGCACGACGGTCAAGGGCAGTCCCAATACGTTCCTCTGTACGAATCGGGAGTACGGCGACTTCGTATTGACATTCGAGGTTACGCTGGATCCCCGGCTGAACTCGGGTGTGCAAATACGAAGCAAGATTGCCGAGGCTGAAAAGGCCTTTATCTTCAGGGGACGGGACGATACGCCTCAAAAACGGGTGATACCGCCGGACCGCGTTTACGGCTATCAGGTGGAAATCGCTACTGAGAAGGGAGGCTCGTCCGGAAGCATTTACGATGAGGCCCGTCGCGCGTTTATGCTTGCGAGTACCCGGTCCGATCCGGCGGCGAGTAAGGCGTTCAAGGACGGGCAATGGAACACGTTCCGCATCGAGTGCGCGGACGACCGAATCCGGACGTGGATCAACAATGTCCCCTGCGTCGATCTGAGGGATGGGATGACGCGTCGCGGCCTTATCGGTTTGCAAGTTCACGGTGTGGGAAAGAACGCCGGACCGTATCAGGTGCGCTGGCGAAATATTCGCATCCAGGCGGCCGATGAAGGTGTGGCCTCGCCTGTTGTCTCCTGCCCGACGCGCGTGTTGCAATGCACGCCGAAATGGACCGGGGCGCGAATGGAAGACGGCCGGCCGCGGGTCTCGGATGACGTTCTGAAGAGAATGAAGAACGTATCCATTACTCAAGCCTGGAGCATTGTTCGCGGGGCGGGCTATCCCAACTGCTACGAGAACGCCGCCGGCTGGGTTGTCGTGGATCCCGGTGAGACCCTTGTCGGGCGGGTGCTGACGGCTCAATATATGCCCTCGCATCCCGACTACAATCGCGGCATCATGCGCCGGGGGCGGGCCGATGGGCGGATCGGCAGCTCCAATTCCTGGCCGATTGATATGCTCAAGAAGGGTGACGTTTATGTCGCCGACTGTTTCGGTAAGGTCGTCGATGGGACCTTGATCGGCGATAATCTGGCGAACGCCATCTACGCCAATTCCGGCAACGGCGCCATCTTCGACGGCGGCGTCCGCGACTTGGAAGGGATCGAAGCCGTCAAAGGCTTCAACGCGTGGTATAAAGGAGCGGATCCGAGTTTTCTTCGTGAGGTTATGCTGACCGCCATCAACGCGCCGATTCGCGTCGGCCGGGCATTGGCGTGTCCCGGCGACGTGGTGCTCGCCAAACGCGAGGGCATCGTTTTTATCCCCGCCCATCTGGCCGAGAAGGTGGTCGTTGAATCCGAGGCCATCATGCTGCGGGACATGTTCGGGCATCAGCGCCTGCGGGAAGGTAAGTACACACCGGGACAGATCGACAGCCGGTGGACGCCCGAAATACAGAATGATTTCCGCGGTTGGTTGAAGAAGAACATGAACGAGTTACCCGTTCCGCGGGACGTTATCGAAAACATGCTGAACTCGAAGACGCGGAACTGGTGATTGGATTGACGATTGACTCTTTCCACGCTGACATCCGACCGTGATGCACGATCCGTTAGATTGTCAATAGTCAATCACCATGATGGAGAATAACTATGCAAAAGGAGTGCAGTAACAAACCTCAACAGGCTACATATTCCAGGCGTTCGGTGCTTAAACGTCTCGGTACCGGTGTCGCGGGTCTGAGTCTGGCCCATATGATCGGTGCTCCGGTCGAAGAACAGGTCGCGTTTGCGACACAGAACGTCCGGCGACGTTCCAGCCCCTCGAAATTGCGCATCACCGATCTGCGTGTCGCGGTCGTTTCGAGGGCGCCGATGCGCTGCCCGTTGATTCGCATCGACACGAACCAGGATATTTGCGGATACGGCGAAGTGCGCGACGGCGCCAGCGAGCGTTACGCCCTGATGCTCAAGAGCCGATTGCTCGGCCAAAATCCCTGCAATGTGGAGAAGATATTCAAACGCATCAAACAATTCGGACATCACGGACGGCAGGGCGGCGGCGTCTCGGGCGTCGAGATGGCCTTGTGGGACCTGGCGGGCAAGGCCTACGGCGTTCCCGTCTATCAGATGCTCGGTGGGCAATATCGGGATCGGGTTCGTTTATATGCCGACACGCCCAGCACTGACGTAGCCGGTTTGAAAAAAAGAGTCGAGCAGGGATTCACGTTTCTAAAAATGGACTGCGGCATATCGAACATCTACAAAGTGCCCGGCGCGCTGAGTTATCCTTTGAAGGATACGAACTGGTGGGGCAAGCATCCTTTCACGAGCATCCAACTATCGGACAAGGGGGCGGCGTTATTGGCCGAGCGTTTCGCCGAGGCACGGGAGGCGGTCGGCTGGAAGATCCCGATCGCATCCGATCATTTCGGCCATATCAGCGTCAACAGTTGTATCAAACTCGGCAAGGCGCTCCAACCCTACCAGCCGGCATGGCTCGAGGACATGGTGCCGTGGGAATATACCGATATGCTCAAAGAGATCCGGAGCGCCCTCGATACCCCATTGTTGACCGGCGAAGACATTTACCTGCTCGACGGTTTCAAACCGCTGATCGATGGCCGTGTCGTGGATCTGGTCCATCCCGACCTGGCGACGGCGGGCGGTATTTTGGAGACCAAGAAGATCGGCGATTACGCGGAACAATCGGGAATCGCTATGCCCATGCACTTCGCCGGGACGCCGGTTTCCTTCATGGCGAATGTGCACTGCGCCGCGGCCACGGAGAACTTCATCGCCCTGGAACATCACTCGGTCGATGTGGACTGGTGGGAGGATCTTGTGACCGGCATCGACAAGCCGCTTCATACAGATGGTTTCGCCACTGTGCCGGACACACCGGGCCTGGGGATCGAATTAAATCTCGACGTGGTTAAGGAGCACCTCTCGCGCGGTCAGGAACTTTTTGCCCCGACCGATGGATGGAACCGAGACCGCTCCAACGACCGGCTGTGGAGCTAAACATGGACTAATGACAAATGACTATTGACTATTCGCACGTTGATTGGGTGGCAGCCTCAAGGAACGTGGCACGGCCATCTTGGCCGTGTATTCACGGGCTGGAAGCCCGTGCCACGCTTGAGGCTGTCCCCCTTTGATACTCAACAGTTAATCCTATGAAAGGGTGCCATGGAAAAGGATAGATCGTTCTTAGATTATTTCAAGTTTGTCTTTGTGATTTGTCTTGTGGCCGCGGTTGTGATGCTCGTCAGCGGTCGCCGGGCGGCGCTGGGGCCGGCGTTGATCGCGATGTTCGGCTCGCTGGCTCTGTATTTCATGGGGCATCCGTTCCTCAAGAGCTTTGCTTTCACCGTATGGGTTTTTGCCTTTGTAGCGGCCTCGATGGTTTATCCCGGCGCGTTTATGACCTGGTTCGGATTCAACCTGGGCATCTTGATCGTTCCGTTGATTCAGATCATTATGTTCGGTATGGGGACGACCTTGAGCGTGGCCGATTTCGGGCGGGTGTTCAAAATGCCCTGGCCGGTTTTCATCGGATTCGTCCTGCAATTTTCAGTCATGCCGTTAACCGGCCTGGCCCTGGCTAAGGGCTTTGGTTTTGAACCTGAAATTGCCGCCGGCGTGGTCCTAATCGGTTCCTGTCCCGGCGGCGTCGCCTCCAACCTGATGACGTATCTGGCGGGCGGGAACGTGGCCCTGTCGGTCACGATGACCTCCTGCTCGACGCTGGCCTCACCGATTATGACGCCCTTTCTCATGGACAAGCTGGCCGGCCAGTTTATCGAGATCAAGTTCCTGGTCATGATGTTCGGGATTATTAATATGATTATTGTGCCGATCGTGGCCGGTCTTATTGCCAATCGCATCCTGTATAGTCGGCACAAGGTTTTCGGCAGCGGTGGCGTATTGGTGCTCATTGGAGCCGCCGGGATACTGCTGGCGGTTGCCATGATTCTCTGGGCGCCGGCGGCGGTGTTTACCTATGGCGAAGCTTCTTTGCAGAAAGACGGTTTTGTCGTCGGATGTGTTCTGATCGGCGTTGTGGCGCTGGCCAAATTGATCATCAGTGTGTGGTTAAAAGGGCCGGAGAATTGGATGAGCAAGGCGTTGCCCATCGTATCCATGGTGGGGATTTGCACCATTATCGCCATCATCACGGCCCGCTCGGCGGAGAAGCTCATGACCGTCGGGCCGTATTTGATCGGGGCGGCGATTGCCCATAACTTTATCGGGTACATCCTGGGGTATTGGGGTTCCCGGGCCATTCGTTTGGATGAAAACACGTGTCGGACGGTCGCTATCGAGGTCGGTTTGCAAAACGGCGGGATGGCCTCGGGGCTGGCGATGAATGTTCTTAAAAGCGCCCCGGCGGCTTTGGCGCCGGCTATCTTCGGGCCGTGGATGAATGTCTCCGGGTCGGTCCTGGCGACGTGGTGGCACCGCAAGCCGGTCGGGGGAAAACAAAAGAAATTGACTAATGACAAATGACTATTGAAAGGGGGGCAGCCTCAAAGCCATCGGTTATGGGGATGGTTGAGGCCTTTGTTCGAGAATCGCCATTGAAAGGAGCAACAGATGAATCGACGACATTTAATGAAAGGTGTCGGGCTTGGAATAGCAGCGGGTACGTTGGGCATGGTCTCGAAGAACGACGATGCCGTTGCCAATACCTATGCGGAGGCGACGAGAGGATTGCCCCCGTTGAAAATCACCAATGTCAAGGCTATCTTAACCGCGCCTCAGAGGATACGTCTATGCGTCGTCAAGGTCGAAACGAGCGAGCCGGGCTTGTACGGTCTCGGATGCGCCACGTATAACCAGCGTCCCTTACCCGTCGCCGTCGCTGTGGATAAGTATCTCAATCCGTTCGCCAAAGGCAGGGACGCCGACAATATCGAAGATATGTGGCAAAACGCCTATACAAGTTCCTACTGGCGGAACGGGCCTGTTCTGAACAACGCGCTCTGCGGTTTGGATCAAGCTCTGTGGGATATCAAAGGCAAGCGGGCAAATATGCCGGTGTACCAGCTTCTGGGCGGCAAGTGTCGTTTCGCGGTGGATTGCTATACCCACTGCGGCGGCCGGGACCTCAAACAGATCGAGGCCAGCGTTCGACAGGGGATGGAACGAGGATTCCGGTACATCCGAATCCAGCGAGGGGGATACGGCTCGCCTCATTTATCCAAAGACGCTCACTTTAAGGAAGCCGGATTCGCGCCTGCGTCAGATTCCATGATGGAAGTCAGACCGTACGTCGAAGGGACCGTCGAGATGTTCGAGCACGTCCGCAGCACGTTCGGAGCGAATGTCGAGTTGCTGCATGACATTCACGAACGGATTCCGCCGATGGAAGCGATCAACCTCATCAAGCGCCTGGAGCCGTACCGGCCGTTCTTTATCGAGGATCCGTTCTCTCCCGAGGACAACGGATATTTCAAACTGCTCCGGCAGCAAACCAGCGTGCCGATTGCGATGGGCGAGCTATTCAATAATCCGCATGAGTGGGTCGGTCTCATGTCCGAGAGGCTCATTGATTTCATCCGGGTGCATATTTCCCAGGTGGGTGGGCTGAGTGTCGCGCGGAAAATCGCCGCGCTCGGAGAGTGGTTCAACGTTCGCAGCGCCTGGCACGGCCCCGGCGATGTCTCCCCCGTCGGCCACGCCGCCAACGCGCATCTGGACCTGGCCATCTGGAATTTCGGTATCCAGGAGAGCGTTCACTTCAGCGAAAAGACAAGAGAGGTCTTTCCCGGCAGCCCGACCGTTAAGGATGGCTATATGTTTATCAACGAAGCGCCCGGCTGGGGTGTTGACATCAACGAGAAACTCGCCGCGAAATACCCATTACCCGAGCACCCCGGCTACTGGAACCCCGTGCGAAGAAGCGACGGCACCGCCGTCAGGCCGTAAAGATACCTTTTATTGGATTTAATCAGAGGCGAATGAGACGTTCATAGTACGAAAAGAGGTTTCCAATGTTTAGAATGATTCAGAAACCATTCCTTTTGGGGCTCGCAGGATTAGTATGTGGGTGTGTTTTGAATGGGTCACCAACCGCGTTCGCTTCTGAAAGGCAGGGCGTCAGTGAGGCACGAATCGCCCGCTTGGCGAAAGGGATCAACATACCCAGTTGGTTCTGGCTCAATCGAGGACCCGTTGGTGAACTGGAAAAACGTTATCCGGATGGTGATTTTCAATTAATGACAAAGCTTGGATTCACGCATGTTCGCATCCCAATCGATATGGCGAACGTGTACGATCGCAGTCAGCCGGATTTATTAAACAAAGCAAGTTTGTCCTGTTTGGATCGCGGGATAAGAAAAATCCTCTCTTACAAACTGGCCATCATCATTGATCTGCACAGCATATCTCAAAAAGAGGGTGGGAGTAATTATTCCGGACCTCTGGGGCAGGATGAAACGTTCACAGAGTCTTTCTGTCGTTTCTGGACGTCGTTTGCGCGGCACTTGAGTCAATTCGATCCCGATTGGGTGATACTGGAACCGATGAACGAGCCGGTGTTGAGCGGGAAGGAACAAAACTGGCCCCCGGTCCAGAAGAAGGTGATCGCCGCAATGCGCAAAGGCGCTCCGAAACATTCGATCCTCGCAACAGGCGCACGATGGTCGAACCTTGATACTCTGCTCGAGCTCGTACCCTTGGAGGACGGCAATATTATTTATAACTTCCATTTTTACGAACCTCACATATTCACGCATCAAGGGGCTTCGTGGAGTTCCGATTGGGTCAAACCCTTACGTGCTGTTCCCTATCCTTCATCTCCTGAAGCCGTGGCGGGCCTGATTGAAAAATATTCAGATGAGATCATTACCCGCAACATAAAACGTTATGGCCAGCAACGATGGAACGCCGAAAAGATCGAAGGCAGGATGAAGGAGGCATCCGAATGGGCGAAGAAGCACAACGTCAAAATTATCTGCAACGAATGGGGGATTTATAAGCGGTACTGCCCCCCTAAATATCGAATTGCCTGGGTGCGGGATGTCAGAGAATCATGTGAAAAATTCGGCATCGGTTGGTGTATGTGGACATTTGATGGCAGTTTTGGCGTTGTCAATCGGGAAGAGGGAAAAGCCGTCATCGACAAAGAGGTAGCTATTGCATTGGGATTGAATGTCGAGTGATTTAAATTCACACTTGTAATCAGCGGGGAATTAAGACTATCCGTTGCGTTTATGACCCGCGTTATCGCATCTATATGTTGACTATTCTCCGAGATACCCATCCGGGTCAGTGACATTCATCCACCCCTGTGAGGATGGCTCAACAGTTCGCGCCGGCGCTCTACGTAGTAGAGATACGTCTGATATGAAACGTCAGGGGGGACGAAATGGTCGAGCATGGGAATATACGCGCCTTGTTCCAGTACCGGCTGCACGCGTTTGAGCTCAAAATCGACGCCCTCCTGCCCGCCGGCAATAGCGCGCTTGTCCAATCCGCCCATTAACGCACAGCGCGGGTACTGTTGTCGAAGCGCGACGGGATCGCAGCCGGCGGCGATCTCACAAGGGTGCATCCCGTCCATCCCCGCCTCCAGAAAGATCGGGAGCAGATCGTTCGCCCTCCCGTCGGAATCGACCATGATGAGCTTGACGCCGCCTTCCCGCAGATAGGCGACGAATTTTTCGTAGGCCGGAAGCATATAGTCGCGAACAAGCTCCGGGGAAATCAACGGAGCCGTTTTGTACGCCATATCTTCCCATATCTGGACGAAATCCAGATGGCCCGTTGATAAGATGCGCTTGAGCAGGTCTTTTCCGAACTGGAGCCGGTCGCTGATGATCCGGCGGACCAGTTGGGGCTGGTCATAGTACGCCATGCTCCAGTTTTCCAGTCCCATGTAGTTCCTTGGGAATCCGAAGAAACTCCTGAAATTCGCGCCGATGATCTCCCCCCGCTCGCGCCGCCAGTGCAGGTCCTCGTCAAAATCATCGATGTATCGACCGGGATCGGCGCCATTCAAACGCGGCAGCAAATCCAGGTAGCTTGCTTCATTCTCGATTGGGAATCGGATAAAGTTGGGAATCGTCTTGTGGGTTTTTCGCTGGCGATAGATGACGCCGTTGGCGTCGGAGAGGACTTGTTCTTCCTCGGTTTCTTCCAGTACGCGCTCTTCGAAGGGGGGATAGACTTCCTGGTTAATCTCAAGCCAGTTCACGTTGAAACTGCGGTCCAGCCGGAGGTAATCTTCGAGGTGCCGAAGGGAGGTGACCCATTTGGGCAGGCCTTCATGGTGCCAACGTTCGAGCGTTTCCGGCCAGACGCCCATCTCCATTAAGGGGATGCGATCAACCGGCTGAAAATGCATATATCGCAGAAATCGTTCGCGTTCTGTCATGCGTTGTGGTCCATATCAGTTCAATCCAAGAGTTTGACGGCCCTATTGAAACGATCGAAGAACGATTTTGCAAGAATATAGCAATAATCATCAATTGCTGTTGAAGGACGTCCACGCAAGCCAATCCAAACAAAAAGAGAGCCTGCGAAGAAATATTCCTGCAGGCTCTCGTGTGAACTTCACCTGGATAATGCAATAACGATTCCGGTTTATCTCTGACCGGAACTGCGTCTTCTGGATGCGCGCCGGGCGCCCGTGACCTTTGACGTGCCCCTGGACGTCTTCAATTCTCCGCTGAGCTTGGATTCTTCAATTTTACCCTCGAAGCTCGTTTCGAATTCCTGGTCGCCGAATTTGAAGGTGTATTTGAAGCTGACCTTGTCGCCCTCGAAATTAACCTTTTTAATCAATGTTGATCCGAAAAGCGCGCTCAAGTCCGGATTGACTCTCAATCTCTGCTTGCGAGCGCCGCGCTCGGATTCAATGTCGAGATTCCAGGTGCCGATAAGCTCGGCGCCGAGGCGCGTTCCTTCGGCCGTCGCTTCGCCCCGCTCGCTTTTGAAGACCCCTTCGAGCGACGTGTAGCCGAGGGTGCCTTCGAAGGCCATTTCCGTTTGACCGCTGTCCCTCTGGATCGCTCTCTTGAAGGTTAGCGTACGGTTTTCGTATTTCACGTCCGAAACTTTGCTCTCCCCTCGGGAACTTTTCCAGGTGCCGCTGAGATTGCCTTCCTTGTCGGCCGTGATGGTGAGGACTCCCGTAAATTCTCTCTCGCCGGCCTTGATCTTCATCTCCCAGCTTCCAACGCCGCGTGGCGTTCTCGGGGCTCGTTTGCCCAGGATTTCCGTCTC
The DNA here is from genome assembly GCA_964476475.1 of uncultured Pirellulales bacterium. Classification (GTDB taxonomy): domain Bacteria; phylum Planctomycetota; class Phycisphaerae; order Sedimentisphaerales; family Anaerobacaceae; genus JAFGTG01. Next base: position 11,328 of record CAYZAT010000096.1, read on the forward strand.
GCCCCGATCGCTGATCAGAAGCCCTGAAAGCTCGCCCTGCTCGATGGTGCCCGTGAACTTCGATGTCATCTCCTGGTCCCGGAACCGGGTGATTTGTGTAAAGCTGAGCTTATTCTCTTCGAACGTGACGTCCTTCAGATCGTTCATTCCCCAGAGGCTGATCCATTGGCCGGTGTACTCGCCTTCCTGGTTTCGGGAAAACGAGAGGATCGACTCCATTTCCCGTTCGCCGAATTTCATTTTGATTTGCCAGTCGCCGTACAGCCCGCCCCTGCGGGACCGTTGCTGCTGGGCCGACACATGCACAGGCAGGATGAACGAGATGACGAGCATACCGACCAGTACAACTTTCAAAAGTGTTTTGTGTTCCATGCTGTTTGTCTCCCAAAAAAGTTAGAGTGAACGTCCCCCGTTAATTCGACGCTGCTATACAATACAGATTTTGTTTGCCCTTGAGATACATCTCGTCACCGACAAAAGCGGGCGAACAATCGATTTTATCGTCGAGGGTATTGACGGCTAACACCTCGTATTGGTCGGACGGTTTGAGTACGTAGCTGACCCCGTTTCGACCGACAACATAGATGCGTCCGCCCGCCGCGGTAGGCGACGCATAGATGCCCTTTATTTCATCCAGCTTCTGTTTACTGAAATGCGGTGTGCCGGTTTTGGCGTCATAGCAGGAGATGACTTCCTGATTGACGCGGCAGACATAAATCCTGCCGTCATAGAGAAGCGGCGAGGGCACGTAAGGCGTATCCGCATTGACCTGCCAGGCCACGGCGTCCGTGTTGGTCAGATCGCCCGTCCCATCTAACTTGATGGCCTGGAGATTGCTCCCTCTAAATCCGCTCGTGCAATAGACCATGCCGAAGCCGGCGACCGGCGTGGGTACGACGTTTCGCGTCTGGCCGCTGCATTGCCAGAGTACCTCGCCGGTTTTGGCGTCGTAGCTGCGCACGAAATTGGTCGCGTTGGTTATGATTTGCAGTTTCCCATCCACCTTAACGGGCAATGGCGTGGCGTATGACGTATCCTCGTCGCGGGCCTTCTTCCATAGAATATCGCCTGTTTTCTTATCGAAGGCAAAGATAAACGATTCACCCCGCTGGTCCGATGTCACAATCACGGCATTGCCCGCCAGCGCCGGTGAGCCGCCCTCGCCGAACATGGTGGTCAGTGTGGGCAATTCCTTGCTCCAGATTTTCTTACCGTTGACGTCATAACAGTAGATGCCTCTGGAACCGTAGGCGGCCCAGACAAGCTCGCCGTCCGTCACCGGTGAAAACGACGAAAAACCGTGGTCGCGGTGATGCCCCTGATGCGGCTTCACCTGGCAAGCGGTTTCTTCCCACAACGTCTCGCCCGTCCTGCGATCCAGGCATACCAGGTTGAATTTGAACTGGGTTGTCGGAGCGGACATGCCAAAACCCCTGCCGCCGCCTCCGCGTCTTCCGCCAGTGCGAGCTCCGCGTTCGCCGCCTCCCGGGCGTCCGCCGGGACCTGCCTGTGTGCCGCCGCGACCGCCCGGCCGGGGCATCGGCGCCGGGGCCGGCGCGGGAGTATCGTCTTTTATCCTGGTGTCCACGGCCGTCTGGAAAAAAATCTTATGTCCCCAGATCACCGGGGAGGAATTCGACCCATCCCCCGTGAGCTTGACTTTCCATTTGATGTTTTGCGATTCACCCCATTTCGATGGGGGATTGCATCCGGAGGCGATCCCATTCATGTCGGGGCCTCGCCAGGTGGGCCAGTTCTCGCCGCCCAACGCGGCATCCATCACCAACAATACGATAAGAAACAAACAAACGATACTTACAGCTTTCGTTGACTTCATTGTTTTCATTACGATCTCCTTAAAATGATTGTACGCCAAGCACGAGTGGCTTCAAGCATAGAGACGATTCCCACATGGATTTTATTGCCTCATCTGGGAAAAATGCGCGAACCTTGGCCCTGAAGGCGGAGGGCGGTTATTTTGGTCTTTAACGGAGAGGGGGGGATTCGAACCCCCGGTAGGGCAAGCCCTACACAGCCTTTCCAAGGCTGCTCCTTAAGCCACTCGGACACCTCTCC
>CAYZAT010000097.1:0-13267 GCA_964476475.1 uncultured Pirellulales bacterium
TCCCTTGTTCGTCGATGGATAATTCGAATTGGAAATCGATATCTTCAATTCCTCCTTGGTTAATGAACGACAATTGACCTTTTCCTTCCCATGTAAAAGGTGGTTCCACGTCCTGAGCCATGCAAGGGATGCCCATCATCACAACGGCAATCAATGTCAGCACAACTGTTTGCATTGAACGTTTCATTTTGTTCTCCTTCGAAATCTAAATAAATGTTACATCGCCATTACACATTTATAAGGTTACTTGTGATTAAAATTCTTGTTTCTTACCTATTGTTCACGACACACTGTTGCATGTCAATCATTCCTCTTAAAAAAATTGGAGGGTATAAAAAGCTGAAGAACCGCCAAGTTCAGACTTTTCGGAGATCGCTTTAAGATGTATAGTTTATATCAGAATAGTCAGACTGTAACCAATGCCACCAAAGGACGAAAAGATGACAAACGACAACATCACGTATATCGAACAATTGAAAGATCACACGGGGCAAGAAGTCACCTTAAACGGTTGGCTGTATAACAGCCGGGCGAGCGGGAAGATTCAATTTCTCATCGTCCGCGACGGAACGGGACTCTGCCAGTGCATCGTCGAAAAAGGTCACGTCTCCGACGAGTTATTCGGGCAGCTCAAACACCTCGGCCAGGAATCCTCGCTGAGCGTCACCGGGATGATCCGCGCCGACGAGCGGAGCATAGGCGGCTGCGAAATGGCCGTGACCGATGCAAGCATCATCGCCCCGGCCATGGATTATCCCATTACGCCGAAATCGCACGGCATCGACTTCCTTCTCAAACATCGTCACCTGCACTTCCGCTCGCAGAGCCAATGGTGCATCGGAAAGATTCGCCATACCGTCATCGACGCGATCCGCCGGTTCTACAACGACAACGGCTTTATGCTCATCGATACCCCTATCCTCATGGCGGCCGCGGGGGAAGATGAGCAGTCCCTCTTCGAGGTGGACTATTTCGGCAAACCTCTGTACCTGGCCCAGACGGGCCAGTTGCATCTCGAGACCGCGGCCATGAGCTTCGGCAAGGTTTATTGCTTCGGACCGACCTTCCGGGCGGAAAAAAGCAAAACCCGACGGCACTTAACCGAATTCTGGATGGTCGAGCCGGAGGTGGCCTTCATCGAGCTGGACGGCCTACTGGAATTAGCCGAGAATTTCGTCTCGTCCATCGTCGCCAGGGTCTTGCAGGACAATCGCAGCCAGCTCGAAACGTTGGGCGCCGACATCGCCGCACTTGAAAAGATTACGCCACCCTTCTATAGACTCACCTACACCGAGGCCGTCGATATCCTCACCAGCGAGAAAGCCCGGGAATTTCTCGCCGGGCAACTGGAAGAATTCAAGAATCAAAAACAGCACATCGAAAGCCGAATCGCCGAACTCGAAGAAGAGCAGAAGGGCCAGATCAAGCAGTGGAAACGTGACAAGAACGCCGCGGAGTTGATCGATCTGCGCTCAGAGCTGACCGAAGTGGATACGAAGATCGAGAACAATCCAAAGCACGCCCAGTTAGCCGCTGAATTTCGATGGGGCAAGGACCTTGGCGGTTCGGACGAGACGATCATCTCGCAGATGCACGATAAGCCGATCTTCGTCACGCACTATCCCACGCTGGCCAAGGCCTTCTACATGAAAACCGACAGGAACAACGAGGACGTCGTTTTGAATTTCGACCTGCTCGCCCCGGCCGGATTCGGCGAGATCATCGGCGGCTCGATCCGCGAAGATGATTATGACAGGCTGGTCAAACGGATCCACGAGCAAAACCTGAAGATCGAAAACTACGATTGGTATCTCGATCTGCGAAAGTACGGCTCGGTGCCCCACGGCGGCTTCGGACTCGGTGTCGAGCGGACCATCGCCTGGCTCACCGGCCAAAAACACATTCGCCAGTGCATTCCCTTCCCCAGGATGATGGACAAGGTCTATATCTGATCCACTCGACTGTTAGAGGTCGTCTCGCCGGGCCTCTTCACGGCCTGTGGCGGGAAGAAAACAAATCGTAGGCTGTGTCCGCCTCTCGCGGATTGCACCTGCGTGGTCCGGGTCAGGAATTGAATGCGCCTCAATCAAAGAGGCAAAGGACCTTCTGGGATGTCACGTCGCTGAGAATCCGAAGCCTTTGATCCGGCTCCAGGAGCTTGACAATGTGACTGTATTTCGCGCTGTCGGGCAGAACGTCCGTCAGTGTGTTGGGCATCTGATCGAGTTTGGCTTTGTTGAAAACGACACCGGATCTCGCGGGGAACAGGGCGATATAGAAAATATCTCCTTCGACCAAATCCTGGAAGAAATGCGTTCCAAAGGACAGTTCCGGCATCAGGTTGCCGCCTTCGTAGGCGATCTCCGCCAGCACGGTAGCGTTACTGATTTCGTGAAAACCCACGGGAATGCCCAGGCTTGGCGTGGTCGTTCCCCATCGGCCCGGCCCCAGAAAAATCGTCGGTTCCGTTTCCTTGTCGGGGATGCGCCGGTTCAGCTCGCCCACCAGTCTCGCGATATCGTATTTGCCGGACAGCGGCAAATCGATATAATCCTGCGGCTCGACGTAGATGATCTTCTGGATATCGTGGCGGATACTGCCGCCCATGAAGTAGCCGTCGCATTTGAACAGAATCTTCTCCGGATCGGGCTCGGCGGGCATCTCCACGTGAGCTTGCTGGCCTCTGGTCTGCAATGGACGGCACTGCAGCAGGTTGACGAAAGGCTTTTGATCTTGCGTGAAGTTGACCGTGTATTCGATATCCACCGGATACTCGTAGTGACTTTCCAGCGTCTTGAGGATTTTTTGCATTATCTGGATGAAGGGCGTTTCCGTTAGAAGCTTCTCGAAGGTCAGCAGCCAATATTCCGTCTCACCGGTCCCGGAGGAATTTCGGGATTGGCGCGCATGACGTGCCAACTGATGATCCCGAACGGCGACCAGGTCGAGCCTGATGTCGGGTCGTTCCGTAACAAGCTGTCGAAAAGGAACCGTCTCTAAAGCATTTTGTTGCGTATCGAGCAAATCCACGCGACGTTGCGAGTACTTCCGCACATCGCCCATGCCGGAAATCGGCCTGACCAGCGGCTGGTCGAGCGCGAGCACTCTCGGATAATCATCCTCCACGCGATTAACGGCTCGCGTACCGAGTCCGAAGACCAGCCTCAACATTCCCGCCGTCGGATCGAGGTCCGTCTTCCACACAAAGGTATTGTAGGACATCCCGACACCGGCCAGGTCCGGGAAAAAGTAACTGTTCCGGTACGAGCCGGAGACCCGCTGGACCAATAAAGCCATCTGCTCGTCCTGCTGGTCCAGCCCTCGTTGCAGCCGGTAGCTCAGCGCATCCTCACTCATCATGCTGGCATAGACCGTTCGCACGGCGTTCTCGAAGTTCGCATATCGCTCCTCCGGGCTGCCCTGGTTGACGCAGAAGATACTTTCGTACTTCCCGGCGAAGGCGTTGCCGAAGGCATCTTCCAACAGACTGCTCGAACGCACGATAATCGGCGACTGCCCGAAATACTCGATCATCTCCTGAAACTGCTCGCGTATCTGGTCCGGGAATTTGCCGTTGAGAAGTTTTTGCCTCAGTTCGGGCGCGACCTTGAAGTAACCTTTTTTGGTCTTCTGCTCGACGCGGAGCTTCCAGCCCCCGTTCTCGACGAGATACGTATAAAAGACATCGGAACCGACGTAGAAGGAGTCATGGGGTTCGATATGCGCGCTCAAACCGGATTTGTCTTCGGATACGATTTTGTTGGCGAGCAACATACCCACGGCTTTGCCGCCGATGAAACCCGTTCCGATGAGTCGGCTTTTAATCGTACACAGGTCCGCTAAGGTGAAGTGCTTCTTGGCCAGTGAGAGCATTCTTTTGTCGCGCCCGATCATGATTCGACAGAGTCGATCAAGGGTTTCCCGTCCAGCCTTTTCCGCGGCTTTCGGGAACCCGGCTAATTCCGCCGCCTTAAGAAACAATCCGTCCCAGTAGTCGATCGCCCGCTCGGCGGGTTTGAGCCCGCGTTCGGAGATGTACGTCAGCAGCTTGGTGGCATCGACGCTGCTCGTAATCGGTACGAAGGTCCCATCATGCCGTAAATGCGGAAGGAACATCGTCGGAGAGTAGCGTTTCCAGACCTTCAGGGGGTGCAGGCAATGCTTACCTTCGACGTTATAAAGATCCAGCAGGAGCTGCGTCGTTTCCCGGATGCGCGCGATCGTTCGGAACGAGTGCCGATCTCGCAAGAGCGCAAAATAGGCAATCGTGTCAAGCTCGAACAGGTATGGACAAGTGACCATGAAGAAGTTACCGATCATCAGGTCCGTCGCCCAGGCGTCGAGTAGAAACGAAAGGCAATCGAAGACATAGTAGGCGTCTTTGCCTTCCTCGGCGATGATCGCATGAATCTGGGTCGTAAACGATTCAAAACCGCTGGCCGCATCGAGAGCGTGAATTCGCACGCCGTCGCCGGGCTGCACCAACGGATCATGATCCGCAAAGCGCATATACACCACCTGTCGTCCCTGCTGCGTTGCGCGCAACACATAAGGTGTGACAAAATCGGCAAAATCCTCGACGCTGTCCACCTGCCAAACGACATTGTCGCCCTTTTGCAGGCCGCCGGTAAATACGGCGTCCAGACTGTCAATTCCCGTACTTGCCCACCCAGGCATCGTCCACCTCACTTAAATCGTTATGGTACAAGGGCAAGGCCTCTTATTCAACAGGCCTTGCCCTTTCCCCCCCTATTTTATAGTGAAATCCTGCCGTTTCGTTCGCTGCCGCCGGGCTTATACGATCCCCTGGTCGAGCATGGCGTCGGCGACTTTAACGAATCCGGCGATATTGGCGCCCATCACGAGGTTGCCGGGCTGCCCGTACTCTTCGGCCGCATCGAAGCATTGCTTATGAATGGCAATCATAATGTCATGCAGGCGCCGGTCCACTTCTTCTCGCGTCCACGACATCATCATGGCGTTCTGTGACATTTCAAGACCCGACGTGGCGACGCCGCCGGCGTTCGCGGCTTTGGCGGGCCCGTAAAGGATTTTCTTATCGATGAACAGCTCGACCGCTTCCGGCGTACTGGGCATATTCGCGCCCTCGCCAATGACGTAACAGCCGTTTTCCAGCAGCGTCTTGGCATCGCTTTCATCGATTTCATTCTGTGTGGCGCTGGGGAAGGCACAATCGCACTTGATATCCCAGGGACGCTTACCATCACGATACTCGGCACCGAATTTCTCGGCATACTCTTTGATCCGCCCGCGACGCACGTTTTTCAGATCGAGCACGAACGCCAGTTTCTCGGCGTCGATTCCGTCCGGATCGTAAATCGTCCCGTTCGAGTCCGACAAGCTTACGGCCTTGGCGCCAAGCTGATTGAGTTTTTCCACCGTGTACTGGGCGACGTTTCCGGAACCCGATACGGTGCAGATTTTTCCCTCGAAGCTCTCGCCGCGCGTTTTGAGCATTTCTTCGGCGAAATAGACGCATCCGTAGCCGGTTGCTTCGGGTCGAATAAGCGAACCGCCCCAGTTGAGGGCTTTTCCGGTGAGGACACCGACAAATTCGTTACGAATTCGTTTGTATTGACCGAACATAAAGCCGATTTCCCGACCGCCGACGCCGATATCGCCCGCGGGAACATCGGTCTGAGCACCGATATGACGACAAAGCTCCGTCATAAAGCTCTGGCAAAAACGCATGACTTCATTGTCGCTTTTGCCCTTGGGATCGAAGTCCGATCCGCCTTTGCCCCCGCCCATGGGCAACGTGGTGAGCGAATTCTTAAATATTTGCTCGAAACCGAGAAATTTCAAAATGCTCGCGTTGACCGAGGGATGGAATCTCAGGCCGCCCTTGTAAGGCCCCAGGGCACTATTGAATTCAAAACGCAATCCCCGGTTCACCTGAACGTTGCCCTTATCGTCCAGCCAGGGCACGCGGAACATGATCTGCCGTTCAGGCTCGACGAGACGATCCAAAATTTTCGCCTCGACATATTCCGGATTCCTTTCGACAACCGGCTCCAGTGAATCAAGGACTTCCTTCACCGCCTGGTGGAATTCGACCTCACCAGGATTTCGCTTTAAAACGTCTTCGTACACGCTTTGAATAACGGTGCTTGCTGACATCGGGTTGTTCTCCTTTTAAACGAGAATTTCTATTGCTATTGACAATTTCAATAAGCTAAACTAATAATTCAATTACATTGACGCATTATTAAGTAACGAACAATAAGGAACTCTAACCATAATGATAGTAAAATCGTAGGTTATAAGACAACTCACAAATGGTAATAGGAATTATTAATAAGATTTATAATGCATTTGGAAATGCTCAAAATATTTTGTGATCTGGCTGAATTGAAGAGTTTTTCGAGAACGGCCGAGAAGCATCTTCTCAGCCAATCGGCCGTTTCCCAACAGCTTGCACAAATGGAGCTTCTGAACAAATGTCAATTCATTAGCCGAAAAAAGAGACCCATTGAACTGACCCGGGCCGGCCGAATTTTCTACCAGGCGGCCAAGGATATCATCGAACGATACGAACAGTTCGGCAGCGAGCTGAATGCCCTGAAAAGTTCTTCCACCAGCCGGATCAACGTCGCCGCGATTTTCAGCATTGGAATGCATACGCTGTCGGATTATGTGAAGAAATTCATGGTCAGTTATCCGGATGTGAACGTGCATATTGAATATTTAAGCGCCTCCAGGATTTACGAACTGGTCTTGGCCGGCGACGTGGATATCGGTTTGGTCGCCGTTCCCAAAAGGGATAAGAGGTTGGATGTCTATGATTTTCAGGATGAACCTCTGGTTTTGGCGTGTAGTCCGAAGCACCCCCTGGCCTATGAGTCCTCGATCGACATTCACCGATTACAATTTGAGCGATATATCGCGTTTGATAAGAGCGTTCCTACACGGGTATGGACAGATGGAATTTTAGAACGTTATAATGTGGTCGTACGGCAGGTGATGGAGTTCGACAATATCGAAACGATCAAACGGGCCGTGGAAATAAATTCAGGCATAAGCATCTTGCCCAACACGGCCATACTTCAGGAGGTCAGTGGTGGAACGATCAAGGCCATTCGCATCTCGAACGAAGCCTTTGTCCGACCCACGGGGATCATCCTGCGAAAAGCCAAAATCCTGAGTCAGGCCGGGCGTTACTTCATCGAGCTACTGCGAAAAAAATATCAACAGGATGAATGAAATGTCAATTCAAGCCGTTATTTTCGATCTGGATGGGACGATTACCGAGCCTTATTTCGATTTCGACGATATTCGAGAGGAGATCGGGTTAGCCAGAGATTCAGGGCCTATTCTGGAATCGATGGAGACTATGTCGCCGCAAGAGCGTCAACGGGCGGAGAACATTCTCCATCTTCACGAGGAACAAGCCGTCACAGAATCCAGGCTGAATCCCGGCGCCAGAGACACCCTCTCGAAACTTCGCGAGGCCGGCATCCATATTGGCATCCTGACGCGCAACAAGCGATCGAACGCGTTTGCCATCGCGCGCAAACACAATCTCAAATTCGATGCCGTTATCGGACGAGAAGACGGACCCGTCAAACCCGACGCCTTCGGCGTGCTGGAATTATGCCGTCAATTCGGCGTCGAACCTGCCGAAACACTTTTGTTAGGCGATTATTTGTTCGATTTGCTCTGTGCCAAGGCCGCCGGGGCGGTCGCGGTACTCCTGACGAACCATGATCAGGCAGGCGAATTTGCCGACCATGCGGATTTTTGTATTCCAAATATCTGCGGGATACTGGATATTATAGAAAACAAGAACGGCGCCCCGCGCGTAGATTAGGGTGGCGAAGGGAAAGGAAAGAACTATGTATGGAAAAATGATACTCAAAACCATCGTCATGATCATAGGGTTGGTCGGGGTATGCTGGGCCGGTGAATGTGCTGAAAGCTCCAAAGTAACATCGAAAAGCACGAAAACCGATCCCGTGGATGCCACTCTGGACAAATTACACAAGACCACCTCGGAACTGAGGTCTTTCGAGTGTCAGATTGAATACAGGTACTCTCAGCCGCTGCTCGAATCAGAGCGTCTGAGTAAGGGCGCGTTATATTATTTACGGTCCGGCGAAACTTCCGCCATGCGCATCAATTTCAGTTCACTCCAACAGGATGACGAAAAAGAACGCAAATACAACGAACAGTATCTTCTTCTCGACGGAGCGAAACTGCCTCATCCCGTCCGGGTTTTCAAGGGGATATGGCTGGTGCATCTTGATTATCAGATCGAGCAAGCCCGGTACTATCAATTGGCCGAACCGAACGATCCGAACACGTCCCCGGACCTGTTCGATCTGGTCGGTCGACAACTGCCGATGCTCGGTTTTTCCAGGATTGACGACCTGAAAAAGCAGTTTGAGATCACTCTTATCGGACAAAAAGAGAATTCGTCAAAAGGTTTTACTCAAGTCCACTTGGATGTTAAGCCGACTTCGGTGTATAAGGATGATTTTGTCTCGATTAACTTTTGGATCGACAAGACGCTGGGATTGCCGGCGAAAATCATCGCCGTCAAGACCGAGCCGGAACCTCCGTTTGGTGATATCGAGGAGATCAAACTTGTTAAACCGACAGTGAACAAAGGCATAGACGGAAATGTCTTTGAATTTAGGATACCCGCGAGCTTCGGTGAACCGGAGATCACCCCGCTCTCGGAAAACAAACGATAATAGTATAGTATGGTTTCGATCACAGTGACCGAAGACGTTTTTCGGAAATTAATCGCACGACGCGCCCAAACCTTGTTGGGTATCGTCAAGCATATCTCTCAATGCCCATCGGATACGGACATTATGATACGTCCACTCCTGGGCGAGCTGTTGTCGCAATCCACGCAGATCGAAGAGCTTCTCGACGCATACGGGGCAGGGAGTTATTGCCGATGGTGCGGTCTCAGAAGCATGACCGCGGCCCTGAAGCACTTTTCCGATGCGAGCTACGAGCTGCTCCATATCCGCCATTCGTTGCCGGCCTATTGTCTGCTGGACATCGAGCAGGATTTTATCAAGGCCACGGAAGAGGCGCTCGCCTTCACCGCCGGGGTGCTTCGGCGAAAGGCGAGCCAAATGCTTGTGATCGCCGATGAGCTTGGACTTCAGGTCCCCTTGAAGATGTCGCGCGAGAAGTCCTACACCGAAGAGCTTCCCGCCGGCCGGTTGCCGGTGCGTTGCAAGACGCGGACCATCGAAACGGTCTCAGAAACCGTGACCCTGCTGACTACCGCCTTCTTGAACTTGGCGGTGGAAAGTGCGGACGTCCGCGCCGCCGGTCGGGCCAAACCCCAAGAGTACGCCTCCTACGTCCGGAATTCCGTTAGTGAGGAGAAATTGCGGATTCTCGAGCTTCGGTTCCATAATCTTCAATCGCTCTACGACACCTACGTTTCCGGCACCGAAGCGGCCGAGATTGATCCGGATTTGCCCGTCCTTCGCGGGCATATCAGTGTCGTTTTTCATCTGCTCAGGGTAGCGGTATTATTCGTTCACCACTACGAGCGGCACGTGAACAAACAACCCTGTGATTCCCCGTTGCGACAGGAACCTCTGGTCGGAGCCGAAGACCTCCTCAATATACTCATGAAATACGCGGTCACCCATATCGCTCTTTACATCAACTGTGCCGAGAATCTGTGCCATGAGATGTTAAAGCGGTATGCGGAAGTCGGCATGATCGAACTTCCCATCCCGCCGTACCGGGGTTTTCACGTTCGTCCGTCCACCTTGATCTCCAAGCTCGTTCGGCACTACGGCAGCGAGGTGAAAATGGAGCTGGAGGGCAATATCTACGACGCGAGCTCCCCACTCGAGCTGTTCCGCGCCAATGAAACGATTAACGCCCGCAAGCGGCGCTGGTTGGCCTCGGAGATCGTCCGCCTGAGTCTTGTCCAGGAACTCAATGGGCGAGGGCGAAACATCGACGATGCAATCCGGCATATCGTGCTGACGCTGGTGGGAAACAGCAAACTTTTGCTCTACGAGCAACCCCTCCAATTACCGGACGTCCCGGCCGATCAGGAAGGTACCTTATTAGAAAAAGTAATGGATCTGATGGCCCAACTGCTCGCGACGGGAAAAATTGACGCACGATCCAATTTGGAAGCCAGGTTTATCGGTGATAAACGGGTTCTGGTCGATATCAAGCTTTTGGCCGATTCCGGCTATGGCGAGGACAACTTCGGCAATAACATCCCTTTGCCGGAAAAGCTTTTTTACCTGCGTCGTTGAGTTGAACCGACGAAAAGAATCTCGCATTACCCTCACCGGATCGAAGGAATAGAACGGAGTGAAAATGCCTAAAGGACTCGTTATCTACTATTCACGAAGCGGAAACACGAAAACGATGGCGGAAACAATCGCCCAGGCCATGAATGAAGCCGAACTGGAGACAAAATGCACGTCCGTCAGCGACGTCAAGATCGAAGAATTACTCGAATACGATGCCATTGTTGTAGGCTCGCCGACGTATTACGGGCAAATGGCCGGGCCGATCAAACAGTTTTTCGATGACACAGTCACCTTACACGGCAAGCTCGACGGCAAAATAGGAGCGGCATTCACCAGCTCCGCCAACGTCGGCGGCGGCAACGAAACAACGATTATGGGCATGATAGAGGCTATGATTATCGGAGGTTTCGTGATCCAGGGGGATCCCAAAGGTGACCACTACGGGCCCGTTTCTATTGGCAAGCCAGACGAACGAGTCCAGCAACAGTGTCGGCGCCGGGGCCGGAGAATTGCTGAACTCACCAGGAAACTGGCGGTGTCGTAGAATTGGAAATATTGATTTTTTTTCAAAAAAGGCCATTTTTCTTTGACAAAGCAGGCTGCCGCCGTTACTTTTTTTATAGTTTCTTAATCTGCTCTTAGTATTCTTAAATCTGCGAAGTGGAGGTTTTTTTTGATGCAAGAGTATGAAGACCTTAAGGTGCTTGTGGCTGAAATTGAATCTGACATTAATAAAGCCGAAGGCGGAAACAAAGCCGCAGGGACGCGAGTACGCAAACAAATGCAGAAGATCAAACAAGCGGCTCAACTCGTCCGTAACCGCATTCTTGAAATCAGATCAGCCGATTAATACGTAATACGTATCTGAAACCGCCTGTTTCGTGAAGGTGAGTATGGGTGTGCATTGTCTGAAGGCCACCGGTGAGGTGTTCTCTATCGAGAGGCAGTCTGATGCGTTTTTTTATGACATCTGCATGGAGTAGCGATGCCTCCCCCATTACTAATTGATTTGTCAACGATTGATCTTCAAGCCGAACCGCTTTTTGACAAAGAAGCCATCTGCAAGGTTAATCCCCAACGATTTGAGATGCAGCAGCTTGATGGTATCCTCTGGTATGACAAGGATAGACACCTGATCTTGGGTTATAAAGACCTTACGGAAAGTGAATTCTGGGTCCGCGGCCATATCCCCGGTCGCCCCCTGATGCCCGGCGTCATCATGGTCGAGGCCGGGGCACAATTATCCAGCTTCTTTCTCAAGAAGATTTATGAAGAAGAGGGTTTTATTGGTTTTGCCGGCATCGAAGGAACGAAGTTCCGCTTGACCGTCGCCCCGGGCCAGAGATTGTACTTGCTCGGCCATATCCTCAAATATAAGCGCCGAAAACGCAGCACGCACGTCACTACGGCCGTTCAAGGCGTCATCGAGGGCGCTATCGCATTCGAAACAATCGTTTCAGGTATGGGTGTGTGAAAACAACGCACGGCCATCCGATACACAACACGTTTACAATCACCGAGTGGTTATTGGGTACATCCCAAAAACGTTGTTAACAAGGCTGTGCGTTCTTCAGAATAGCCCAGAGCGACGAAGTCCAAAACGCCGTTCGGACTGTGGCAGGATACACAGCTAAGGGCCTGATCCGCAGGAGAAACCTGATGGGTTAACGGCCAATACATCACCGTCTCGACAAAACCATACTCGCCGCTAAATTCCCGACCGACGGACGCCTGACCGCCGGCAATGGCCTTCGCCCAGTCCCAGTTCTTCCAAAACGCCGTTTCCGGATTTGTCGGGAACAGATTCGGAACCACCAGCGTGTTAGCAACGGCATCGTAAGGCTGCATACCTCGGAACGCATGGGCGGGAAAGATCACGGCATTCGGATCGTTGATATCGCCTTGTAAGCTGTTAATTGCGACGACCTCGTCGGGATTAAACGTATCGTCAAGAGTGACATAACGCGAATCGCCGTTAAACCAAACGTACTCAGGAGTCAACATCTTGCCCCATTCGAAGCTGCCTTTGGGCGTCATGTAGGTTTTATTGCCGTTCTCATCCTTCTCGACCCGCCACACCTTGCGGCCTTCGAACTCGTCCGTGCCGTCTTTCAAGTCTCCGGCGGTGCTCCAGTCCCACCAGGTCTTGACATATTGCTCTTTGGCATACACCGGAATATGGCAGGCCTGGCAAGCAATGCGATCGGTATGTTCATCGATGATACTAATGCTATGTGTATGATCGGCATGACACGTCTTACAGCTTTCCATGCTCGTCGAACCGTGAAGGTCCATTTCATAACGGCTGCCGGCTATCTGGTGCTCGTGAGTCGTATGGCAACTCTGGCAGCTAAAATCCAGCCCGTTTGCATCCATATGGACATCAATCTGATAATTCGGATTATTCATAGACACATCCAGATCACCATGCTTGACGTTCGGTCCGCCGCCGCCGTTGAAGTGACACGTGCCGCAATTTCTCCGGGTGGGCATGCCCACACTCTGAGCGGCCGCCCTTAGATCGACGGGTGACCAGAGCTTTCCATACGGCTCTCCCGGGCCCGCGGGGAAGATCTTGTCTTCATAGGTCGGATCGCCGGCCCCGGCCGGGAATTTCTTGTACGTCCCGGTTTGATCGTGACAAACCAGACAATCAACGGCGGTTTCACCCATTTGAGCAAAGGTTTCTTTATTCTTATAACCATAACCTACATGGCAACTTGTACAACGCGGCTCATTGGAAGAAACGGCAACACAATAATTGTTGATGACATTATTCTTGCCCAATTGTTGACCGTCTTTCGTCGTATATTCCCAGGTCCAATGCGTCGTCTGCATAACCTCTTTCCCAGCCTCCGGATGACAGATTAAACAGGTTTCCGTGACTTCGGAAGCTGTCGCGAAGTCTCTTTTCAGAGGAGCGAAAAGAGAATGATTGACCGCGGCAATCGCCTTACCCGTCACGAACATAGTGAGCCCAACTAATATGATGATAG
>CAYZAT010000098.1:0-13216 GCA_964476475.1 uncultured Pirellulales bacterium
CCTATCCCATTAGAGCTTGATCACATTGATGGGGATCATAGGAATAATAATAAAACTTCGCGTTGCCCTTCTGAACACGCCGTACGGTGCCTCGAAGAAAGAGCGAAGCACAGCGAAGGGTCTCACATGCTCATTCGCACGCCAGATCCTTCGCTCTCGCTCAGGATGACGCAGAAGCAGATGCCGTCGAATTTACTGCAATGCGACTGACTTATGAATTACCTTTTTTCCAACGACGCAGTGGCTCTCGTATCCTCTCTGATAATCTCGATGAAATTGATGATCGGCGCCTCATCCGCCGAGGGATCGGGAGCGTTGGAAATCAATTCGCAAACGAGAGTTTCCTGGGCCCTGATGCCCTTGTACTCCTTGACAACCGCACCGTTAGCTGTACCGGCAGCCTCCATGATATCAAAATCCTCAGAGACAACGGTGTCCTGAAGTTTGACGTCAAAGACGCGCCGGCCGGGGCGATCTCCCGGCAGCGCCCGAAAGCCGAGACGGACCGTGTAAACAGCCGGTTGATCGGCATTTTCCTCCGTCAGTGGGATTTCACATCGCACCATTCCCCGGCAGCCGGATGTGAACAACCACGGTTTATCGGTACCGGCGAGATCGAGGCTCTTGAAATCACGTGAGAAGTATTCCCTATCAGGCAACATCCGTTCGTTGAGATCGAACTTCACGCCGTAGTTGGGAAAGTGCGTGTAGGAGCTGGTTTTCGGATTGGGATAGGCGAACCAGACGGTTCCCTCATCGTCCTTTCTGTCGGCCGGAGCGCCGAAATTAATGGCAAAGTGTTTGACGGGCTTTAGTTCTCCAGGCGTGACATAGACCGTCCAGGGCTGCGCCCGGTTCGGCTTTCGTATCATGGCCATCGAGCAGCGGACCGGATACGAGCAGGTGCAACCGGCCGCCGC
Organism: uncultured Pirellulales bacterium; assembly: GCA_964476475.1. GTDB lineage: Bacteria > Planctomycetota > Phycisphaerae > Sedimentisphaerales > Anaerobacaceae > JAFGTG01. The sequence goes on from CAYZAT010000098.1 coordinate 921, forward strand.
CTCCTGGGAAAGCAGCACACCGTTTGCGGGTATCACACTAATGGCACAACCCGGGCGGTAGGCGCCGAAGATCGTGACGCCGTTATCTTCTTTGAGGTCGTAAAACGCGGTGCAGGCCGAACGATAGAAAAGCCCCTTCGCCGACGCGGCGGTGATGCCGCACGTATGCCCGGGCCGCAGGAATTCCCAGGGAACCTGCTCCCCGGTAATGGGATGCTCGCGCATGACGGTCTCGCCCGTGTGCAATTCGCAGGCACGCGGCTCAAGGATAATCTTGTCGCCGACGATGACGGGCCGCGTGCGGTAGTTCAGCGTGCGGGACCAGGCCATATCGCCATTCTCGGCCGACAGCGCCGTGACGCGGCGCCATTTCATGCCGCCTTCCCGGAACCGCCAGGCGTCGTGATTGCCGTGGTTGCCGAAAAACAACAGCAGTCCGTCCGCGTAGGCCGCGCCCATCTTATCACCGCAGCAACCCGTTAGATCGACGGGGTGCCGCCAGATGAGATCTCCGCTTCGAGCGTCGAGCGCGAAAGCCACTCTGACATCGGCATCATCAAAAGTCAGACTGCCTTCGGAATGCTCATCCTTGAACAACTCGGCCCGCAGGGAACTGATGAAATACTCAACCTGTGATCGTTGACGATATGATGCGTTCTTCTTCAACTGATCCGCGTGATACTTCTGCATCTGGCGCAGCTCTTCGAGGATGCCTTCCCTTTCTTTGTATATGCCGGCCTTGATAAGTCTCTGCCTCCTTAACAGCGCTCGGCTTTTTTGTTTTTTCGTCATTTCACTATCGGCGTAGAAAATCTTCCCCTCGCCCAGCGCGATTGTGATGTTCGCAATGTTCTTACCTTTTCGTTTCCACAGCAATTCGCCCGTCTCGGTGTCGAAAGCAAAGATCATATCGCTGGCCATCAAACTGCCGGTCACGGCATTGGTTTGAAGGAACTCGCCTCCCCGGCCGAAGGACGTCATATAGCGATACATATACCCCGATCGTTGGGCCGCCCTCCCCAAATCGTGCGGATCGGGATATTGCTCCCTGAACTGCTGATACCGATCCCTATGCTCTTGAGGGACATTCTCGACATTCCTGTATTTTCCACGTTCCACAAAACGCTTCAATAGGGCGCCGTAATCTTCATTCATCGCCTTCGCGGCCGATCCATAGAGAATATTGCCCACGACGGATATGTAGCCCCACCGGCGCGGCGTTCCGTCGCGTGAGGCCGGAAGGTTGTATTCACGGATAGTCTCGCCCGTCTCCGCGTCCAGGCGGTAGCATTTATCATGAGCCGCGATGTAAAGGCTGTCCTCTGTCAATGTGAGGTTTCCGGAGTCGGCTTTGATCTTCACGCGAACCGCGCCCGGAATCTCCCGCTTCCACAATAAGGTCCCATTGAACGCATCCGCCGCCATGACGATCTCTTCGCCCTCCATAAAGAGCCGGCCGTTCATGGAAACGGGGCTTTGAGCGCACGCGTGCCGCTCGACCATCCCCATCGGTCCGGGCTCCCCGAACCAAAGAACCCCCAGCGGCCCGTAAACCAGCTCGTCGCCGGAGCAGGCCGTGTTCGAAGGATCACCATATTGCTGCGTCCAGGCCCCGACATCCTCCAGCGGCCCCCGAACATAGGTTCTCCAGGTGACTTCGCCGTCGCGGTGGAGGCTCAAACACGCCGTGCCTCCCCAGGGACGAAGAATACGCCGGCCCTCTTCGACCGTCGCCGTTGTCGTGCCCGTCAGGAGCATGCCGTCGGATACGATCAGGTTGGCGAAGTAGTCCGGCAGCGATTCCATATCCCAGGGCTCAACCACTACGCGATCGCCCAGCAAGCCGGCGGCCTCAAGGTTCTTCCGAGCCGCGGCTAATGTCCGAGAGTCTTTCTCCAGACCGACAATCTTTAGCTCGCTTCTTTTGGCTAATTCGTAAGCGAGACGTCCCTGACCGCAATCCAGAACCAGGGCGTATCCTTTTTTCACTTTGCTTTCGGCTAATATTTTCTCCGCAGCCGCCCTGTATGTCTCAGCGAGCGTATCATTCGGATAAGGATCTGTGACCACTTTGGAGCCGATCTTTTGAGCCGTCGCGACGTTCGGCTTGCCAAAGCAATAAATGGGACCTTTGTCACTGTTCACAATCAGATAGCCATCGGAGGCGGCAAGCGCAACAGCGGTTCCGGTGACCTCGTTCGACCACACTTCCTCGCCGGTCTTGCTATCGATGCCGACCACGATCCCTTCGCCGCCCACGAATACAATATCCCCGGCCAGAAGGACCGAGCGAAGATCCTCTCGCGAATAACGCCATAGGAAGCTGGAGCCTTTCAAGCGTTTTTCTTCCGCATTGGCGTGATTGATTTTCGTGGCCAAATCAGCAATTTGTCCGTTGAGCTTCTCTCGGGCCGCCCCATCGCTCGAACCGAGTTTCTTTTTCAAATTATCGGATTCACTTTGCCAATTCTTCCGGTTGGCCGTGAGACGATTAACCTTGCTCACCGCCTCGGCGTGGGCCGCCCGGTCGATTGCATAAACACCCTGCTGTGTCACGATATAGGAGAACTCGTGCGTCACGGCCATATCAATTCCAGGGAACCAGGCGAAGGCATCCCCCTGCCGCCTGCCGGTTCTGGCATCGTAGGCGACCTTATGAACCCTGCCCGAGTAGTCCACACCGGAGATTAAACGGTTTTCATCCAGAAGCGTCCACACGCCGCCTCGCTTGGCGCCGGGAGAAGCATAAAAAAGGAACTTACCCGTCTGGCGGTCGAACGCCGCCGGCATCGAGCGCCCGGAGGGAACATATACAACGTCTTTGGATGCCAGCAGATAACCGTGCGGAGATATCCCGCCATATTCCAGTTCATGAGCGCGGTCCCCAATCGTATCGTTCTTCCAGACCTCCGACCCGTCCTCGGCCCGGAGGGCACAAATATACAGCCCCTCATAAGGAAAAACTCCCGCCGCGAAATAGACCACGCCGTCATCGACGAGAACGCCGGTTCGTACGGGCCAGAGTGAGATCATTCTGCCGTTGCCGATGACCTTCTCATCGCCGGGGCCGGCGCGATACTTCCATTGAAGCGTGCCGTCGTCACTATCGATACAGTACACGTGGCCATCATCGGAGCCGGCATAGACCTTGCCGTCATACACGGCAGGCGCAAAACGCACCGGCCCTTCTGTGGAGAATTCCCATCGAATCCGACCGCTGCCGACATCGATTGAATAGACCTTGTTCGTCGTGCTGGAACCGAAATAAGCGCTGCCATCTGCGATGACCACGTGATAGGCGTTGTCATTGTGCATGCGAGGCAGCTCTTCAGACGGCATCGGCCAGGCGGGTTTCGGCGGATGCATGGGAGTATAGGTCCACTGCAAAAAGAGCTTTGGGCCCACCGTCTCGGTGCTGATTCCACTTCGCGCCGGATCGGACCGGTAGGTCGGCCAATCCTCAGCCCTGAGTGCGGCGCTGAGAGTGAATAGAATCAGTAGAAGCAGGAAACCGTTGAAAGTGAGAAAATGCCAGGATGCTCGTACGCCGTGACCGTTCTCGATTTGCCGATTCATTGGATAGCTCCTTTCCTGATTTACGATTTACTGTTTGCAGTGTGCCCGCAAGAGCATTGACCGGTAACGCCTTACGGCGTCACTACAAATCCGACGCTTTTCATCATAACATCATTGTACGTAAATCGTAAAGAGAAAATTCGGCTATCTTCGAACAAGCTGCCGGTCCTCTTCGCGGCGGCGGTGGATGATTTCCTCGGCGAGCTTTGCGGGAACGCGAGCGTAGCGGGACATTTCCATCGTGAAGGTGGCCATCCCTTTACTCAAACCCCGAACGACAGTGGCATAGCCAAACATCCCGGACAGCGGAACTTCGGCCCTGACAACGGTATAATGACCGCGGGCTTCGGTTTCAAGGATCATCCCCCGGCGAGAGTTGAGGTCGCCGACAATCGGACCCTGAAACTCGTTCGGCATTTCCACCTCGACCGTCATGATGGGTTCCTGCAGGCAGGGCCGGGAGTGCTTGAACGCTTCGATAAAGGCATCCCGTGCCGCAATGCGGAAGGCCATTTCGCTCGAATCCACCGCGTGGTACGTGCCGTCGTCGAGGCACATTTTGCAGCCGACAATCTCGTACCCCGCCAGAGGCCCTTTTTTCATGGCCGCCTTGAATCCCTTATTCACCGCGGGGATGTACTCGCTGGGAATTCGCCCCCCCGTCACGTTGTCCTCGAATTCGTAAGCCGATTCGTCCGCCTGGGTCAGCGGGATGAGTCGGCCGATGACGTGGGCGTACTGGCCCGAGCCGCCGGTCTGCTTCTTGTGGCGGTAGTTGAATTTGGCTTCGACGGTCGGAGCTTCGCGATAACTCACGCTCGGCGCCCCGACGGTTACCTCCGCTTTGAATTCCCGTCGCATCCGCTCGATGTACACATCCAGATGCAATTCCCCCATGCCGGCGATAATCGTCTGGCCGGTTTCCGGATCGCTGGAAACGCGGAAGGTCGGGTCTTCTTTCATGAATCGACTCAATGCCTTGGCCATGCGTTCCTGATCGGCGGAACCGGCCGGCGTGATGGATAAACTAATGACCGGATCGGCTACAAAGATGCTTTCCAGCGAATAGTTGATACCGTCACCGCAAATCGTATCCCCGCTGGCGCAATGGACCGCCAATAAAGCCACAATATCCCCCGGCCCGGCGTCCAAAACATCTTCGCGGTCGTTGGCGTGCATCCGCACGATACGCCCGATCCGTATTACCCGATTCGTACGGGCATTGCGATATTGTTGGCCCTTGGCGAGACAGCCCTGGTAAATGCGAACATAGCTGAGCTGACCGAAGGATTCATCGACGATCTTGAAAATCATCGCCACGAGCGGCGCATCCGGGTCGCTCGCCAGCGGGACCTCGGTCCCCTCATTATCATGATCGCGGGCGAAGCTGGAACGGTCCATGGGACTGGGCAGATAGGCGCACGCCGCATCCATAAGGGGCTGCACGCCCTTATTCTTGAACGCCGATCCCATCATCAGCGGCACGATATCGCGATTGATTGTGGCCTCTCGAATGGTCCGGCCGATCATCTCTTCGCCGATGGGCTGCTCTTCCAGAAGCATTTCCATCATGTCGTCGTTGAACATACAGAGGTCATCGAGCATTTTATGGCGCGCCTGCTCGGCGGCTTGCGTGTATTCCGGCGGAATCGGTCCGCGAACGACCTTTTCGCCGTCCTTGCCCTCGAACGTCATCGCCTCCATCGCGATCAAATCGATCACACCCTGAAAGTCTTCGCCGGCGCCCATAGCGATCTGTATGGGCACGATGTTTAGACCGAGCTTATTCGTCAAGTCGTGATGCACGCGGTCCGGATCGGCGCCGACACGATCCATCTTGTTGATGAAAGCAATCCGCGGGACACGATACCGCTTCATCTGCTGATCGACCGTGATCGACTGGCTCTGAACGCCGCCCACGGCACAGAGGACCATAATCGCCCCGTCCAGAACCCTTAGCGAGCGTTCCACTTCCACGGTAAAATCCACGTGGCCGGGCGTGTCGATCAGGTTGATGCTCCGACCGTTCCACGTGACCTGAGTCGCGGCCGAGGTAATCGTAATACCCCGTTCGCGCTCGAGGTCCATAAAGTCCATCGTCGCCCCCCCTTTGTCGTCATGAACTTCCTGCATACGATGAATCCGACCCGCGTAATATAAGATGCGCTCGCTCAGCGTTGTTTTGCCGGAGTCGATGTGCGCCGAAATACCGATGTTTCTGATTCTTCTAATCTTTTCCATTTGTCTTCAAAACCATCACTCAAAAAACGTTACAATTTACCTGTTCGTCAATCCCCGTAACGAGCGGGACCTCGACACCGATTAGCGGTTAAGCGACCCCCTCGTATTCTTCGTTGACGTGGAGAACGAATCAATGGAAGGTACTAACTATCCCTAAATTACAATAGCCCTTTAGTTTATCGAAATAAGACGACTAAAGCAATAAAAAAATGTTCATTTTTTAAAAAATATTTCACTTTTTTTATAGTGTGCGATGCAAACGCTACCCGTAGGAATCAAGAAATCTCATTTGGCTCTGCTCGTCGGTACCGAGCGTCTGAGAATTGTGATCCAGGGAACTTCCGCGCTGATCATGCCCAGGACAATGAGTGCCCCGCCCAGGCACGCCTTCAGCCCCAGAACTTCGTGAGCAATCAAGAAAGCGAACAACGCCGCAAAGACCGGTTCCATGGAAAAGACCAGGGCCGTGCGCGCCGCGGTTGTATACCGCTGCATCGACGTCTGCATCAGATATGTAAACACGGTGCCAAACAAGGCAAGGTAAATCAGGGTGAGAAGGCTTGAAATCGTTAGACGCGCCAGGCTCAATCCGGTAAAGGGCAACGGAATCAGGGTCAGGATCGAGACCGTCGAAAGCTGAACGGCGATTAAGAGACAGACGTTGCTCTTCGGAGCGAATTTCCCGGTGAAGAGAATATGAAATGCCACCACCACGGTGCAAATCAAGACAAGTATGTCTCCCTTATTCCAGGCGAGGGGGTTGGCGCCGGTCAGCAAGAGCAATCCGGCCGTCGCGAAAGAAATCCCGATCAAAACACTCGCGGCCGGCTTCAACCGAAAGAAGGCATAACCGAATATCGGCACCAAAACGACCGACATGCCCGTAATAAATCCCGCGTTGGAAGCCGTGGTGTGCTGGATGCCCCACATCTGAAACAGGTAGGACAGATAGAGAAAGATTCCCAGAATGCCTCCGTGCAGCAGAGTCTGTTTGCTCAGGTTCTTGATGAATCTGAGCGCGTACAGGTCAACCACCAGAGCGGCAAGGGTGAGCCTTAGAAAAAGGTAGGTTGTCAGGGGTACTTCGGCAAGGGTGAGCTTTGACAGAACGAATGTCGTCCCCCAGAAGATGGTGACTGAAAGCAATCCTAAGTCGGCTTTGAACTTTGAAACCAAACGAACAGGTGTCCTTTCCGGGCCAATCGCCGATCCATAAAGATATCTTCAATCTGACGATTTCGCTCTAATTCGTTTCTGGACGTTCGAGATTCACTTGCGATGTTTTGATCGCCTCGACGTTCCCGCGCGACAGCGGGGCCGGCCGCAGTTTGCCCCGGCTCCAGAGGTCGTAACCGCTCAGTCGATACGGGCTATCGGGATGCTCGGATTGACCGACAGGCAGAAGGGCCAGAGCATCGTCCGCATTGGCCAAAGGCACATGTTGCGTATAAGATTGTGCCCGCTGGGAAAGAATCGTGCCGCCCTCGATACAACGTAAACCGGGATAGGTCAGGTCTTTGGCCTCATCGAGTGACTCAAAGCCATCCAGCGTCGAGAGATAAGGGAGCTTCGTTTCGAGAAGCTTCGCCCGAGCGCGGTCGTGCCATTGTGTCGGATCGTCGCCGTAATTGGATTTGCCATAGCGCCACGCCGCTCGAAGAATCAGATCGACATACTCGATCTCAGGCCCGGTGAGCATCGCATTCGGATTCGCTTCGATCCGTTTATTGATGGTCTGGAGCATGTTGCACAGGCCGGAAATACCGCCGCCGTAAACAACCGCCGCCTCAAACTGTTGCCGGAACGCCATCGGCATCACATTCATGATCTCGGTCCCTTTGATCGTCATCTCGGATTTGCAGCCGGCGTCACGCCACTCTTCAAGGTAATCGAGGGCTAAAAGTGTTTCTTCTTCCAGCGGATGTTGAAACACGTCGCGCAGATGGTAACCCAGACGCACCAGATCGCGCTTAATGGGACTGACCGTATCGTAATGGATGTCGAACACGTCCTGCGGACTGAACATCTTACGGGCGAGGACACGTTCCTTAAGTCGCCACGAGCGGTCGGTATCACCCAGACTGCCTGTCGAGATCCCCATCGATATCGGATAGAAAGAGGCAACCGGACGATGATTGGCGGTGACGAGCCAGCCCTTTTTGGGATTTATCACCTGGGGCAACAGCTCGTGGGGCAGAATGCCCTGCCAGTCATTCTCGGAATTCCATCCTTCATGGGCGACCTTTGCATCACAAAGGGAATTGGCGGAACGGATGGGCAGCGCTAAGACCGTTTTGTACCCGATGTTGCCCTTACTATCGCCGAACACACAATTACCGCTGGGAAATCGCCAGCCTCCGACCGCTTTCTGGAATTCGTACACATCCTTCGCCCGCATCATGGCCAGTGCCCCTTCAAAGGTATCCCGATCCGGCTCACAAATCGGGATGCGCTTAAGAGCGACCTCGTCGCCTTTCCGGACGCCCATCGCTAAAGACGTCACGACCGGGCCGAGGTGAGTTTGCCGGCATGTGATGGCTCGCTCCCGGCCATCCTTGACTTTGATCATTTCTCGATGGACGTCCATGTCGCGCCATTGACCGTCGAAAAGATACTGGTCCGGATGATTCGGATCGGTTTTGAGCAGGAACAGATCGGCCTGGTCGGCGCCGAGCGCCGTCAGGCCCCACGCGACCTGTCTCGTAAAACCGATGAGAATATTAGGACTGCCCGGAACGCCCATCCCCCGGGCATTGAAGGTCTTGCCGCTGACGTGGAATTCACAGAACAAGGATGGATTACGAACGGGAGTCTGCGGATCGCTTACGAGAACGGCCGAACCATTGGTCGTTCTGTCCTTACCCACAACCCAGGCGTGGCTAAAGCGCGGCGAGGGAGGCCGGCGACGCGGCGGGCCTGAATCCACCTTTCGCCTCACATGATGTTTTATGGCATAGTCCATCACCTTGCGGACCCACTCATCCGTGACGTCCCCGCGCTGGATCACGGAGGCGTCGTCCCTGATGGGCCGGCCCCGAAGGGCGCCCACAGCATCCTCCGGGGCAAAGGAGCGTATTTTCCGTTTACCGGCCTTGATCTCATAGTAGGCGGGCATTTCGCGCAAACCATCGCCGGAGAAGAAAAGTGCCAAGCGCCACCAGGAGGCTATACACGCTGCGGGTGTCCAGGCTTCAGGCTCCAAATTGTACTTTTCAAACAGATACAGCAGCTTATTCGGATGGTGTTTGATATAGTCATTGACGCCAGCGCTGTACGCCTGGAGCAAGGCAAGCGTTTCGCCGTCGAGGTTAGCGGCAACGCGTTGCGCCGCCCGGTAGTATCCAATGGTGCGCATCTTGATATCGCTCTTGAGAGCCGAATTCCTCCCCTGAGGGAAGCGCTGTGAAACGCCGATTTTCACATCCCCAACGACCTCGGCCAGGCGGCCTTGAATGATGCGTAGATTGTAATACATCTGGAACGCCCGGTCCTCCGCGACAGCATATCCCAAACCATACATCGCCCCGGCATCGCTCTCGGCAAAAACATGGGGAACGCCCCACGTATCCCTCAGCAACGCCACATCACGTAAGTCCGGTTTGGCTTGCCTGGAATAACAGTTCGTTCCTGAAAAGATTAACAACAAAGACGAAAACGCTATGAGTGTACACTTAGAGGCCATCCTTTTCTCCTTATTAACAGTTGGCATTATTCATTGAGATCTAAAAGTAATGGCGTCGGGGTTCTATGTCAATATTTCATTGAACCGCCAATAATACGCTTCTGAATTTTCTTGCATTGCAGGATCACCGGATTTAGAATAGTCGAGATGAATAGGACGTTTGGGGAATAGTGTAATGGTAGCACGACTGACTCTGGATCAGTTAGTCGGGGTTCGAATCCCTGTTCCCCAGTTTTTCATATCGCCCTTGACGCGCACGAAGTCTATGCTTTCGGCCTGCAAACGCTGAGTACTGTTCTCAAAACTTCATACTATTCCGGAGTCCACGTCGGCTTCCAAATCGGCTGACCCTGATAGATTTTCCCAATAGGATATCGTTCATTAGGTACGGCTTCGGTTCGCATGATCTCAGCAATATTCGTCACGATCGCCGGGTGCTGACCGGCCACATTGATTTTTTCCTGTACATCCGATTCCAGATTGTAGAGCTGGATCTCATTCTCCACGCCAAGACGTATTCCCTTCCACATGCCAAGCCGGACGGCCTGATCATAGCGCGTCCGACAGTGCCCGTAGTCCCAGTACAGATGAGAATGCGTCTGATCGAGCGGCTGCCCCTGAAACGCCTTCCAGACTGAAAGGCCGTCGATGTCCTCAGCGACCTGGGCGCCGGCGATTTCGGCCAACGTTGGCAACATATCCCAGAAGGCGATGACTTCATGACTAATCCTATTCGCGGGGATGACGCCCGGCCAATGGGCGATGAAAGGCACCCGGATGCCCCCTTCGTATAATGTGCGTTTATGACCGCGTAGCGGTCCGGAGCAATGGAATCTCTCCATGGGGGCTCCGCTCCACGGGCCGTTGTCACTGGTGAGAATAATCAAGGTGTTCTTATCGATCTTCAATTCCCTGGTAAGCTCCGCCATGCGACCGACATCCGTATCGAGAAGGGTGATCATGGCCGCATAGTTTTTTTCTACCTGGGTCCAATCGCGATCACCGTAGGGCGCATCCGATACTACCGGAAACTGGGTTCGGTCTTCTGTGCTGCTGGCGTAGTGGGGTATGGTATATGCGGCATAGAGGAAAAAGGGCTGCGCGTGCGATTCCCGTATAAAACGCAGGGCCCACTCGGTCATCAGGTTGTGGCTATAGTGTTCCTTGCTTTTTGAGTTACCCGGCAGCTCGCGTCGTCCCTCTCCCTCATCCAGATACTCCGGATAGTAATAGTGGGCGTGGTCCTGATTGAGGTAACCAAGCCAACCATCGAATCCCTGATTCGTGGCGCGGCCCTCGGTGCCGGGATCCCCCAAAGACCATTTGCCGATGCCTCCGCAACGGTAACCGGCTTTTTTGAGCACCTCGGCAAGGGTGACGTCTCGATCCCGCAGATAGGTATGGTAGTGCGGCACATTGTCACGGACGGGGGCATGGCCGTTATGCAGACCGGTCATCAGAATTCCACGCGACGGCGCACAGACCGTACTCCCGGCGTAGGCCTGCGTAAACCGAATCCCCTGAGCAGCCAGTCGATCGATGTTCGGCGTTTTGATCAACGTCTGTCCGTAACACCCGAGATCACCGTAGCCCAGATCGTCGGCCATGATGAAGATGATATTCGGCGGCTGACTTTCGCCAACTCCCGCAATTGTCCCGAGGAAAACAATCAATACAAAGAGATATTTTTTCATGGCTACTATCGTTCTTGGAACTGAGATTTCGCATTACCCATTATAAACGGCATTTCTGCACGCTTAGACACTTCTCCTGAGAGATTCCTGTTCAATTCGACCCTTATAGTACTCAAATGACATCACGATTGCATCGAACTTTCTAAAGATTCGGGAAGTGTCAACCCAATCTTGACAACACGAGCTAAATCAGGGTATTCTCGCATATTATGCACCGAGCAGGACGCCAAGACAGGTATGGGAGGTTATGTAATGGCTTATTCGAAAAAACCCGCAGATTCTAAAAAACGGATTCCGAGTCAATTAGTCGGCGTTCGAATGCTTTTTTTCCGGTTTTTTTCCTCCATTTCCAACATTCGATTCGTTTCCATTATGTTCATGCTTTGGGCCGTGAGCACCAGCCACGCAGAAGCTGGAGCATTCCAAAACCAGCCAAGGCCGGGTTTGGCAGCCAAATACAAAGGGGATAGAGGAATCGAAAAGGATTCGGATGTGATCTTTGTCGAAAACTTCGAGGAAGGCACGCTGGATGCCGTCACATCCCGTTGGGAAAGCGTAAGAAGTGCCGAAATCATGTCGCTATCGAAGGATGTACCCGAGACAAGCGGGGGCAAACATTCCCTCTTGATGACACATATTGGAGGCCGGGGAACAGGAGGGCATTTATACAGGCGGCTTTCACCGGGCTACGAACAACTTTACGTTCGTTTCTACGTGAAATTCGCACCCGATTGCTATCCCATCCATCATTTTTTTCACGTCGGCGGCTACAATCCTCCGACACCCTGGCCCCAGGGGGGAGCGGGCATCCGGCCGGCCGGCAACGAGCGGTTTTCGACCGGCATCGAACCCCACGGCCAAAAATGGCAATGGGATTTCTATTCCTACTGGATGGGTATGCGATCGTCGCCCGATGAGAAATCCTGGGGACACGACTTCATTAACGATAAGAGCTTGAAAGTCGAGCGAGGGCAATGGATGTGCATCGAATTGATGATGAATGCCGTCAATTTGGCTTTCATCGCATTCAGCCGGCATCTCAATTCGCTCACCGGTCAGGTGTTCGTGCTTATCGTGATGGTGGTGGCGGCGGTTGAGGTGGC
>CAYZAT010000099.1:0-13204 GCA_964476475.1 uncultured Pirellulales bacterium
GACGAGTTGCGCTTCAGTGAGGGCGCGTTCGGCCCTGATGGCGAAGATCGTGGAAACCACAACACCCACTATAAGCACAATCAACACTGCGGCGATGCCGCTCACCAAAACGCGATTTCGTCGTACAAACTTTTTTAATTTGTAGCCAGTTCCAGGCGGCCCAGCTATTAACGGCTCGCCCTTCAGGTAGTTCTCGATATCATCGGCAAGTTCGGAGGCTGAACGATAACGTTCGGCTCGCTCTTTGCGCATGGCCTTGAGAGGAATCCATTCGAGTTCTTTTTTTAGGTTTCTGGCTAAAGCATGTATGACTGTCCGGCGGTTCTCGGCGAGCTTTCCGGCCTCGTCGCCGAGTTTGGCCAATCGCGTGCTCGGCGTTCTTGGATCGGTTTCACAGATGATCCGACGTATGTGCTCGATGCCTCCGGTACGAAGCGTATCAGAATCGAAAGGAAGGACACCGGTCAATAAAACATACAACAAAACGCCCAACGAGTAGATATCCGAGCGGGTGTCGATGTCATCGTTACTCATATCCGCCTGCTCCGGGCTCATGTATTCCGGCGTCCCGAGCAGGTAGTTTTCTTCAGTAAACAGGGTACGTTCCGTCAGAGGTTGACTGATGGCCTTAGCCACGCCGAAGTCGATAATCTTCGGAATCGGTTGGTCATTCTCTGCCGAGACGATAATATTTGAGGGTTTGATGTCGCGATGGATAATACCCTTTTGATGGGCGTGATGAACGGCGAGGCAGACCTGCTGGAACAATCGTAGCCGTTTCTCGATGGTGAGCTTGTGGCGGTCACAATAGTCCGTAATGGGTAATCCCTTAACATGCTCCATGACGAAGTAAGGTCGGCCGGTCCGCGTCGTCCCGACATCATAGACCTGAGCGATGCCGGGATGATCCAACAGGGCTACCGCCTGGCGCTCCGCTTCGAAACGGGCGATAATTCGTTTGGAATCCATGCCCGGTTTAATGATTTTCAAAGCGACTTTGCGCCTGATTTGCTCTTCCTGCTCGGCTAAATAGACGATCCCCATGCCGCCTTCACCCAAGATGCTGAGCAATTTGTATCGGCCAATTTTATCACCGAGCTTCTCAATGCACACGTTTAAAGAGGTTGTCTGAGCAGCTCGATCCGGATCGGAGGAACTCGATGGCTCTGGAGGAGCCGGTTCCATGGGACCCTTGCCGATTGATAGAAGCTGATTTAATTGTTCGGGATCCAGATCAAATATGGATTTCTTGCTCATTGTTCGGCTCCACTGTTAGGCGAGCATCGTTCAATTATCATCGTCACCGGTTGATTCTGTATATAAATACTGGAATTATGTGTGATCTTGCGCCGGCTTTGGAAGAAATCGCATAATCTCTGCCAATTCGTCTTCGACCTGATCATCAGAAACGACCAGATGACGCAGATGATTTCTCAGGATGGTTTGAAAACGCCGTTTGACGGTGACCATCATATTAGACGCCTTGGTCTCGCTCTCAAGGCCATATCGTCGGTAGATTTCTGTCATTGAAGGAGGAGGGACCTTCTCCATAATCGGCTCCAGGACTCGGTCATGGAAGATATGCCAATGGACTGTTTTGCCGTCCTCATGACACTTGGCTTCCACTTCACTTAGAACCTGCTCGAGCATCGATGAAACCCATGCGTAGTTGAAGGAATCCTCGGGAGTCAATTCTGAGCTGGTCTGACGTAGTTCGGGTAAATCCATTACGCTCAGTGATACAAGCTTGCTCTCCGGGATTCGCTTCTGTGCGGCCTGACCCGTTCGGGCCGTTAGTAGATACCGGTTGAGTGCGATGAGCAAAAAGGACCGAAAGCGTCCTTTGGATTGGTCCGCTTTCTGGATGAGATTTCGCCCCAGAACAACTTCATGAAAAAAGCCCTGGGTCAAGTCTTTGGCCTGCTCGTTGTTATGACCTTTACGCCGGAGATAGCAATAAACCGGCTTCCAGTACTTACTCAGCAATAAACCAATCAGGGCTTGATTTCTATCTTCGTTACTGGAACCGACATTCTCGATGATGGACCAATGGGTTGTAAGAAAAGCTTCTCCCGTTCCGCCCATGTCTGTTATCTGATCGTGCCGCATGATTGGTCTATCTGCTTTCTGCCGTATAGAGGATCAGTACAATCCCATAATTTATTTTGAATATTTGGAAACCTATTCTAAACATTAAACCCTTCTGTATCAACACTTTAGTGCCCATTATCACTCATGCTCACAAAAAAATACAACGGAGGGCGGAATATCTGGAAATTTTCCAGTGTTTATAAGTAAAGGCTACTTGAAGAAACCTTTGTGAACACTACAAAAATCCATTTGAAAGGAAAGACCCATGAAACAGAAAAGTATTTGCAAAATCAAATTGTCGCTCATCGGGATTGTAATTATGCTGGGCTGTGGCCGTACAAAAGCGGATTTCATCTTTGGTGAGCCTGTGCGTCTGGAGGCTCCGGTCAATACTCCGGATTGGAATCTTCTACCGCATATCTCCAGTGATGAGTTAACGCTCTTCTTTTCGTCCAGCCGGCCCGGCAGTTTGGGCGCTTCGGACATCTGGGTGACCACACGGCCCACAAGAGACGATCCCTGGACCGAACCGGAGAATCTCGGGGCACCCGTCAACACGCCGGATTACGAATGGGCTCCATATATTGCGCCTGACGGTTCAGAACTTTACTTCCATTCAGATCGCCCTGGTGGACACGGATGGATGGACCTCTGGGTTGTGAGGCGAGAAACAACAGAACGAATGCCGGAGGGTTACTGGGGTACACCAACGAATCTCGGACCCACTGTAAACAGTGCGTATCTTGATGCTCAACCCTACATCACCCATGACGGCCTCGAGTTCTTCTTCACCTCGGATCGGCCTGGTGGATTGGGTGATGGGGATCTGTGGGTGATGAAGCGATTAACGATAGAAGATCCATGGGGCGAACCTGTAAATCTTGGTCCGACGATCAATAGTCCTTCTGGTGATCGTATTGGGTGCCTCTCGTCAGATGGCTTAATCCTTTTCTTTGATTCCCAGCGATCCGGCGGGTATGGTCAATCGGATATATGGATGTCAAAAAGACCGACTGTTTTGGATGATTGGGAATCTCCCGTGAATCTTGGGCCAACCGTGAATACTGGTTACGTAGAGGGTAACCAAAGCATCTCGGCAGATGGCTTGACGCTCTACTTCAGCGGCAAACGACCCGGTGGACTCGGCAGTCTCGACACTCCTAACCTATGGCAATCGTCCATCATCCCCATTGTAGATTTGAACAGCGATGGAATCGTCGATGCAGAAGATATGTGCATTATGGTTGATTATTGGGGTACGGACAACAAGTTGTGTGACATCGCCCCGATGCCCTGGGGGGACGGAATCGTTGATACACAGGACCTGATCGTTCTTGCTAAGCATTTATTCGAAGAATTCCCACCCGTCCAATAAGTCAAAGTAGCCGAATGGGATGCATAGAACAAAAAGTAAATCGACCAACTACCCGATATCGTTGATGGGCCGGCAGTTTGAAGCGCTGTCGGTCCTTTTGATATTTCAAAGGAAACACACCAGCTATTAGGCCGATCCAATGGATTAATAATCCTTAAACTTTCTCATCCATTCCGGCCAGGAGGTGGGCTGGGCCCCGCCGGCCTTCGTCCAGTAGCCCGCTATGTTGTACTGGCGATGCCATTTGAGGGTCCACAATTCCTTGAGTCCCACCGATCGGACGGACCAATCCAAAAAAGCGTGATTGGTGACCGAATTGTGCCGGTCGATGCAGAAATGTTTCATTTCGTGAGCGGCGCCCTGCCATTCGCCATTGAAGGCAGGCGGAGCGATTCGGTTGGATTGGGGATTGCCGCTCTGATAAAACGGCCCGCCCCCTCTCCACATACTATCGCCAAAGAGCGGTATCTGGTTGGCTCCTTTAACGTCACTGGTCTTCCAATTCCATTCGACCGGTCGGCTCTGAATCTCCGTTTGACCCGGACGTGAGTTAAAAATCCAGCAATTCGCTCCATAACTGGCCTCTTCCCTCCGGTCCTGCATGCCGCCTGTGCCCATGATATAGGTCCGGTCGAAACTGCCGTAATTGTCCATGCTGTCCAGCCGTTTTTTTGCCGTCGGGCAAATGAGAATTCCCATTTTTGTTCGGTACAGGGGGCGTAACGCCTCGATCCAGTTGCCGCGCGGCCAGCCCACGTAGTTGGACTCCCGGCAAAAATAACCGTCGTTGTCCTGGCAATACATGTTCCAGATTTGCGCCCACGAGTGCATATTCGCCTTGCACGCCGACGATCGCGCCTGCTTTCTCACCCGTTGCAATGCCGGCATCAATATCCCCAATAATAGCGCGATAATGGCGATAACGACCAGCAATTCAATGAGGGTAAAACCTTTGGGACGGGAGACTCGATTCTTCTTAGAATACCTATTCCTTGCTGGAGAGGTTCGGTTTACTCTGAGCATACGTCTGCCTCCTGTTCGAATAGAAATGCGTTTATGTCATATTTTTCAGATGCAGAAAACCAGCAGGGTGTTCCCCTAACATCTTAAATATTTCCATTCACTATCATATCATATATCGGTCCTTTTTCAAAAGGAAATTAAAAATACCGCCTCGAAAGGCCAATGTGAAAACCCATACAAAAGTCAATTTTGACTTGACAAAGGAGTTGTCGTGGACTATTAAGGCGGTTTTCAGTAAGATAGCTGGAATTAAGTGGATGAAGATCCGGTTGTGATTGAGGCGATCGGATAACGTTTGAATCATGGAGTAAATGAATATGCTACCTGTGAAAAAGACCAGTAAGAGCAAAACCCGAACGCGTCGGAGCCATCATCGTTTGAAGGCGACGAACTATTCGGTCTGTCAAAAATGCGACCAGGCCAAGCTGCCGCACGCGGCGTGTGAGAACTGTGGTTATGTGAATCCCAAGATCACGCTGAAACTCGGAAAAGAATCGTGACGAGGACCGCAAAACAATGCGAATAGCCATTGATGCCATGGGAGGCGACAACGCACCGACCGAGATTCTCGCCGGTGCATTGGAGGCGATAGACCTGCTCGACGAGGAGGACGAGTTGATTCTGGTCGGCCCGGAGAACGAGATCGAAGCCGGACTGCCCCCGCTCGCGTCACGAAAGGGGAATATTACCATCGTTGATGCCCCGGATATCATTGCGATGGACGCGGTGCCCATTGAAACGCTCCGGCGGAAACCCAAGAGTTCGATCGCCGTGGTCGCCAAGCTGGCCAAACGAGGCCGGGCGGACGCCGTGATCTCGGCGGGCAATACGGGCGCCTGTGTGGCCGCTTTCCAGATGAGGATGAGAAATTTGCCCGGTGTCAATCGCCCGGGGATCGGCGTCGTGTTTCCGACGCCTGAAGGGCCGGTCGTCATATGCGACGTCGGCGCGAATATCGCCTGCAAGCCGATTCACCTCTATCAATACGGCGTGATGGCCGGGGTGTATGCCAAACACCTGCTCGGGATTGACAATCCGAGAGTCGGGGTGATGAGTATCGGGGCCGAGGACGCCAAAGGCAACGAGATCGTCAAGAAAGCCCGGACGCTCATGAAATCGGATTCCAGAATGAACCTCGTGGGTAATATCGAGGGGCGGGATATTTTCAAGGGGGCTTGCGACGTGGTCGTTTCGGACGGTTTCACGGGAAACGTGATTCTCAAACTGGCCGAGGGTCTTGTGGACGGCTTATTCAAAGCCATCAAGGTCGAACTCATGGAGGAGCAGCTTCCGCTCGTGATGAAATTCAAGCCGGTGATGACGAGGATTTACAGCAAATACGACTATAATGAGTATGGTGGCGCGCTGTTGCTGGGCGTTAACGGCACGGCGATTATCTGTCACGGCTCAAGTCAGAGTCGTACGATCAAAAATGCGATTTTGGCCTCTAAAAAGTTATATACGGAAAAAATTAACGATAAGATCGTCGAGTATCTTTCCGGGGCCTGTGTAAGGACCACCGATGAATAACATAACCCACGGCGGGGCCCCCGCTTACCGTGCAGTCATCTCCGGCTACGGAGCGTTCACACCGGAGCAAACACTGACCAACGATGATCTGGCCAAGATGGTGAACACGTCCGATGAGTGGATTACGACGCGGACCGGGATAAAGGTCCGTCATATCACGAACGAGAACGAAACGACGGCTATGCTGGCAACGGAAGCGGCCCAAAGGGCTCTGGCCGAGGCCGATCTCGATCCGGCCGATCTGGAGTTAATCATTGTGGCGACGATCACCCCGGAGATGGTCTTTCCCTCGACGGCATCGTTCGTCCAACGGGCGCTCCAGGCAAAGAAGGCCTGGGTGTTTGATCTGGCCGCCGCGTGCAGCGGCTTTGTGTACGGGCTTTCGATCGTGCAGCAATTCATTGAAAGCGGCCGAATCAAAAACGCCCTTGTCATCGGGGCTGAGACGCTCTCAAAAATTACGAACTGGTCCGACCGGAAAAGCTGCATTCTCTTCGGCGATGGAGCGGGTGCGGTGATCCTCCAGCGGGCCGAGGACGGGCGCAAGGGAATTTTATATAGCGCCATGCATTCGGATGGAGACCGATGGGAGGCCTTGAACTGCCAGGCCTATGGCTCCCGCTACCCGTCGAGTAAGACGTTGGAGGATCCGGATAAGATCTATATGCAAATCAAAGGCCGGGAAGTCTATCAGCAAGCGATTCGTCGAATCGTCCAAACGGTCAAGGATTGCTTGAAAGTCTGCGACCTGAGCGTTGACGATATTCGAATGATGATTTCCCACCAGATGAATGCGAGAATCATTGAGTCCGCATCCAAACGACTGAAGCTGCCCGATGAAAAGGTCTTTATCAATATTAATCGATACGGCAATACGTCGGCGGCTTCCGTACCGATTGCCTTTAACGAGTGCGCCAGAGCGGGGAAAATCCAACGAGGGGATGTCATTATTCTCGTGGCTTTCGGGGCCGGTTTAACGTGGGGAGCCAACATCATTGAGTTTTAATGATACGTCGTATGTATCGCGTATTGTCAGTAACAACGGATCAGGATGCAATACGATATGCGTAATGCGAGGTGCCAAGTATGAAAACGGCTTTTTTGTTTCCCGGACAAGGGGCCCAGGCGGTAGGAATGGGCGCTGAGATCGTACGGGAATTTCCAGCAGCGGCGCAGGTGTTTGAAAGGGCCAATGACATTGTCGGTTATGATTTGCAGGATATTTGCATCGAGGGACCGGCAGAGCAGCTCAACAGCACGACGGTTTCGCAACCGGCGATTTTCGCAACGTCAGCCGCCCTTCTGGAGGTTCTGAGGACGGAATCTACGAAAGATCAAATCATTCCGGACGTGACAGCAGGATTAAGTCTGGGTGAATACACGGCGCTCTATGCGGCGGGCTTATTGAGTCTCGAAGATGGATTGACGCTCGTTCAGAAACGAGGGCAAGCCATGCAGGCGGCCGCGGATGCGACGGAGGGGGCGATGGTGAGCATTATCGGGCTGGATGAGGAGAGGGTCCGCCGGTTATGCGAGGAAGCCGGCGAGGGGGATATTCTGAAGCCCGTCAATTTTAATTGCCCCGGTCAAATCGTCGTCAGCGGCGATAGGAAAGCCTGTCGAATCGCGAAAGAGCTCGCCATTAAGTGTGGAGCAATCAAGGCCGTCCGCCTGGAGGTGGCCGGGGCGTTTCATACGCAGATGATGTCCAGTGCGGCCGACGCGCTGGCTGAGGCATTGGCCGGTTGTGAGATTGCCGAGCCGGCCCAAACGCAGGTTATTGCGAATATCAACGCCGAATACTATCCGTCAAGCGAGAAAATCAGGGAGGGGCTCGTCAAGCAATTGACGTCTCCCATCCTCTGGCAGAAATGTATGGAGCGGCTTTTGGCCGATGGTGTGGAAGCGTTCTATGAGATTGGCCCGGGCAGGGTCCTTACGGGGCTGATGCGGCGAATCCACAGAAAAACGAGAGTCAACAATCTCAGCAGCCTGCAGACCGTAAGGGAATTGCTGTAGCAGAAGCTCGGTTAAAATGGGGAACTTTTTGTTAGGAGACAACAAGGATGTCGGAAGAAAGGCTGGCTGTTGTAACGGGGGCCGCCAGAGGGATCGGTCGGGCCATCGTTTTCGAATTGCTTAAACAAGGGCGTCACGTCGTCGGACTGGATATGAACGCCGACCCGCTTGGCGAGCTCGAAAACGCAGTGAAAGACGCCGGATTCACCGTCGATACACAATGCGTGGACATAACGGATACGAAGGCATACACCGAGACGCTTGAATCATTGGCTTGCGAGCACGGCGGGGTTGATATTCTGGTCAATAACGCCGGTATCACGCGGGATAACCTCCTCATTCGTATGAGCGACGAGGAATTCGACGCCGTGCTGAACGTGAATCTTCGCGCGGCGTTCGTCGGCATGCGGGTCGTTGCCCGCTCGATGATGCGAAACAAATTCGGTCGAATCGTCAATATCAGCTCCGTGTCCGGTGTCATGGGCAACGCGGGCCAGACCAATTACTCGGCGAGTAAAGCCGGCCTGATCGGCATGACCAAGACCGTCGCCCGTGAATTGGCCAAAAAGAACGTAACGGCCAATTGTATCGCCCCCGGCTTTATTGACACGGAAATGAGTCGAAAGCTCCCGCAACCCGTCATCGACGCGGCCAAACAGCTTATCCCAATGCGACGGCTGGGCAGCGTCGAGGACATCGCCAAAGCGGTGGCCTTTCTGGCCGGCGACGAGGCCGGGTATATCACCGGCCAGGTCCTCTGCGTGGACGGCGGAATGGCCATGTAGAAAAAAAATAAAAAAAAGTTTGTCCATAGGCGCTTTTGTCGGTAAGATAACCCGCCGAATTAGATGAAAAGGGCTTTGAAGACCGGTTTAAGAACTGGATGTTTTTATATAAAAGAATGCAAAATGATTTCCTATGTGAATTAGGGAGGATTAACAAGTGAGTGCTGACGGCGTAGATGTTCCGGCAATTGAAAAAAGAGTAATCGAGATTATCAGCGAACAGATGGGCGCGGACAAATCAGAAATCTCGCGTGACACATCGTTCATAAATGACCTGAATGCCGACTCCCTGGATACGGTCGAACTGGTGATGGAATTCGAGGACGAGTTCGATATGAGCATTCCCGATGAGGAAGCCGAGAAGATCCAGACCGTCGGCGCCGCGATCGATTACATCGTCAATATTGCACAATCCAAAAGCCAGGAATAACGGACCAGTTGTATGAGTAAACGGCGAGTCGTTATTACGGGTCTGGGTTGTGTCACCGCTCTGGCCGAGTCCGCGAACGAGCTTTTCACGGCGTTATGTGAAGGCAAAAGCGGCGTTTCCATGATCGAATCTTTCGATACGAGTGCATACCCCGTGCATTTTGGGGGCGAGATAAAGCAGTTCGATATCACCCAATACGTGGATCGACGTGAAAGCAAGCGCATGGACCGCTTCACGCGATTCGCCATAGCCGCGGCCCAACAGGCCGTAAACGACAGTCGGCTGGATCTTTCGAAGGCGGATCTTTCGCGCATCGGTGTCGTCGTCGGGACAGGTATCGGCGGCATCAGTGAGATCGAACAGCAGCACATCAGGCTTCTGAATAAAGGGCCGGGGAAGGTTTCCCCGTTCTGTGTTCCGAGACTGATGGCCAATGCGGCGAGCGGCACGATTGCGATCCAGTATGGTTTACGCGGTCCGAATTTTTGTGTCTCGAGCGCGTGCGCCTCAGGCAATCACGCGATTGGAGAAGCCTTTTCCAACATCGTCAGCGGACGAAGTGATATCATGATTACCGGGGGCGCCGAAGCGGCCCTAACGCCGGTCGGCCTGGCGTCGTTTTGCGCCGCGCGATCACTGAGTACCCGTAACGATAACCCTCCGGCGGCGTCACGGCCGTTCGACGGGGACCGGGACGGATTTATTCTTTCCGAAGGCTCCGGCATCCTGATGCTGGAGGAAGAAACGCACGCCAGAAAACGCGGTGCAACGATTTACGCCGAGCTTCTCGGATACAGTGCGACCGATGACGGGTATCATATCACCGCCCCCCTGCCGGACGGGAACGGTGCGGCTATGGCCATGAAGCTGGCGCTGGCCGACGCCGGCATCGAGCCGGAGAAGATCGACTATATCAACGCACACGGAACGGGAACGGAACTCAACGACATCGCCGAAAGTTCGGCCATCAAGCATGTGTTCGGCGAGCACGCCTACAAAATACCCGTCAGCTCGACGAAAAGCTGCCTCGGGCATATGCTCGGCGCCACCGGCGCGGTCGAGCTGATTATCTGTGCCAAGGCGATCAATGAATCCGTCATACCTCCCACGATTAACCTGGAAAACCCGGACGAACGATGCGATCTTAAGATGGATTATGTCCCCTTGGAAGCCCGCGAAGCCGACATTAACGTCGCCCTGAGCAATTCGTTCGGCTTTGGGGGCCATAACGCCTGCCTGGTTGTGGGGAAGGTATAACGCGCTTCGCTTCCGGCCCGGAAGACACACCACGAATTGAATCCTCCCGCCATCTCGGTTCGGACGGCGCGTCCGGCAGACGAAAGTGCTTGAAATTACTTGCATCTTGTATTATTGTTTCGCACGTACGAACGGTCCATTCGCAGATACATTGAAAGCGGCAAGATGAGCATAGGCGTAGCGGTGGTATTATTGGTGGCCGGGTTGCTTGTCCTCTGGAAGGGCGCCGACCTGTTGGTGGCCGGTGCGGTGGGATTGGCCGAGCAGCTTGGCGTCAGTTCGCTGGTCGTCGGCCTGACCGTCGTGGCGATGGGCACCTCGGCGCCGGAAGTCGCCGCGAGTATCGCCGGTGTGTTGCGAGAGGTTGGCGGGGGAGA
This sequence comes from uncultured Pirellulales bacterium, assembly GCA_964476475.1. Classification (GTDB taxonomy): domain Bacteria; phylum Planctomycetota; class Phycisphaerae; order Sedimentisphaerales; family Anaerobacaceae; genus JAFGTG01. The sequence continues at coordinate 10,888 of CAYZAT010000099.1, forward strand.
CCTGGCTTTGGGCAATGTGTTTGGTTCCAATATCGCGAATTTGGCGCTTGTCGGCGGCTTAGTGGCCCTTATTCGTCCGCTCGAAGTCAAAAGAAAGACCGTTTTCCGCGAAATCCCGGTCATGCTCATCGTTGCGTTGCTATTATGGCCCTTCCTTCGCAATTCATATTTGGCCCGGCTGGAAGGGCTGATCTTACTGACTGTTTTCACCCTCTTGATTCTTATCACGATACATACGGCAAAGCGAGAAGCGAAACAGACCTTAAGCGAAGCTAAAAAGACTAACCTTGGCATGAAACCGAAGAATCCCAATACGTTGAAAAACATCCTGTGTGTACTCATCGGCTTGGCGGGATTGGCTCTCGGGGCAAAAATAACCGTGGATGGAGCCGTCGTCATCGGGGCGCGCCTTGGCCTCAGCGAGGCCGTCATTGCGTTGACGATCATCGCCTTCGGAACCTCACTGCCGGAGTTGATGACCTGCGTGGTGGCCGCGATCAAAGGGCATCACGATATTTCCGTCGGTAACCTCGTCGGCTCCAATATTTTTAACACTCTGCTTGTTACCGGTGCGGCGGGTGTCGTTCGACCGTTTCACATCGAATCTCAGCGATTGGCGGCGGGAACCAACTATTGGATCATGATTGGCGTCAGTGCGGCTTTTGCCGGCGCCGTAATCATCGGCAAGCGCGTTGTGGGACGAACGTGTGGTATCGTGTTTCTGGCGACGTATTTCGTCTACATGGGGTATTTGTTATTCGTATAGGGACCCTTCGAGGCAGTGCCAAGTTTGCCGGCCACAATGTATTGCAACCGGCAAACTTAGCTTCGCGGAGGAGGGTATGAATAGTTGTCAATATGCCTAAGATTCGTATGCCCATGCTTTTTTATTCACTTTTTTCTTCATTATTCCATCGGTTTATCATCTAAAACCATAGTAAAGTGCCACCCTGATACCAAACATAACACACTTTTATAATTTTTTTTCATCGTTCCCGTTTTTTGACCATTCCTTCCAGAATTGCAGCAGGGATTTCTCATATTTCTCCATCACCACCCAGCCTTTTACGCACATCAGCCAGGCAATACCGAATCCTGCTTACGATTCCAATTTCATCGCCCGTTTGATGATGCCTTCAGGATAATTTAGATATTCCAACAATCGAATGGCATTGCTGGTCGAGGTGATTCCCTCACGGAGTTTGAAATCAAAGCTTAATCCTTCCCAATCCACCTTATCTGTAAAATGGTAACATTTAAAACCAAACTCAAGCATTTGAGCGAGGTCCAAATCGTGCGTCGCCACGACTACCAATGCATTGTGATCGAACAGGTAGCGAAGAATCTCAAATGATGCGATAATGCGCTCCGAGGAATTCGTCCCGCCCAACGGCTCATCGATAAGACACAAGGTCAATACCTCTTTTTCGGAGGACCTTATCATCCGCAACAAGTGTTCCGCCTGAACAAGGTAATAACTTTTCCCTTCCATCAGGCTGTCCGTTTCGCTGATTAACGAAATGATCCTGAAATAATTTGCCGTATAAGAACTCGCAAGGCAGGTATAGATCGTTTGGGCCAGGATGGCGTTGACGCCTAACGTTCTGAGAAACGTCGTTTTACCCGCCATATTCGAACCGGTGATCGTAATGCCTTTGCCGCGGATGGAAATAGAATTCGTCACGGGATTCGCCAGCAGAGGATGTCTGGCCTCCTTTATCTCAAGCAAATGTACCTCATCCGAAAAATCAGGCTCGATGTAATCCGGCAATCCTTCGCGGTACGAAGCGACCGACTGCAAAGCGTCCAATTCTCCGATCAAACGATAGATCCGTTGAATATCCGTATGATGTGCATGAATCTCATCCAAAACGGAATAGAAAATTCTGACCTCTCTGAGAAAATAAATATCAACGTGAGCATACAGTAACGTCGAAATATCAGAACTCATCGAGGCTTCCGGAAACAAGAGGAATGTCTTCCTCGCGATCTTTTTTAACACCATGACCGCCTCTTTCAATGCGGCTCGATGTTCGGCTAATTCCGGACATTCGATGTCTGCGATTTTTTCTCCCAAATGAATCATCGCACCTAAATAGCGAATCGCGCCTAACTGGAAAAGCAGTTGCGCCCTTATTCTGCTCGTCGCCAGCATGTTAACAAGGTAAATCGGAAGCACGACGGCAATCATCCCGGCGCAGGCGACGGCCAAGCACCAGGCCGACATGCCCTTCATTCGGCCCGCATAAAACAGCACCGCCAGATCGACGGCGACCATGATTGAGTTGTACAGGAGAGTCATATTGCAGCAAAGTCG
>CAYZAT010000100.1:0-13019 GCA_964476475.1 uncultured Pirellulales bacterium
AAATCGATTTTCTGAAATAATATATGCCTAACTTCAATTTTGCAAAACTCTTGTTGAGAGTTATGCGGGCCCATGGTTATTGATAAAAGCACGCGAGTTGGTCAATAGAAAATCGTCAATACCCATTACGACGGGGAACGCAGGGGGTTGATTATGGATAAACCAAAAGGATTCACGCTCATAGAGCTTTTAGTGGTCATAGCAATTATCGCCTTGTTGCTGGCTATACTGTTGCCTGCGTTGGGGCGGGTAAAAAAGCAGGCAAAGGAGGTGACCTGTCAGGCTAAGCTGAAACAATGGAGCTTGGTCTTTCGGATGTACGCGAATGATAACGACGGTTATTTCCCCACCGGCCCGTACACTGATCAGGGTGCTATTGCTCTTATGTGGATGTCGGCAACGCGTGCGTACGTCGGCGACGGTAACGACCTCTACTTGTGCCCGGTGGCCGCAAGACCTGGAACCGACTGGTCCGGCGGCTCGACGGGAGCACAGCATCCGAATATGGCCTGGGGCATCTATCTGAGCCCTACCTCTTGGGGAGCACAAAGAGGCGATGTTGGCAGCTACGGGATAAGTGAATATACGGGCGGTCGAGGGATCTCAAGAGGGCGATGGGATCAATACTGGCAGAGTCCCGACGTTAAGACCGCAGGCAGGATCCCGATGTTTGCAGATTGCACCTACGTTGACGGCTCACCGCTACATACCGATTCCCCTCCGCGGTACGATGGTGAGCCGCGGATCAGTGGAGGCACCAGCCCCGCTGGCGAAATGAACCACTTCTGCACCAATCGCCACAACGGTTCGATAAACATGCTTTTTATGGACATGTCTGCCCGAACGGTTGGACTCAAAGAATTGTGGACCTTGAAGTGGCATCGCCAGTTCGATACGGCAGGTTTCTATACCCGGTCCGGGGGTATGCGGCCGGAGGGCTGGCCGGAATGGATGAGACACTTCAAAGATTACTAAAACGGCAGATCATTCAGATTGAAGGCCATCGGTGCGTTGTCATATGACCGAAGCATAAAAATTGCTTCTTTGAGCTTTTTGAGAAGGAGGATTATCCTGTATAAGAAGTTGATTTATTCGGCTTCTGTTTTTGTTCTGATTCCTATGCGGATATGTTGTCCCGTGGAAGCCGATTCAACAGCTTCATTGATCCGGGAGAGTGAAAATACCTTTCCGACTAACTCATTGTACGGATACTTGTGTGAGCACTTTTCAAGAAACTTCAGAGCCATGCCAAGATGTTTGGGATTGTAGTTGTGAATACCTTTGACGGTAAGATATTTTCGCGTTATCTGGTTGCCGTCTATGTCTAAATGGCTGCCGGGTGTTACCAAGCCGGCGATGAGGTATCTTCCTCCAATACGAAGTGATTCTACGGCCAGCGCGACGGCCTCTTTTGCGCCACATATCTCGAAAGCGACATCTACACCATAGCCATCGGTTTGACCGCGAATCTGTGACACAATTTCTTCGCAGGAAGAATCCTTGGCATTGATACACAAATCAGCCCCGAATCTACGCGCCAGGTCCAATCGGCTTTGCAGTATATCGGTAACACATATTTTTTTTGCGCCGGCTTCGACGGCCAGCGCGACCAGGTTCAATCCCAATAGTCCCGCCCCCTGAATAAGTACAGTATCGCTTTTATGCAGCCCTATGGTTTCGGCCGCATTGATGACTGTGGATAAGGCACAGTTCGCCGGAGTGGCTATCTCATCAGGTATACTGACAGGGATCTTATAAATCGCTGTACCGCCGAATAGATAGATATATTCAGCATATCCACCGCTTAGGTGTGGAGGTTCGTTGCAGCAGGTGTGACCATATTTGCGAAGTCTTTCACATTTCTGCGGTAAACCATGCGTACAATAAAAGCACCTGCCGCAAGAGGCCATAATGGACCAGGTAACCCTGTCGCCGACTTTTAGCTTCTCACCAAATCCATCATTTTTAAGATCATCGCCCAAAGCGATAATTTCGCCGATGATCTCATGGCCCAGTATCAGAGGCGCAGGCTCGGTTCGTCTGCCGCTGATCGTGTGAAGATCAGAGCCGCAAATAGTACTCATTTTCACTTTGCACAGTGCGCCTCTCGGTTCGAGTTTGTGCGGCAGTGTGAATTTACGCATCTCCAGAGGTTTGCCCACTTCACTGAACACCGCAGCTCTACATGCTCTTGCCAATATTCAATTCCTTTCTTTTTTGCCTGTTAATCTGCTTTTATCGCCTGATAAACAGACCTATGACAGCGCTGATGATACACGCTGATGCAACAACAGGGAAGACCAAAGCGGTATTGTCAACCATTGCTCCGGTCGCAGAATCAATGACAGAGTGTGATTCAATCATCCTGCCGATTAACGGGCTGACAAGTCCGGCAAAAAGGTAAGCGAAAAAGTCCATGATACCGACGCCCGTCCCCGTTCGGTTGTGACTGAGCAAATCAGGGCACAGCGCCCAAAAAGCGGACTGGGAACCGTAGGCAAAGAAGCCGCACAAAAACAAAATCATAATGCCTGCCGGGTGACCGCTCGGCAAAAGAAACATGATCATCGACGTCACGGCAGCAAGGGTCATAAACAAAGAAATCAGCTTCCAGCGTATTGAGTGGAACACTTTATCTGAGATCCATCCTCCTGTAACCGCACCTAACGCCATCCCCACCGGGAGCGCCGTACTGATCCAGACAGCCTCCGAGTTCTTCCAGTCTGTGCCGAGAAAGTGTACCGGTACCCAGATAAGCAGTCCGTAACGAGCCGAACTCTGGAAACCGATAGCGATGCTGGCTGCCATAAAGCGCCAGTTGCTCAAAACAACCTTATAGCGCTGAAGCGACGTTTCCGTGTCATCATATCTAATACCTCCATCGACGGTTTCGGCTTCTTTCGGATTTTCCAGCAAATTATCATGTGGCGAGTCATAACCGAGGTCTTCAGGCCGATCCCGGACAATGAGATAATACACCACGCCACCGATCAGAAGAGGCAGTACCGGCAGCCGGAAAATCCATCGCCAATTCAAGCCGAGCGTCTTGAGCACGATCAGCGGCGTTATGAAGGCAAGGATGGACGACATTCCCGCGGCGAACATGAAAAGCCCGAATGCTTTTCCCCGCTCGTGATGCCCCCACCAGTTGGACACGACCTTGCTGCCCGGCGCCCATCCCATCGACTGGGCAAAACCATTTCCCGTCCACGGCACAAAAAGACTCCAGAAACCGACTCCGAAGCTGACAATCCAGTTCAATCCACATGACAGAACGGCGCCCAGGCTCATCATGAACCTTCCGCCATATTTGTCTCCGAGGTTCCCATTGATAGCCTGGCCGATTGCATAGGCCCATAATAAGGAGGTGCCAAAATATCCCAGGGTCGTTTTACTGAGACCCAGTTCTTCCTCTATAAACGGTATGGCAAATCCGAAGGTTTGCCGGCCGGTATAGTAAAACAGGTAACAAAACATCGTTGCGAGGAGCATTCGTCTTTTTGCGGAATGATAGCTTGATTGCCGTGAAATCTTTTCGTCAACCATTCATGTTATCCAATTCTTATCGAAAATTGCGTTCCTGTTTATTTGTCATGATTTGCATACAATCGTTAATTCTCGTTTGATCGTTGTGAAGGATACCATAATGAGCCCGGACTGGCCAAGACTACCCATAAAGAATATACCATCTAATCCTATCCTCGGTAAACGGATCGATCACGCGTTCCAACCCGAGCGACTCCGCACTTAAGGAATTGGCGTATCCAGGGCAAGCTTATTCCCGGTTGAAGTTACGCCTTTTACTATTCCGCGTGGAGTATTTGCCAACCAAGTGTTCCCCATGATCCCGTCGATGTATGATTGTATGGGATATATGATCTGAATATCGCTTTCACAGGCAAATGGGGGCCTGGTAACATGCAGATAAGACTTGTGATTGCAGACGACCACGATGCGATACGGGAAAGTATCAAATCTTTTCTGAGCAAGTGGCCGGAATTTGACATTATCGGCGAGGCCAAGGATGGAAAAGTCGCCGCGGAGATAGCCGAGAAGCTTCTGCCGGATATTATCCTGATGGATCTGAACATGCCTCGATTTAACGGTATCGAAGCCACTCGACATATTCTCAAAAAGAATCCACAAATACGAATCGTCATTTTATCCGCCGTTGCCGATAAGGTTTTCGTCGCGACCGGATTCAAAGCGGGCATCACAGGATATGTGCTCAAATCTTTCGTTTCAGATGATTTAGTCCCGGCGTTACACGCCGCGAAGGCGAACGAACGTTTCCTAAGCTCCCAAATTGCCGACGCCCCAATTACGGACGCGGACGACAACAATTCCACATGGACAAATCAAAGTAAAGCAAGTTGACGGCAAAGGCCAAATCGTCTATAAAGGAGCCTGGTTTATCACGTTCAGTTATAGGATGATGGGCGCGAAATGGAGACGCTTCGCTTTGGAATAATCGGTTGCGGTATGATGGGGCGCGAATTCGCCAGTGCCGCCGCCCGCTGGTTTCATCTGCCTCAGACGAGCTTGCGCCCTGAGATCGTTGCCATTTGTCGCCGCGATCTGTCTGCCGAGAAGGTTAACTGGTTTACGGATAACATACCCACGATTCGACAGGTTACGGCTGATTACCGGGACCTTTTGGAAAATCGTGAGGTCGATGCCGTTTACATCTCCGTTCCTCACCATCTCCACCAGGCGTTCTACTGCGACACCCTCCAGGCGGGTAAGCACCTGATGGGAGAAAAACCGTTCGGCATCGATAAGAAGGCCAACGATGCGATCATGGCCTGCATCGATGCACATCCCGGCCGCTTCGTTCGATGTTCGTCACAGTTTATGTTCCTGCCCGCCGTGCAAAGGATCAGCCGGATGATCGAAGCCGAAGCGTTCGGTACGATCATCGAAGTCAACGTGGGTTTTCTGCACTGCAGCGACCTTGATCCCGCCAAACCCATCAATTGGAAACGGATGCTCGACTATAACGGTGAGTACGGATGCATGGGAGACCTGGGACCTCACATTTGTTCGGTTCCATTTCGGGCCGGCTGGATTCCCTTAAACGTCCGCGCCGTGCTCTCCAATCTCATGCCGGAGCGCCCGGATCCAAAAGGAGTCATGGTCCCTTGCGAAACGTGGGACAACGCGACGCTCCTTTGTGAAGCCCGGGATTCCCATTCCGGCGATATCTTCCCATTCACACTCAGGACACAACGCATCTCACCGGGGCAAAAGAACAATTGGTATATCGAGATATTGGGCACCAAGGCATCGGCAAGGTTTAGTACGAATGACGCCAACACACTTGAAATACTCGAATACTCCGGCGGAGAGCAACGCTGGCAGAGGATCGATATGGGACAAGAAGTCCCGTTCGAGTCGATTACGCACAATATCTTCCAGTTCGGCATCTCCGATGCGATTCTTCAAATGTGGGCGGCGTTTTTATATGAGTTCGCCAACGGCAAACCTTTTGCTCCATTCACCGCCTGCGTGAGACCGGATGAAACGATCTTATGGCACCGCCTGTTTGCCGCCGCTCTGGAATCGCACAAAAACCACTCGACAATTTTGCTTCAGTAAACGATTAACATGAGTGCCGACATTCTCGAAATCCCCAAAATCGGACCGGTCGTTATCGCGAAATCCAAAAGGGCCAAGCGACTCTGCATTACGGTCAAACGCAACCAGACCGTTCGATTGACCCTACCCAGAGGCGCCTCCATGAGGATGGCGAAGCAATTCCTGAACTCCAGAATCCCCTGGATCGAAAAGCACCTCCGCAAATTCAAAGAGCTTGAGACGGAGCAGGATTGTCCCCCGCTGCCGAAGATCAATGAAACTCTGGCCAGGCGTACGCTCGTCGGGCGACTGAGAGAAATCGCACAGATTCACGATTTCAATTACAACAAAGTGACTATCAGAAAACAGAAGACACGATGGGGCAGTTGTTCGGCGAAAAATAGCATCAGTCTGAACATGAACCTGGTCCGCCTGCCCGACGAGTTAAGGGACTACGTCCTGCTGCACGAGCTTGTCCACACCCGGATCAAAAACCACAGCAAAGCATTCTGGGCGGAGTTGGATAAGTTCGTAGGCGGCAACGCCAAAGCTCTGGCTAAAGAAATCAAGAATCATCAATTACGCCGGATGATCTGACGAATACTAACGATATTCACATAAATCCAAGGCTGATCCTTTTCGGAAATGCGCCCTTGACAATCCGGGCATTTCTTATTTCAATACATTCTCTAACTGAATCATGCATCCAATCGGAAAAAGACAATAATGTCCGATCTTGATAAAGAAAACTTTAACGACTACTGGAGCGCCACCGAGGTTATCCGCGAATACCAACGGATGCTCTTCACGTTTGGAGCGATGGAACTACCCTACGTGCTGGTGGCCGAACACAACCGGTTTTCCGACCGGGCGGTGGTGATGAAGGGGCTTATCGTGCTTCAAAGGCCCCAAATCGTCCTGCCCTCCCACTTCGGCGGGCCGGAATTCACAGAAGGCTTCGAGCATGCAAACGCCATCCCCCCGGATGCCCTATACCTCCTTAGGGCGATGCAGGTTCCGTATTCTCAGATCAGCAACAAGCCCATCGTCACGGAAGAGATCGAATACGGCAGCGTACAAAATATCCTGGACAAATTCGACAAGGAAATGGACATCCAGGAAGATATGGAGACCGGGTTGATCAAAGGTGTCCGTGGCGGGGTGGATATTTCCCTGATGCGGTATTCGTTAGGTCTGGCGATCAAATCGGCGCCCGGAAACATGAAAGAATTTTTCGAGCATCTGAGACGACGAAGAGGAGAGCCGATCCGGCCGGATGAACGGATCACGGACGAGGATATCAATAGACTGTTCGAGTAGAGCATAGTCACGAGGCTCAAGGGATAAACGCCCAAAAAGGTTGCTACTGCAACTTCAGATCGTTGCCGATGATGCCGTCTGTCTCAAGTGTATATCCAGCGGGGACGTCCGCACGGCAGATCGTTTGATCGCCATCCTTGCGCCACCTGATGTTAATCGGCCCGTGTGGACTTAGGAGGCGCCCTTCACACCACGCCAGACCCACGTCGGCAATGTTCAAGCGGACGATCTTCTTTTGCGTATCGATTGCACGCACGCCGAGTATGTCGCGGTAGAAACTGTGGGCTACGTGCGAGGCGAAGCCATGGTTACAACTGGCGGACGCGCCGATGTTTTCCCAAAGCGTCCCCGTTTGTTCCGCCATGTACAGATAAAAGTCAACAAGCTCGTTCTTGATTTGGGGCGGATAGCCATAGCGACTGAGAAGTTCCAGGCGCAGGTAGTTCCCGACGAACGCGTTGGCCGGATGAATCTCGGCGAACGCATTGGTTTTCTTACGGTTTGGGCCGAACTGGTGCACGAGCTTTTTCCAAAGCTCCCCATGCGTTTGCGGTGTGGCCACGTCGAAGAAAAAGGCAAAGTATTGGCAGACTTCCGTACGATTTCGAGTCACCTGGAGCCGGCCGTCTTTGCGCACGGCATTATCGACAAAGAACTCGCCATCGAACGATTGCCGGCGAATCACCTCGCGTATCCGCTCAGCCTGCTCGATCAGATCAGGTTCATCATACATTCTGCCGGCGGCGGCCAGGGCGGCTGCATACAACATGTTGCTGGGGTAGCTGACATCCTGCACGAAGCTATTGGCTTTCGACCATTCGACAAAGACCCAGCTTGCCAGTTGTTCGAGAAGTCCATCCTCATTCCTGAATTGCTGGAAGTATCGATAAAGGGCTTCCAGTCTGGGTCTCAAGGCGGCGACCAGCTCGCGATCACCGCTTCGGGCCTGATACTCCTCCAACTGGATCACAAACCATAGCGCCCAATTCGGGATGAACACGCCGTCATCGTGATCGGCCGGATAGCACATGGGCAGCATACCTTCCGGCAGAGGCGCAAAGCTTGCCGGCAGGAGATAGTTTTCGAAGAAGTTCTTCTCGATGGTGGTGTTGCCGCCAAAGTCGAAGGCCACACGGGACGTGAAAAAGCTGTCACAAAGCCAGCCGGCGCGTTCACGCGAGGGGCAATCCATGAAGATATCGACGGCGTTCTGCCGAAAAGTTTGCCGGGCGGCTTCGAAGATCCGGTTGAGTCTCGGATCGCTGCACGAAAATCGGGCCTCTTCCGTTTCAGGATTTGCGTATTCCCGCAGATAGAGATGCTCGACGTCGCAGGAACCGTGCACCACATTCAGCTTGAGGTAACGCATCGTGTACGGCTCGAAAGATTCCAGTTGGTACGTGCCGGGTTGCAGTTCATAACATATCGCGTTGACACAGCCGAGCCGCTTGAAATTGACGTCGTCTTGGGCGAGAATCTCATCGAACGTGAAATAGAGCCTGGTCGGTTCGGAACATCGGACGCGTGCCCCAACGAACCCTGTGAGATTCGTCCCCAAATCGACGATGTAGAATGCGTTTTCGCCCAGTTCAATGGCCCTTATGGGCTGATAGGGTTCGTTCACTACGTCCCTGGAGGCTGACCGGATCTTCTGCAATTCGATCGATGGAACGACGTCAAGTTCGCTTTCCGGATACCCTCCGAGTTTGGGACCGATATTGACCAGAGAACGGTCTTTCCACAATCGCTTGACAGGTACGTTGCGCTCAAGCCTGCCTTTGGAAACAACAAAGAGCGGTTGGCGCTTTAAAAAACGGGGATAAGCAACCCGTCGTACGAGGAGATTTCGTTGAGGCAGGGTTGAGCAGGATGCCCGGGTGAATTCCGCCAAAGACCTGTCCCACCAATGATCGTCCCCCTCGTTCAACCGATAGACCTCAATAAACGGACGCTGAAAACTGTAGCGTTGCACCTTTTGCACGCGATGCTTTAAGACGACGGCCTGGAAATCGACACCCTTGCCGGCTGTGGATGCCCGGACGCGCCCGCCAGAGACTACTTCCGCCTGCACGAACGCGGGCTCATTCAGCAGATAATAACTATTCACATTGTAGCCGGCGACCTCGATAGCCAGGATATTTTTCCCGCCCGTCCGGACATCGAGAGGCCATTCGTCCACCCGGTAAAAACCATGAGGTCCGCGGGCGGGGCCATGACCGACGAAACGTCCATTGAGATAGATCCGGTAAAGCGATGAAGCGGTGATCCGAAGGGCGGGATCATCCTGTTTTGAACACTCGAAGACCGCTCGAAATCCCACGAAAAGATTCTTCTCCGTCTGGCGCCCCACCGGCCAAATGGGCCGGGCGGAGTCAAAAGTGGCGCTCGCGGCGCCGGCCTGTGCCATTGAAAAGGGAAGAATTGAGTAGATGGCAGATAGCCCACAAAGGATCGCTAAAGTTCCTATCGATCTAAAATGTTCTTTCATTGCTAACATCCTTTGAATTTCAATATCATTTCTTTTTGGAGCGACTCGCTTTCGAATTCTACCAGAAGACCGACGGAAGTGCACGCGTGTATTCGTAGCAGTTGTTGCTTCAGCAAACGACTTTCATTCTGCGTACGGACTGTTATAATGTACTCGCTGTGATGCTGGTTTTCTCATTGTCCGGCGATGTGTACTATGGAACAAGAGAATAACGGGCTTATCTTTATGAATGAGCGAAGGAGATTGCTATGACGTCAAAAAAGTCCGCTGTGTGTTTACTGCTCATGTGTTTGTTGGTTGCGTTTGTCTCGGGTGCGGCCGAGGGTGTTGAGAAAGGAGTCTCAAAAACAGTTATCTACGAAAGCGGCAAACTGGGCTATCATACCTATCGTATTCCCGCATTGATCGTCACGCAAAAAGGAACGCTTTTAGCCTTCTGCGAGGGGCGGAAAGGCGCTCGGAGCGATCACGGGGATATCGACCTGATGTTGCGTCGTTCGAGCGATGGAGGGCAAACCTGGACTCCGCAGAGAATCGTCTATGAAGAAGGAGGCACCGAAAAAATCACAATAGGCAATCCTTGCGTCGTCGTGGATGAGGAAACCGGAATCATATGGCTGGCCTACTGTCGGGATAACGACCGGGTCTTCATGACACACAGCATAAACGAGGGAAAAAGCTGGGCGAAGCCGAAAGAAATCACCGAGAAGGTTAAGGATCCCGAATGGGGCTGGTACGCCACCGGGCCCGGCCACGGTATCCAGCTCAAACACGGTAAATATAAAGGCCGGCTCGTCCTCCCGTGCGATTGCGGCGACAGCAAAGGCTGGGGCGACTGGGACAAGAAAGGTTACTCCCTGGTCATCTATAGCGACGATCACGGGAAAAGCTGGACGCGCGGAGGGCTGACGGAAAAGAGCATGAACGAATGCGAAGTCGTGGAACTGGCTGACGGCTCTCTGCTTCTGAGCATGAGAAACTATCGAGGTGCTAAACAACGGGCTTTCGCCGTAAGTAAAGACGGAGGACATACCTGGTCCTCGCCGAAAAACCACGAACAAGTGCATTGCCCCACATGTCAATCCAGCATGCATCGGTATGCGTGGCAGCCGAACATGATTCTCTATTCCGGCCCGGGTGGTCCCGGCCGCAATAACATGACGATCCGGCTGTCCTACGACGAGGGGAAATCCTGGCCGGTCGCGAAGGTCTTGATGGAAGGCTCCGGCGCGTACTCAGATCTGGCGGTGCTGCCGGACGGTCGGATCGGCTGTCTCTTTGAAATTGACGGATATAAGAAAATCGTGTTCGCCACGTTTTCGCTCCAATGGCTGACTCAATAATCAAGGACAATTTATGAAACCGAAATTCTATTACATACTCATATTCGTTTTCCTGTGTTGTATCCAGGTAAATGACGCTCGTGCCGAATTTCGCGCCGCCATCGCGGTACGCGATGTGACACCCGATCCGCTTCTGCCCATATCGGGCGGCGTCGGCCCGACGAATCCCGCCAGCCGGAAAATCAGTAAACTCACCGTGCGTGCCCTGACTGTCGAAAACAACGGCGTCCGCGTTACGATCTGCAGTACCGATTTCCTCGGATTCCCCGGCGTGTTGTGCGACAAGGTGCGTCAACGCGTTCCAGGCGTCCCGCCGGAGAATATCCTCATCGGCGCTACGCACAACCACAGCGCGCCGGATTGCTACGGATTCCCCGACCGAAGCGGAAAAACGACGGCCGATTTGCAATACCTCAATAGCGTATGTGAAAAACTGGCCGATGCGATCAATGAAACGGTAGCGAAGCTCCAGCCGGCGCTTGTAAAAATCGCCACCGGAAAAGCGCGTGGCAAAATCGCCTATAATTATTACGCCGAGCAGTTGTATGATCCGCGCTGCGACGTGATTCAATTTCTCAACCGTCAATACAAACCCATTGCGATCCTTGTCAATTATGCCTGTCACCCCGAGGTCATCGGGCCGGGCCAGGGTATCCTCTGCCCGGACTTCGTCGGCCCGCTGTATGACCGCATCCGGGAACGAAGCGGCGGAACCGGCATCTTTATGAACGGTGCATTGGGAGGCATGGTGACAGCGGATTGCCGTGGGCCGGACGGCAGAGACATCCAGACGTGGGACGAGTGTGTTCGTATCGGTCATCTGCTTGCCGATGAGGCGGTTCGCATTGCGACCGATGCCCCAATACAGAACAATCCCAAACTGTTCTGCGGCCATACCAAAATCAAGTTCCCCATAAATAACGACGTTTTGCGCGCGGTGGTTAAGATGTCGCCGTTAGGATTTGTACTGGATGAAAGTGGATGCGTCGAAACGCAAGTCAACGTCGTGAATCTTGGACCCGCTCAGATGCTCACCGTGCCGGGCGAAGCCCTGCCCAACATGGGCTATTACCTTAAGCGTAAGATGCACGGCAAGCATAATCTGCTCCTCGGACTCACCAACGATGCCTTTGGTTACATGATGGTGAAGGTCGATTGGAACAGCTTCGAACGTTACGAATACATCACGCGAACCTGCCTTGGTGAAATGACCGGCGAGATTTTCATCGAAAAGGCACTAGAATTCGTCGACGCCTGCCCCCGTCCTGAGAAACTCGCTGGGCATTGATGACATTATCTGGTTCGGCTGGGCGCATCTGTTTCACCACATGCAACTAAAGCGAGGATTGCATAAGCGGTCCCGGAGCATGTGATGGAATGCTCGCCGTCTTTTCTCAACGACCGCGTGAACCAGCGCCCACTGGCGCGCTGGTGCGTCTTGAGCCACGCGATTCCCCTCCGGATTCTTGGATCTTCCATCGGCACACCGGCAGACCTCAGGACGTATAGGACAAAACCCGTGCCGTATCCATCACTTGTCCCATAATCCTGCTCTTTACCATCGGACCGCTTCCAATTTCCCAGAGTGGCCAGCCCCCATCCCCCGTCGCTTTTCTGCAGAATCAGAAGATCTCTGATGACCTGCTGACGTTCATCGTTTGCCATTATTCCATCAACGTGCAGCGATGCCAGCACTTTCATGGCCCGATGATGCATGTTGACAGGTGGGTTGTTTCTAAAATATCTTCGTATCTTTTCGATCCCGTTTTTTGCCTCCGGCGTTTCGCTGTAATGTTCCGGTGCGACGCCAACTCCGATAGCCGCCATGGTTACGCCATAATGGTCGTCAATCTCCGACGGCGGCGCATTATCATTCTGCCATGTCCATCCGCCGTCCTCGCGCTGTAACGTCCAAATCCGATCCAGCGCCTTGCGCGTCGCAGGATGCAGCTTGCCGGTCGTCGCCGCATCGTTTTGGGCCAGAACCGAGGCGACCATGACGGCTTCCGTCGCCCGGTAATGGGTCTTTCGCGGATTCTCAGCAAGATGCTCCAGTGCCGATCGAATCGCGTTGTGGACAGGCACGTTGTGCGCGATAGCCGGCCTGGTGAATAAGAAGGCATAATTGGAATGGCATGCGAAACACTTTCGCTTCTTCTGCCAGGCCAGAGACGCCGAGTCCATGAATCGCACCGCCGCGGAAAAAGAAAATTCCTTTCTATACGGTTCGTCCGGCTTGTTCGGCCCGGGATCGACGACATTTTCCAATGTCACGGTTTCTTCAGCAGAGA
>CAYZAT010000101.1:0-13017 GCA_964476475.1 uncultured Pirellulales bacterium
AATCATACCGGTTCTTGTGACAATGTTTTAAAACCACAACGGTTATTTTCGATACCGTGACAGACTAAGATCCATTCGCATGGAACTGGACGTCCGGCTTTTCACTCAAGAGTTCGTTGGCCTGACCGATCAAGGATCGCGTCAGCTTGAAACTGAGCACCGCGGCGTCGAACCAGTCAAAGTTCGTCCGCTTGTCTTGAGCCTGTTCGATCAGTGCATCGAGCAGGGTGTCTTCCATTCCATCGTCGTATCGAAAAATATATTTTTCCGATCCCTTGTTCAGAGCAAGTTGCCGTTTCGTTATTGACATTCGTTTCGATCCCAAACTAACCCATCGGTGTCACTTCGCCGAACTAATGATCTTGTGAACTGAACGACTTATCGGTCTAATCTTGAAAGCCCCATGAGTCCGTTCGTGCGTCATCCTTGTCCTTTCAGAATACGTGATAAAATCAACGCTCTGAAAAACGTCACAAGGCTTTTATCGGCCAATCCGAGTTCTGGCTTTACAAAATGGGTATAAATATGAGAAAATTAGGAGTAAATTTGGGGAAATTTATGCAACGGTTGTCACTCAGACTGAGTGCTTTCCATTATAGCGAGCTTTTGAAGAAGACCTTTCCGTCTCTTCTTTCGGTATGAATGAAACCGCTTTCCTGAAGCTCGCTGATGTGCTTGAGGGCGTCATTAGGTTTGATATCCAAACCGGCACAAATATCACTCAGCGAGCAGGGTCTGCGTTTCAGCATTGATAGCAAAGCGGAGGCCGTCGAGCTTCGCATGTTGTCAGGCGAAACGGTCCCTTCTGAATCGGTAGAGGAAGACGGCTGGCTCCGGGCCTTTGAGAAATCCGCAATGACCTCACAATGGGGACCGAGACGCTCGGCGATAGTCTCCAGTCGCGCGGCGTCCAGCCGCCTGATGTCGGGTTGTGCAGTGGGTCGAACAGCCGTATTGAGATGGATTTTATCAGGCTTAATGAGGTCAATCGCGTTTTTAATACTGGCGATTTGCTCGTCACCTGTATTGACCGATTCAATCAGAAATACTTCGAGCCAGATTTGCCCGCTGAATTCCGCACGGAGATGACATAGCCCGGAAATGACGTTTCTAATGCTGATATCGCGGTTTGGGCGGTTGATTTTTCTGAAAGTCCGCTCGTCTCCGGCATCGAGAGACGGCATCACCACATCAGCCTTGGCGCAATCGGCGCGCACCTCGGCTCTGTATAGAAGTGTACCGTTCGTCAGGACGGCGACCGTAATATTAGTAAGCGCTTTTATGCCTTCGATGAGTCTGCCGAGCTGGGCATGAAGCGTCGGCTCCCCGGAACCAGCGATCGTGATAAAATCCGCCTCCACCTTTTCGGATAACGCCTCCTTAAGTTCGGCCAGTATCTCATCGACGGGCGCATACGCTCTTCGCGCGGTCGTCGTTTCAGGCGTACGGCCGAGCTGACAATAGATGCAATCGAGCGTACAGATTTTCATGGGCACGATATCAATGCCAAAACTTCGCCCCAGCCTTCGAGAAGGCACGGGGCCGTACAAGAATTTCTTTTTTTCACTCACGACACGTTCCTCGCACAACAGTGAATATTTTTTTGCAGACCGACAATAATCCTTCGAGCCAATCCAACGGCATGATGCAAGCGGCGTCCGATTGAGCCTTTTCCGGTTCCGGGTGCACTTCGACGAAAAGGCCGTCAGCCCCGGCGGCGATGGCGGCTCTGGCAAGGAGCGGAGCCATCTCGCGCCGTCCCGCGCTGGCCCGCCCGAGACCGCCCGGTTGCTGCGTGCTATGCGTGGCATCGAAAACAGCCGGACAACCCAGCTTTTTCATGCTGTCAATCGCGGTCATGTCATTGACGAGACGGTTGTAGCCGAAGAAGGTGCCGCGCTCGGTCAGCATGATTTGTTCATTGTTGCAGGCTCTGATTTTTTCGACCGCGTTTTTCATTTCTTCCGGGGAGAGAAACTGGCCCTTCTTAATGTTAATAGGCCTGCCGGTCTGCGCGCAGGCACAAAGCAAATCGGTCTGCCTGCATAGAAAAGCGGGTATCTGAAGACAATCCACAACCCGGCCGACCGGCTCGGCCTGGCCTGCTTCGTGCACGTCAGTCAAGACGGGTAACGTCGTCTCCTTGCGCACGGCTGAGAGAATGTCCAGGCCCTTCTCAAGACCCGGTCCCCGGAAGCTGTGATAGCTGGAACGATTTGCCTTATCAAAGCTGGCCTTGAAGATAATGGGCACCTCGGTTTTGCGACTAATATCGAGTAGTCTCCCGGCGATGTCCAGGCAAAGTGGCTTGCTCTCAATAACACACGGCCCGGCCATAACGAACAAAGGTACATCGCTGCCAATATCAATATGACCGATTTTAAAATCCATTTTTCACATGTACCATGATCAATACTAAGTTTCGTTCACTTCAGTCACTTCACATGTTAGACACTTTGACTTACCCTATCGCTCTGACGATTCGCGTCCGTATGCCCGCGGGTTTTCCATCTTCCGGCACCATGCAGCGAACGGCATGGCGGATGACGTCGATCTGCACCGGCAGAGGCGGACCCGGATCGCCGTCGATTTCCGTTTGGATAACGCGCCTATTAGAACTGACAAGAATGTTTTTCCCCTGCCTGTAAATGACGTCGCCCCGGTTGGCATGGTGTTTCACTATGGTTAAGAACGAATGTTTCATGAGGTGAAGCTGAGACGCACATTTGTAAACACACACATCCAATAAGCCATCCCCGAAATCGGCGTAGTGTAAAATCTGCAGGCCGATGGCGTACCGGGAAATGTTGCCCACGAAAACCAGGCCGGCGCCGTCGAAAATTTCTTCGCCGTCCACCTCGACGCGCATCGGTTCGAATTTGTACTCCCAGAACGTTCGCCAGATCGGCCAGAAGTAATCGAAGTGGTCGATATGGCCGGCACGCTGCACGCTCATCTTTCGGACGACCTCGCCGTCGAAGCCGAAACCCGCAATCGAGGTAAAACATCTCCCGTTCGCGCTGCCCAGATCCAGCGGCCGGGTGTATCCCGCTTCGAATGTTCTAACGATCGTTTTAAGTCGTTCGTCGAAACCCAGTTCATTAGCCAGAAGATTTTCCGTGCCCTGGGGAATAATGAGCAACGGTTTGTCGCTTCCCTCCAGACCATGAGCCACCTCGCGAATCGTACCGTCCCCCCCTATCCCGACGACTAAGGCACAATCCGGATGGGTTGCGGCATAGGTCGCCAGCTCGCAGGCATTTTCAAGAGACGTCGTCAAGCAGCATCGAACTTCGAATCCCTGTTTGCGAAGGTATCGCTCGAAGCGACGGCCCAGGACCTTGCTGCTGGTTGCGCCGGCCTTGGGATTGATGATAAAAGTTATATAGCCATCGTCTGGTTTCATATTAAGTACAGTGTAACGAATGGATCAGTTTGAACAACAGGATTTATCACTTGCAACGGTTGGATTTTTCTTGAATCATCTGGGGATAGCTCTTCGTGATGGAGGGCACATGGGCCAATCCCAAACGGTTTTGCACTCGGGCGATTGTCTCGCTATCAGGTCCTTCGATCTCAACGAAACTTCCGAGTTGCGGTAGCTGGTCCAGAGCCACATCGCAACGATCCAAGCGCCAGAGCCGGCGTTTCTTCTCGACAACGAGAACTTTCTGATAACCTAAAGCCTGGAGCAATTTCTCTGCCAGCTCGGCGCTGCTGATTTCGATCTCGATCTCCTGGCGCTGTTTAAAATCGCTCTTTTCTTTTGCTCCCTTATACGTCAGAAAGAATTTCATGTTGTCGCCCGCCGATTGGCACCGTAAACGAAGACATCGGTCCGAGGTAATCAAAGAAGAATTAACGTCGTCGAATTGAATGTCGCTCTGTGATTGCTCAGCAATAAAGTCGGCGCCGAGTTCCTTCAGCTTGCGATCCACATCCGCCAGCGAATCAACCTTTAGCTTGGCTTCAATTTCGACACACATAAACGTTATCATCCCTTACTTCGTTTGAAGCATATTTTTCACACTTACATAACGATGTTCACCAATCGGGACTTGATGACGATGACCTTTCTCGGTTCTTTGCCGGCCATCGCGGCGGCGACTTTTTCATTGCTCAAGGCTTTTTCTTTGATTGCTTCTTCGTCTGCTTCGGCGGAGACGACGATGCGATCCTTGATCTTACCGTTGACCTGCACGGCCAATTCGATTTCTTTTTCTTTGATGAGTTCCCTGTCATATTCGGGCCAGGGCTCGTACGCAAGGCTCTCGCTATGACCGAGTTTTTCCCAGAGTTCCTCGGCAATGTGAGGTGCGAACGGGGCGAGAATGAGAACGAGCTTCTCGACGGCGGCTTTGGATCTGACCGTCTGCCGACTGAGATGATTGACGAAGATCATCATCGCACTGATGGCCGTGTTGAAACTGAAGGTCTCGATATCGCCTCCAACCTTTTTGATCGTTTGATGCAAAAGTCTCAGCGTTTCCTCATCGGCGTCGATTTCCCGGACGGCTTCATCGAGCCCTCCTGTTTCCTGGCTGATGACGGCTCGCCAGAGTTTGAACAAGAACCGGTGCACGCCCTCTACACCCTGCATGCTCCAGGGCTTCATGGCTTCGAGCGGGCCCATGAACATTTCATAGAGCCTCATCGAATCGGCGCCGTAGTCGGCGATGACCTTGTCGGGGTTGACGACGTTGCCGCGGGATTTGCTCATCTTCTGGCCGTCCTCGCCCAGGATCATGCCCTGGTTGATGAGCTTCTTGAAAGGCTCCTTGGTGCTGACGTAGCCCAGGTCGTAAAGCAGCTTGTGCCAGAAGCGCGAGTATAACAAATGCAACACGGCGTGTTCGGCGCCGCCGATATACAAATCGACGCCGGTTTGGCCCATCCAGTATTGTTCCTTCTGCGGCGCCCAGCCCTGCTGGTGATTATCCGGATCGAGGTATCTGAGAAAATACCAACAACTCCCTGCCCACTGTGGCATCGTGTTCGTTTCACGTTTGGCTTTGGTGCCGTCGGGTAATGTCACGTCGATCCAAGCGGCGGCGTTCGCCAGGGGCGGCTCACCCGTCCCCGTCGGCTTATACTCATCGACGACTGGTAGCTTCAGGGGTAATTCGTCTTCCGATAGCGCCACCACGCGTCCGTCTTCGGTATGCACAATCGGAAACGGCTCGCCCCAGTAGCGCTGCCGGCTGAAGAGCCAGTCGCGCAGCTTATAGTTGATCGATTTGTCGCCCTGCCCTTTTTCCGCGAGCCAGTTGGTAATCTGCTCTTTGAATTCCGCCGTGCTCAGGCCAGTAAACTGGCCACTGTTGATCGCCTTACCATCCCCGATAAAGCACAACTTGCCCTGTCGGGCTAATTCGGCTTGTTCGGCGTCCGGCGGCTCAACGACCTGGATAATCGGTAGATTGAATTTCGTGGCAAACTCGAAGTCGCGCTCGTCGTGCGCGGGCACCGCCATAATCGCGCCGGTTCCGTAGCTGATCAGTACATAGTCGCTAATCCAGATGGGGATCTTTTCGTCGTTCACCGGATTGATTGCAAAGGCGCCGATCGGTTCGCCTGTTTTATCTTTGGCCAGGTCTGTTCGGTCCAGGTCGCTCTTTCGGGCCGCTTCTTCGCGATATTTCTGAACAGCGGCTTTTCGGTCTTCGCTTGTGATCTTATCGACGAGCGGATGCTCCGGCGCCATAACCATATAGGTCGCGCCGAAAAGCGTGTCGGGCCGGGTCGTAAACACGCGTATCGTTTCATCGAATCCATCGACCTTGAAATCGACGTCGGCGCCGATACTCTTACCCACCCAATCCGTCTGGAGTTTCTTGATCGAGTCCGGCCAGTCCACGTCCGACAGATCATCGAGCAGCCTCTCGGCATATTTGGTGATCCGAAGCATCCATTGGCGCATGGGCCTGCGGATGACGGGGTGGCCGCCCCGCTCGCTCACGCCGCCGATGACTTCCTCGTTGGCCAGAACCGTCCCGAGCTCGGGACACCAATTGACGGGAACGTTGGCTTCGTAGGCAAGTCGGTGGTCGTCGATATACTTGTGTTTTTCGGCGTCGCTCAGGCCTTCAGGTATCGGTAACTGGTCAATCGGTTTGGCCTTCTGCTCGGTCTCATCGAAGTAACTATTGAACAGCTTGAGGAAAATCCACTGCGTCCACTTGTAGTAGTTCGGATCGGTCGTGGCCACTTCCCGGTCCCAGTCGTAACTGAAACCCAGGGATTTCGTCTGACGACGCATATTATTGATGTTGTTCTGTGTTGTGTCCTTCGGATCGGTGCCCGTCTTGATTGCGTGTTGCTCGGCAGGCAGGCCGAAGGCGTCCCAACCGAAGGGATGCAGAACGTTGAAGCCTTTCATTCGCTTGTATCGTGCGACGATATCGCTTGCGGTATAACCTTCCGGATGGCCCACATGCAAGCCCTGGCCGCTCGGGTAGGGAAACATGTCCAGCACGTAGTATTTCGGCCGGGATGCATCGCAATCCGGTGCTTTGAATGTTTTGGATGCTTCCCAGAATTTTTGCCACTTCTTCTCAATGTCGCCAAATCGGTAATGCTCTTTCTTTGAACACATTTATTCGTACGTCTCCTTTATGCATGCAATAAAACGATCATGTGGACCACAATAAAACAGAAACACAAGAAAATCCACCAAAAACCGGGATACCCGATTAGCCGGGGGGAAAAACCATCCCCATTCCGATAACAACAATTGGAATGAGGCTGCGACCCATTGCACAGAGGGATTGGTGATGTAGGGGCGGGTCCCCGTGCCCGCCCGGGGCAATCACACGGGGTTGCCCCTACGGGCTGATGCGTGCTTCGAGGTTGAAGATGACGGGGGCTTTCCATTGTCCCTTAAAGCCCCGGCCTTGAATGCGTACCCCGACAGGCTCGAATGGAATCACGACGTTCGTCAATTCGAAGCTGACGCGTTGGCCCCGGTCTTCCAGCGGCTCGACGACGGGATGGCTGAGTTGGAATGTCCCGCCCTGGCCGTCTGCAAGAAACACATCGGGGAAGTTACCCGTCTCCAGGCAGTCATAGCGGATGTCCAAGCCGATTCCATTCTTAAGGAGCCTCTCGAAGCCAAACTCGATCCAATGGCCTTCGGGCAGGATCACAAAACAGTTCTCCCACTGTCGGGCGAGAATCGTCTGAAGGTCCAGCGGGACCTTCGAAAACAATTCTTCACCGTCTTCGGCGGACAACGCTTCCCATCCATTTTCTTCGGGATCGTTCGAGGTGAGAATCTGCAAGGGGAATTCCCATTGTGTATCGTTTTGAACAGCTAATGTTATTCCCTGGGTCGATTCCACAGGTTTTGGAGCGTTCGCGTTGTAAACGTGCACCGACCCGGCGACAAGACCGATCGTAACGACCGCGGTTGTGAGCAGACCCATTTTGGTCGTGACGGCGCCGATGGTCGTCGCCAGTGCTCCTGTTTCCAACATGTTTGCCGTAACCGTCACAGCGGCCGATGCGCTCTTGGCGCGCATGCCCGTGATTAATCCGAACAGCGTCAGGCTCGTTAGAAAATACTTGCGTCCGTATCCGCGACGTTGCAAGTGGCGCTTCAAGGCGTGTTTGGCGCGGAAAAAAAGGAGCCGGGCCTGCAGTTCCGAACTGCCTATAACGGAACCAATCTCGGCATAAGAGAGCAGCTCGTAACATCGTAAGACCAACACGTTTCGGTGTTTTTTTTCCAGCTTGTCGAGTGATTCACAAATCGCTTCGAATAATTCAGTTCGTTCGGCGTGTTCCAAAGCGTTCTCCTTGTCCTCATCCGTCAGTTGCATTAAGACCTCATGATCCACAATGGTCTTTTGGATAATCCGTTGATGCCCCTGGGGCCGGAGAGTATGCTGAAATTTACCCCAGGCGCTGCGGTAGATCCAGGCCCATATCGATGAGCTGTTCGTCGTTTTCAGCCGGGGCAGGGATTCGATCATATAAAGAACGGTTTCCTGGGCAAGGTCCTGGGCCAAATGATAATCCAGGGTCATCCGGTACAAATAGACAAACACCTTCTGCCGGACGTGCGCGCTCAACTCCCCCAGGCTTTCCCGGTGGCCCTTTTTGGCCCGGCTGACAAGTTCAGAAACATCATGGGATTTAGTCATAGCGTCTCATCTCTATATACCCGGAACAGCGCGGCTTGTTTCATTTTAACAAACTCTGTTGCATTTGGGTAATAGGGAACGCGGTTGGGTGTGCACGGCACACCATTTTCTAACGATACATGCTTTAAGCCGTCAGGGTGTGCGATGCACACCCTACCGATTTAAAAGTGCTATCAATGCATGCCTGGGCAATTAGAGCTTCCACATGCCGTCGGGAAGGACCTGGAGGGCGCCGGTATCACGGTAGAAATTCAACGTGGCGATATTATAATCCACGAGGGCTTGCGCCGCGTCGTTTTGGGCATCGAACAGGTCGTTCTGGGCCGTCAACACGCGCCGGCTGCTGGCTTTGCCGTATTGGAGCAGCAGAAAGGCATTATCGAATCGCTTTTGGGCTAATTCCAAAGCCTCTGCGAGGACATCGTAGCGCTCGACGGCTTCTGCCAAATCCCGATGGGCCCGGCGCACCTCCAACGTTACCCTATCGGCGGCCAGATCGTATTCCCGCTGGCGTTGATTCAGGGTAATCAAGGCTTTGCGATAGACGTTTTGTTCGGGCACTCTGTCCAGCGCCAAGTCCAGTTCGAGACCGAGTCCGTACTCTTCTCGAAGCCAGTCCAGGTTCCGGCGGTCGGCTCGCCTTGACGAGATGGCATTGGCGGAGCCAATAATATTTGCTTCGGGGCGGAGACCGTCGGCGGCAACGTACACTTTGCGCTGCGCATCGATGACGGCGTCGGCGCTGTTCGCCACGTCGAGGCGCTGAACCAATGCGCCTTCGATGATCTTCTCTTCTGCGAACTCCGGTTCATTCATTCCCGCCTGTTTGAGGGCCTCGAATTCAATCTCGTCCAATTCGATGTGCGCCGTGGCGGGCAAACTTAACATGATTTTAAACTCATCCAGCGCCTGTTTGTAATCTTTCTCGGCCTGGGAGTAACGATTCGCCGCTTGCAGTTTTTCCTGCCGGACCCGGTCCAGTTCAATCAGCGGCACGCGGCCGGCATCGGCCAGGTCTTTAACCCGCTCATCCAGCCAGGCCAGGGCCGAATAATTCCGTCGGGCGTTTTCGACGGCGTCCAGGTGTTGCAAAACCCTGTAGTATTCGCTGATGACCGAAACGACAAATGTCTGGCGAAACCGGTTGAAGGCGCGGACCTGATACAAGGTATCGCGTTCGGCCTGGGTAAGCGTTTCCAGGACCACTCTTCGGTCGCTTCCGCGAAGCAAAGGCTGCGCGATGGTGACGCTTAAAATGGATGCGAGGCCGCTTCGCAGGTTGCCGGTCAGCACCTCCGCCCAGGCGCTGGCTAATTCGACGCTGATTCGCGTTCCTCCGGCCAACAATCGATTAAAGCCGAGTCTCGCTCCTACATCGACGACTTCATCATCCCGGTCCGCATTGTATCCGGCGCTCCCACCTCCGAAGAATTGAGTCTCGAATTCATGCCGGGTCAGCCGCAAGTCCAGGGCTCTGATATAAAGGGCTTCCCTCTGGGACTGATAGTCGCGATTGTGCGCCGTCGCCAGCGCTACGGCTTGCGGTAAGGTAAGAACCCCGAAGGAGGTGACTTCTTTATCAATCTGAAGATCGTCGGGTAACGGCTCGGTATCGCTGATTTTGTAGTTGGCCTTCGAGCCGAAATTCGGATCCCATTTTTCGTCGATGATGCGATAGGCACGCTCGTCGGCGTCTTTTTTATAATTTTGCTGCGCGCATCCGAGCAGGCCGGCCAAACCAGCCAGACCGAACATAACGGAATAGATCAGTTGTCGGTTGAAGCGGCTGCACATCATATCTCACGATCTAAAGTCTGCGAATTCCGACCGTCTCACCAACGATCAGTTTCATTTGCGTGGGTGCTTTAACGCGGAAAGGCCGGCCCCATTGAGGCATGTTCGGATTGGGCCACAACTGGGCCGGGATCTGCTCGATAACCGGTCCGACGTAGGTGACCTCGGAACGCTCAATCTGCACCTTGGACGGTTCGCTGCTTTTAATCAGTTCCACCGTCATCCCTTCGTGGATTTGGTGCATCAGATTTTCGCAGGCGTAGCCGATGATCTCGGTGACGTTCGGTTCGGCCACGGTGATAATGGGTTCGCCGGCCAGAATCACTTCCGATGATTTGTGCAGAATCTGATTGACCACACCGTCGGACGGCGCTTTCAATTCCAGCACCTCGCGGGTATCCAGGGCCTCAAGCTGAGCGAGCAGTTCGTTGATTCGTTTTTCCTGGACCACGATGGCTTTGGCGATGACGTCGATGGCCTCATTGACGTTAGGATCGTAAGGCTGGAGCTTGGCGTATTCGTTCTTTCGCTCCAACGCTTGTACGAGGGCAACGTTGGCCTGCTCCAAAAGACGCTCATCTTCCTCGATCTTTTTGGCCAGGGCATTGTACTGGGATTTCACTCTCCGGGCCTCATAAGGTGCGATGGCCTGTTTCTCGGCAAGCTCCTCGTTGATTTTCACGTCCCAGCTCAGATCTTCCAGTGTGATTGTATCGGTTGTGATCTGAGCGGTCAGCCTCAATATCTCGAGCCTCGCATTTTCCACGTCGGCCGCAAATCGCCGGGCGTCGCTGACGCGATTCGTTTGCCGGGCCGTTTCTTCGGCAGAGTAACTGTCCCGAATTGGAATTTTCTGTGCGGTGAGGTGTTTAATCTCGGCCAGCGCCGTTTCGAGCTGCGCCTGTAACAACGCACGCGGGCGCTCATTGTCGAGAACGGTATTGACGACCGCGATGGTTTGTCCCTTCGTGACGGTATCGAACAATTGGACGGAGACCTGGTTGAGCCGGGCCGGGCAGGTGGCGGCAATCTGGTGAATCTGACCCTGGGCCACCCCCAGAACCTCGAAACGCTGTGTACGACGGGACAAGAGCATGACCACACAGGCCACGGCGCCCAGCCATACAAGGACCGGCAGAAGATGCAAACGCAAACGAGATGTCAAGCTACCCAGGCTCATCCTTTCCCTTAAACCTCCAGGAGCCGTTCCTGCATCGTCAGATTGACATTTTCCAATCCTTCGATGCCCTGTAACTCGGAGAGCATTTGTTGACTTTTAGCCGTGTTTCGGATCATCAATTGATAGGCGTACTCGACCTCCGACGTGCCAAAGCCGGTATCCTGGGCCGAGATGAGGATGAAGTTGCCGCAAAAACGCCTGAGAATCGCGATGATCGGATTATCGGGGGCGACTTGACCTCGATACGTAAATCGCAGAAAACCGTTATGGGGTTGATGCGTTCCGAAACCGGATACATACAGATAGATCGCAATTAAACTGAGAACGATAGTTCCGACGATGGCGACGGCATAGCGCTGGGAGCCGGCCGCCATACCCACGACCAACGAACAGAAAATGAACGCGATGTCCCGGGTATCTTTGACGATATTGCGAAAACGGATAATCGCCAAAGCACCCATCAAGCCGACGGCAGTGATAATACTCGTTCCGATGACGGCCATCACCATAGCCACGACGACGGTGATGAGAATCAACGATTGCACGAAAGACCGTGAATACGACAATCCGCTATGGGTGAAATAGTACACCCAGGCCAGAGCCTGCCCGAGAACGAAAGCGAGCAATAACGACAAGAGCACCGCTTCCGGCGTAAACGGGCTTCCGGCGGCGGAGGCCCCTTCCAGGACTTGCCAAATTCTATCCATACTCCACACTTTCCATTTGAGGGGCACAAAATCCTAACAGGCACGACTCTTCAATGGACGAGGCATACTTCGAGATGGATCGTTGGCGCAAGTTGAAATACTTAACCATGCCACTCAACCATGCGGGGAAATGGCCGGTGAATTTGATCTCCAACACGACGCCGTTGCGAGTAAACGGATTTCGCTGCCATCCCGATCCGCCAAGCCTGACTTCCGGCCGGCTCGTGATTTTATACGCCAGCTCCCGGTCGAAGGTCACGCGCACCCGGTTGTGGGAATCCCCTTCGTAGGCCTGGCGCATATACCGAACGAGCACCGCGGGCCCGGCTTGAATGCTATCGATATACAGTTGAAACTGGTTGATCGTATCAAGGTCGGCCTTAAATTCCTGCGGCGGCAGAGGGAGTCCCGCGAGCAACACCGGGACATCCCGATCCATCACCCTTGCCCGGCTTTTCATAATTACCGTGTTCAAGCGGCGTTTAATCTCGAAAAAGCGCGGGTACTCCGGCTCATCGGTATAGCTGCGGATACGCAATTTAAAACGGTTCTTGTGTCCCCGGAGGCTTTCCCGGCACAGTTGCAAACGCGGGGAGTCCAGATACAAGCTGACGATGGGATAGTCTCCCTTTCGGTGCAGCTTGGAGTACCGGTCCATATCGAGAAATTGTCCGACATAGCGTGCAATGGCCGCCGCCATGGATTCGGTGATATGATATTTCAACTCGTAGCGACACCCCAGGGTGCGATCGCCGCCTAATTCGACCGACTTTCTTTTCTTGCCGGACCGGCTGTCTCGATGAGAAAGGCTCCGATTCTGCTTTGACGTCTGCTTTGCCAATAGATTATCTGTCATTGACGCTTTCGTTCTATGATTCGCGTTTCAGTGAATCTTCAATCCAACCGTTCAACGCCTGCTCAACATGAAACACGATCGCGGCAAGAACACCGATACCGCCGCGCCCGAGCTTATTACGTTTGGAATCACCCAACTCACAAGCGTGAAATTCTATTTTGTATTCAATCCAACAATATGCCCAAATGCCAATCCTGTCTTTAAGAAGGAGAGTCGCCGTCCACCGAAAACGATAACAGCGTTATCATCGTCCTTTTGTTTCATTCAGTTCTCGATGTTTACTTCACAGAATCTTCGAATCAAAACACCAAAGGTTCACATTATAGGACGTGATAG
>CAYZAT010000102.1:0-12921 GCA_964476475.1 uncultured Pirellulales bacterium
ACTTCCAGAATCTTGGGATTTCCCTGCGAATCGATTCGCCACTCGAACCGGCAATAATCCCGGCATTCGAGCCTCTCGAAGAGCTTGAGGCAGCACTCGACAACGACCTTTTCCACGTCGTCCGGCAGGTCGGCCGGGGCGGACTTAATCTGCCAGTAGGGCGAGTCCGGCATCCATTTGGCCTCGTAGCCGCAGAGTTTCGGCAGGTCGGGCGGCAGAGCTGAGTAATCTTCCTGGATGATGGGCAGGACTGTATAAGATTCGGGCGGATTGCCGATGATACCGACGGTGAAATCAATACCGGTAAGGAATTCCTCGATCAGGATCGGCTTTTCGTAACCGAACTTTTCGCGAATTTCCGAGATGGCATTAACGAGTTGCTCGATGGAATTGGCGACGCTTCTCTGGGTGATGCCGAAGCTCGAATCGCCGAAATTAGGTTTGGCGATGACCGGGAAGGCGAACGGCAGCTCGAACGTACTTTCTTCGGGTCGGATGAAGAAGGCTTCGGGTACGGGAATGTCCATCTCCTTGGCGATGCCGCGAACGAGAGATTTATCGTAACAGAAGGCCAGGCACTGGGGGCCGCCGCCGGTATAGGGCAGGTTGAGCGTTTCCAGCATGGCGGGGACGTGCAGCTCTTTTCGCGGATCGTTGTTGTAGCCCTCATCGCACAGGTTCAGGAAGAAATCCGTTTTCGGTCCGATCTTAACCAGGTCGTTGAAGAGTGTGTCGTGGTTGTTCAGATATGTGTATTGATAACCGTCGAGTGAATGCAGCGCGTCTTTAAGCTGGTCGATCGTGTAGAAATCATCGTCGTCGAAAACGCACAGCGGCTTGAGCGGATCCGGCTTGTTCGGATCGCCGAAAATGACCGTGACGTTTTTGAATTCCTTTTTGCGTCTTTTGGGCGCCCAGTCCTTCCTCACGACGGATGTGACGATAATGCGTTTCTCCATCATACCGAGGTCCTGGTTCCGCTGGGAGTCGCCGGTGATCTGGCCGTGTATGGTGACATCGGAGAAGCCGGCCTGTTCGAGCAGCTCGCGGATACTCTTTTGCGAGTACAGCCGTTCGGCGTAAAATTGATCGGCGATGACGCCTTTTTCGACGTGCGTGACGACTTCGCGCGAGATCAGGCGCTGCTTGTCCGAAGACAACGACCGTTCGCGGCACACAAAGAACTTCTTATCGATCCACTCCCAGGACCGCGGCTGAAATTTTCGCCGGAGATACTCTCCGTCGGTGACGTCGATGAGCAGCTTTCCCCAGGGCTTGAGCACCCGGAAGACCTCTTTGGCGACTCGGGCGTCGTCTTCGACGGTCTCGAAGTAGCCAAAGCTGTTTCCAAGAATCATAACGACGTCGAAGCTGTCGGGCGGATAGCGCAGCTTTCGGGCGTCGCCTTCTCTGAATTTGACCCCGAGCGACTCCTTTTTCGCCTGGGTTTTAGCTCTTTGGATGAGGTAGTGCGAGCGATCGACACCCTCGACGTTCACGAATCCCCGATGGGCCAACTCGAGCGTCACCCGGCCTTGTCCGCAGCAAAGGTCGAGAATCTTATCGTCCGGGGACATGTTCA
The DNA here is from genome assembly GCA_964476475.1 of uncultured Pirellulales bacterium. Taxonomy (GTDB): domain Bacteria; phylum Planctomycetota; class Phycisphaerae; order Sedimentisphaerales; family Anaerobacaceae; genus JAFGTG01. The sequence goes on from CAYZAT010000102.1 coordinate 1,583, forward strand.
GAATCCCGCAGAAGACGTCCACTTCCTTCGCCGTTACTTGTGGATCGTCCACGACGTCGCCGTCGGTTTTCAGATAGGTCGCATTGAAAATCTGCCGCCACCACTCGGGATTGACGTGCTCTTCGAGATTGGGCACCGGACCGAGCGACTTGGCTGCTTCCGGTGTTGTTTTGGGCTTTTGCCCTGGTTTGGGGAGCGGTTGCTCCTTCTCTTTCATCGTTCATTACTCCTTTATGGCATCCCTCAAGAGATCGGGACGCTGTTTTTTTGTTCTTTCAATCGCTTGCCGGCGTCGCCATTCGGCGATTTTGGCGTGATCGCCGCTCAATAATATATCAGGAACTTTCATACCGCGAAAGACCTCCGGCCGGGTGTAGTGCGGATACTCCAATAGCCCCTCACTAAACGAATCGTCTTTGGCCGAATCGTCGTCGCCGAGCGCGCCGTCCAATAATCGAACGACCGCGTCGATGACGACCATCGCGGCTAATTCACCGCCGTTCAGGACGTAATCGCCGATCGAGAGTTGCTCGGCGCCGAGGCCCGTGCGAATTCGTTCGTCGAATCCCTCGTATTTGCCGGCGATCAGAATCAAACGTTTCTCGGCAGATAATTCCCGCGCCTTGGCCTGGTCGAATGGTTGTCCCTGGGGTGTCAGCAGGATGGTCCGGCCTTGTTCCGGCTGGAGGGCTTGGACGTGCTCGACGCAGTTAAAAACAGGGCCGGGCAGCATGACCATGCCCGGCCCACCCCCATAGGGTTTATCATCAACCCTCCTGTAATTGTCTTCGGCAAAATCACGGATGTCGGTCAGCGCGATTTCAACCAAGCCGTTGTCCCGGGCCCGCTTTAAGATCGAGCAATTCAAAGGCGATTCGAACGCCTGTGGAAAAAGCGTAAGAACATCAATCCTCATCGCTTTTCACCGGCCGATCAGCTCGAAGCCGATTCCTTCGTCGTATCATCATCAGTCGTTTCATCCGCCGTCTCAGCCTCAGCCTTGGTTTCAGGCTTTTCAGGCTCGGGCTCGACTTCGGTCTTTTCTTCTTTCACTTCAGCCTTAGCCTCCGGCTCCGGCGTTTCAGCTTTCGCCTCGGCGGTTTCTTCCGCCACCTCGGCCTTCGGCTCTTCTTCGGCTTTCACCTCAGCTTCGGCCTTCGCTTTCTCTTCGGCCGCTTTAGCCTCAGCATCGGTTTCGGCATCGGCCGTTTCTTCGGCGACGTCGGCTTTCGACTTTTCTTCGGCCTTCTCCTCCGGCTTTATCTGAGCTTCTGCGGGCGCTTCCTCTGCTGCCTTGGCCTTCTCTTCAGCGGCCTTGGCGTCGGCCTTCGCTTTCTCTTTGGCTGCTTTAGCCTTCGCGTCGGCCTCGGCCCGTGCGATGGCTTCGGCATCGGCTTTCGCCTCGGCTTCTTCCTTGGCCTTGGCTTTAGCTTCTTCCTTGGCTTTGGCGTCGGCTTCGGCTTTGGCCTTGGCGTCGGCCTCGGCTTGGGCCTTTTCTTCTATTGCCTCAGCCGCCTTCTTCGCGGCGATTCTCTCCGTATTATCGAATAGCTTGCCCTTGGCCCGTGCGGCGGCTTTCGCCTTGGCCAGGCGAGCGGCTTTCTGCTCGGCGTATTTATGTTTAATTCCCAGGCGAAGCAGGATTTGTGACACCGTATCGCTCGGTACGGCCCCTTTGTCGAGCCAATACTGCGTCCGTTCGCGGTTCAGCACGATCTGCTTGGCCGGGTCTTTCTCGATGGGGTCGTAGTGACCCAGCTTTTCGAGGATGCGGCCATCCCGCGGCTCCCTTGATTCGATCGCATTAATCCTGAAGAACGGCCGGTGCCGTCGTCCCAATCTCATCATTCTCAATTTGACTGCCATGATTTTTCCTTTCTAAAATGTATAATCAATTCCCGCGACTTTCACAAAACGTCACGGAACGCGTTTACAGTGTAGGACGTACCCGTTCATAAAGATGGCCAGGTTAGCCGGGTCGATCTGGGCGTCGGAGGCGATTTTTTGGATCTGCTCGTCCGTCAGGTCGTCGGTCTTTTCTTTCTCGTCCGGCGTCATGATCGCGATGGCCTTTCGCATCTCGTCCAATTCCTCCACACTCGGCGCTGTGAGCATCGCCAACTCGCTGTCGCCGTGGATATCCTGGAACTGCGTGCGGATCATCTTCCCATAGTCGCTGCCGGAGAAGCGTGCCACTTTCTCAAGATACTCTTCGATGGTTATCTTATTCGTCACTATTATCGTACTCCAAATCCCTTTTGATAAGGGGATCGAAAATCCAAATCCTGCATTTTAACCTTTTGCCAGAGGCTTTGCAACCTCTAACCAGCCGGCCGGACGCTGATTTCCTTTATAATTGACATCACCCAGGTCCAGGCGGGCCTTTTCCGCCAGGGCAAGAAGGCGCTTGACCACGTCGGGATGCCGGTCGGCAACGTTCGTCTTCTCGCCGATATCGGCCTTCAAATCGTATAATGCCATCGGTCGGTTCGGGATGCCTTTGCCCCAGTGGCGCCGCTGGACTTTAAGCGGCAGATGGAGTTTCCACCGGTTATCTCGTACCGCCTGCAACTGGTCCATCTGGTAATAATAAAATGCCTCGTGAGGCGATTTCTCACCGTCCCGCCCGGCCATGAGCGGCCAGATATCTCTGCCGTCGATGATCCGGTCGGTCGGCGCCTTCGTGCCGGCCAGGCGAGCGAACGTCGGTAACAGGTCTATCGTGGTTGTAAGCTCGTCGCAAGCCTTGCCGGCGGGAACGTGCCCCGGCCACCACACCACACAGGGCTCGCGCATGCCGCCCTCCATCGTGCTGCCCTTGAAACCGGAGAGCGGCAGGTTGCCGCCCCCCCATCGACTGGCGGCGCCGTTGTCGGAGGTGAAGACAACGAGCGTGCGGTCGTCGATGTCCAGCTTTTTGAGCGTGGCCAGGATCTCGCCGGTGGACCAGTCGATTTCTTCCACGCAGTCGCCGTAGCCGCCGTTGGCGCTTTTGCCGCGAAACTTTTCGCTGGAATGCACCGGATTGTGCGGCATCGTATGGGGCAGGTAAACAAAGAAAGGTTGGTCCTTGTTGGCCGTGATGAACTTAACGACTTCCTCGGTGTATCGCCGGGTCAGGGTATTTTGATCGGCGGGGGCCTCGATGACCTTTTCATTTCTTAACAGCGGGAGCGGCGGATTCTTTTTCCGTTGCCTGGCGCCCATGTCGTTGCTGTAGGGGATACCATAGTAATAATCGAAACCCTGTCGCGTCGGCAAAAACTCCGGCTGGTCGCCCAAGTGCCATTTGCCGACGCACGCCGTGGCGTAGCCCCGGCCTTTGAGCACGTCGGCGATGGTGATTTCGTTCGGATTGAGCCCCTTGCGGGCGACGGGGAACAGCACGCATTCGTTCATATCGCTTTCGTGCATATTAATCCGGCGGGGGTAGCAACCGGTCATCAGGCTCGATCGCGAGGGCGTGCAAACGCCGCTGGTCACATAAAAGCTTGTGAACCGCATACCCTCGGCGGCCATACGGTCGATGTTCGGCGTGCGGTGCTTTGTCGAGCCGAAACACCCGACGTCGCCATAACCCATATCGTCGCAGAAGATAATGATGAAGTTCGGCTTACCGCCGGCGTGTGCAACGCTCGATCGGCCCAGCATCGCCCCGGCCACCAGCGCTCCGGCACGCCTCAAAAAATCCCGACGCGTTTGATTTTTTTCTGCCATACCAATAATCCCATGTTCAGGTTTTATCAAAAAAGCGTTTTTTTGAAACGGCTTCTTAGGGATGGAATCCGAGGGCGTGCTTATCGTCGTTTCTTGATCTTGCCTTTGCGCTTAATGACGCGTTTTCGTTTCGAGCGCTGTTTGATCTTCCGGCCGCTGGACATCATCTGGCCGAGCTTGCCCATGCTCAGACCGCCCGAGAGCAGGTTCTTGAGTCCGCCCAGTCCGCCGCCGCTCAGTGATTTGAGCATGTCCCGGCTGCGCTTGAACGTCTTGACCAGGCTGGAGACATCCTGGACCTGCACGCCCGCCCCGGCGGCGATCCGCCGTCGTCTCGACGATTCGATCAGCTCCGGATCGCGCCGTTCCTTCAGCGTCATCGAGTGTACGATGGCTTCCATCTGCCCCATCTCGGCGCCGTCGAGGTCCATATCCTCGACCTGGCCGCCCATCCCCGGCATCATCTTGAGCATATCTTTAATGCCGCCCATCTTCTTGACGGCCTGCATCTGCTTGAGGAAATCGTCGAAGCCGAAGCTGCCCTTGGCCATCTTCTTCTGCATCTTGACGGCTTCTTCCTGGTCGAATTGCTCCTGGGCCTTCTCGACTAAGGTGACGACATCGCCCATGCCTAAGATTCTTCCGGCCATCCGGTCGGGATGAAATTCCTCGATCTTGTCGAGCTTCTCGCCGATCCCGATGAACTTGATGGGCTTGCCGGTAACGGCCTTAACGCTCAGCGCCGCGCCGCCGCGGGCGTCGCCGTCGAGCTTGGTCAGGATCACGCCGTCCAGTTCGAGCCGCTCGTTGAATTCCTTGGCGGAATTGACGGCGTCCTGACCGGTCATCGCGTCGCAGACGAGATAAATCTGGTGCGGGGTCGTCGCCTTGGCCACGTCGGCGACCTCGTTCATCATATCCTGGTCGATGTGCAGCCGGCCCGCCGTATCGAGGATGACGACCTGGTGGCCGTTCTGGCGTGCGTACTTGAGAGCGTTTTTGGCGACCTTGACGGAATTCTTGCTGTCCTCGCTGTACACGTCGATACCGACCTGCTCGCCTAAAATCTTCAACTGCTCGATAGCGGCGGGTCTTTGCAGGTCGTCGGCGACCAGAAGCGGTTTGCGACCGCCGGCAAGGATGTGCTTACCGAGCTTGGCGGCGGTGGTCGTCTTGCCGCACCCTTGCAGGCCGGCCAGCATAATGACCGTCGGGCCGGGCGAGACGTAATAGATGCGGGTATCAACCGGCCCCATGAGCTTGGTCAGCTCGTCGCTGACGATTTTGACCATCACCTGGCCGGGATGGAGGCTTTTGATGACCTCGGCGCCGAGGGCGGCGTCCTTGACGTCCTTGCAGAACTGCTTGACGACGGCGTAGTTGACATCCGCTTCCAGAAGGGCCTTACGGACCTCGCGCATGGCGTCCGAGATGTTCGCCTCGGTAATCCTGCCCCGGCCGGACAGCGACCGGAACACCGAATTAAATTTTTCCGTCAATGACTCAAACATACTCGATTCAGAGTGCTCGATGCTTGCTTTTCAACGAGCTTCAAACGTCAGGCATTGAAAAACGCCATTTTTGCAAAACCGGCATTATAAAACTGCTTCGGTGTTTTTGCAAACCGAAAATCAATCAGAACGCCCCCTATTGCCTTATTGTGATTGTATGACGCTTATGGGCGCGGGATGTGACAGAAAAAATGAGATCATATGAGCTATTTCATGGGGGAATCATCCCGGAGTGCGAAAGACGTCATTCGCACCAGGCAAGCAGCGGAAAGGACCTTATTTGACGTCTGACTCAGTGCCCTCCAGGGCATCTGAGGCATCGATCAATTCCTCAGCGATTTTTTCATAGACTTTGAGGATTTGACGCGCTTTTTTCTCGAAGGTTTCCTGATCGCACGGTTTGTGTCTCGATAGCGAGATACACCGCTGGATGAATCCTTTCCGGAGCCAGTAGAATTTGACGTCGTGAAGCCATTTCTCGTACGCCTCAGCCTGGTGACGATGGTCTTGAACCAACTGTTCCAATCGCTTCTCATAGGCAAAGCCGACGTTTCTTACTTTATCCGGCGGTTTTGGATATTCGATTGGGGCGTCGTTCTCTATCGCCAGTTTGAGACCTTTGAGAGAAAGCTCAATGGCTTCCTCGCGGATTTTCTCCAACGGCCTGTTCGGATCGCGCCTTGCTTGACGCATGAGGGCATCGGCCGCTCGGGTGTATAGATCGCAAGCTGTGAGGGGTTCGAGCGGGTATTCCAGGGCAATCATTGAAAAATGGTAGGCCCGGGCGGCAATATTCGGATCGTCGCCGGGCCCATATCCCCGATCCGAATACAAAAAGGCGATCGTGGAGTAGATTTTGCCGATCTCCGAAGGCGAATTGTGACGGACCCTCAGCGCCAGGCATTTTGCCTCCAGCAGGGTCGAATCTGTGTCATCCTTCCATTCGGTGTACCGAACGTCTCTTAACTTACGATCAAAGTCTGATATGTCGCGCGCCGAGCAGTGAACAGAGCAAGCTAATGTCACGAGAAGAAATACTGCCGTTGAGAGCAGGAAGGAATGGGGATTTACCGTTTTCATGATATCTCTCTATCATGAACCATTCCCGTTCTCAGAGACTGCGGGTATCGTTCTGTGCCGATTCGAGAAGCAGACAAGTATAACTGCTCTATGTGTGCATGGCAGGTCGTTGGCACGTACGCATGATACTCGCACTTACTTCACTTGTCCCGTATATCGGATTGGGAGCGGCATCAGTTTAAGAAATTCGGCTGAAAAAGGATGCTCTCTCGGTTCCGGGGATCGCATATTGACCTACGCATTGCTCGGAAGAACTTTTTTTTGACTTTTTGGCTCCATTCATAAAATCGTTAAATCCTTGTTTAGAAACAAGATAAGAGAACGTCGCAACAGATCGTTAAAATTTTTTCGGATATTCCCGAAGATCACGATCAATATTTACTCCGTGAACATCGCTTTATAAACAGAGACGGAGCATAGGATCTTTTCGGAGAAATCAGGATGGGCCGAATCCGAGATCCCATGGCCCAAAAGGCTCGTACTTTGTAATGAGTGGATGCTTCAGTCCCGTTCCTATAGGACGGAACAGAAAAGACGCTAAGGACTTAAAGCCCGTCTTGCAGAACTGTGATGCCGCCTGGAAAGAAGGTGAGCTATCGAGAATTCAATGATTATTCAGAGGCCAAGAGATTGGCGTAAGGAGGTGTAAAATGGTACGTATCGCCACTTTTAACGTTGAGAACATGTTCGCACGGTACCGCTTCAGAGCCAATGTCATCCCGAATCTCGATGACGGATTCACAAGAAACCAACTCGCCTTTCAACTTCTTGATGATGACGCCAAGCGAATTACCGGGGCGGCCATTCGTGCTGTCAATGCGGACGTCCTCTGTTTGCAGGAGGTGGAAAACATGGGGGTGCTTGAGCGGTTCAACTCCCGGTACCTTGGGCCAATGCGGTATCGTCACCGACTGCTGATCGATAGTCACGATCCTCGGTATATCGACGTGGCCGTACTCAGTCGCTACCCGTTCGAATTCGCCCATTCCCATCGGGATGAGCGGAATGCCGCAAACACGACCTGGCTTTTCTCGAGGGACTGTCTCGAGGTGGACGTCCATATCGATGGGGATGTTTTGTCCCTTTATGTGAATCACCTGAAGTCGATGATGGGCGGGAGAGCCGAAACACGCGCACGCCGTCAGGAACAGGCCACCGCCGTTAGAGACATCGTGAATGACTGGTGGAGCCCGGCGGATTTTTCAGGCAACTTCGTGGTTGTCGGAGACTTGAATGATTATCCCGGTGCCGGGACGGCCTTAGGCTCGTTGTTGAATCACCCGCATCTTGTGAACGTTGTGAACAGACTGCCGGTGAATCAGCGCTGGACGCACTACTGGGCCGGGGGCGACGAGTATCATCAACTCGATTATCTCCTGTTGTCTCGCGCCCTCGCCGATCATAATCCGGGCCGGCCGGGGATCGAACGCCGCGGCCTGCCGTGGCGGGCCGAACGCTTTGGCGGGCAGCGTTTCGACGACGTCGGAGAGAACGATCCGAAAGCGTCCGATCATTGTCCTTTGTACATGGACGTTGACCTCATATAAACAATGAACGTGTCAGTCGAAACGTGCCGGACGCCCCAACGACGCCTGTATCAACTCAGGCCCTTGACTTCCCATCCTTTGCGGTAGTCCTCGCGCACGAAGCGATTGGCCCTGTCGGAATTCGTAAAGCGCAGCCCCTTCGAGTCCCAACCGAGACGCCGGCCGGGGACGCGCGAGGCGATGACGCCCAACAGAACGGTTTCGGTCAATCGGCCGGCATAGGCAAAGGGGCAGTTGGTCTTGCCGTCGGTCTTGATGGCGTTCGTCCAGTTCATGTAGTGGTCCATGCCCCGGAGCTTCGGACGATCCACGCCCTTGAAATGCTCGCCGGGGAATAGTTGCGGTCCGCCGCCGTGCGGACACATCAACACGCCCTTGGACCCGATGAACAGGGAGCCGTTGCTGGGCAGCTCCCGGGGTTTGCCTTTGTCTCTGCCTGTTTCCTGTACGCCCATCTGCGCCAATTCCCGCGGGGGCTTGCGGCCTCCGTCGTACCACTTGACGATGATCTTGTCGCCCGTGTACCGGGTGCCGGGGAATTCATACGTGAGTGTTTCCTCCGTTGGAAACATCTCCGGCTTGGGTGCGGGCCCGTTGTATTCGACCCAGTTCGGCGCCGTCAGGTCCAGCGACCAATAGACCGGGTCGATAATGTGACAGCCCATATCCCCCAGGGCGCCGGCGCCGAAATCGTACCAGCCGCGCCACGAGAACGGCACATAGACGTTGCGTTTCTTACCCTTGTGGCCCAACGTCTCCGGCCAGTCGGCCTTGTAGGGCCGCTCGGGGGCGACGCCCAGCCACGCGTCCCAGTCGAGCGTATCGGGAACCGGATCCGAGCCGGCGGGACGGTCGAGGCCCTGCGGCCAGATCGGGCGATTGGACCAGGTGTGGGCTTCTCTGACTTTGCCGATCACGCCCCGTTGGATCAACTCGACCACCATGCGATAGCCGACCCCGGAGTGGCCCTGATTGCCCATCTGGGTGGCCACGCCGGCCCCCCGGGCCGCCAGGCGCAGTTGCCGCGCTTCATAGACCGTGCGCGTCAGCGGCTTCTGCGTGTACGTGGCGAGCCCCAGTGACAGGGCCGTCATGGTGACCGGGGCGTGCATATGATCGGGCGTGGAGACGGTGACGCCGTCGATGTTCTTGGCCTCTTTGTCCAACATTTTGCGCCAGTCCGTGTAAAATTTGGCATTCGGGAACAGTTTGCGTGTGGAGGCGGCCCGATTCTGATCGACATCGCACAGGGCGACCACGATCTGGTCTTTCGATGTCTCACGAATATCGCCGGCTCCTTTGCCTCCGGCGCCCACGGCGGCCAGCCGGACCTTATCGCCCGACGAAGCATGCACAAGCGACGGGACAAAAATGGATTGAGAGGCCATACCCGCCCCCAATGCCGCGGTGGCCGTCTTCAAAAATTCACGACGTGATTGACGCTGCTGTTCGTGTTCCAAAGCCATGGATTATCTCCTTTCGAGTCTATCTTTTGTTGCCATATGTTCGAGTAGCGATCACCGCTCATCCGCCGACACACGATGCGTTCCGTGTGCGGAATAAAAGCACTTTCACTATACCATCCCGCCCGAACGACCGCAAGCCGCAAGGAGGATGTCCGCCGATTTTGTATTCCGATTCCTATAATGAGCTTGAGGATGAGATTGTGAGCCGGTCGGAGAGAATGTGAGGACGACCTGTTTTCGGACGCAGAACGCTCCGGAAGGCGATGAAAGGGCGATTCAGGCGCTCGTGAAGGGCAGACTCGACCTGAACCGGGAGGTTTAACTGTATTCGACCCGGTATTCGCCCGATATAACCGGCGGAAGCAACAAGACGTCTCGGACGAGCACATGAGAAAGAATGAGAGGTGTGTTATGGCCACGAACGAAACGCGGCTCGAAAAAGTCATAGCGGCCTGGCCGACGTTACCGGCGCATATCAAAGCGGCCATCCAGGACATTATACGGGTCAATGCCATTTATCGAAACAGTCGGATGCTCTGGCCGGGCCGGGGTTCCCGCTTGCCGGACGATGACGGAGATCGTGAGCAGGGGCCGCCGCCGGTGGCCGACGTGAAGCGAAAACGCTGTAGCCGGTGCCACCGCTGGAAACACGAAAGCCAGTTCTACAAAAATCGCAGATCGAAAGACGGCTTGAAGAGCCGGTGCAAGCGATGTTCGCGCGAAGCGGCCAAAAAGTACCGGCAAAAAAAGCAAACCGCGAAAAAATAGCCGATAGTCGTTCGTATAGAGTATTTAGCCCGAAACGACCGGCTCATGCCCTATCCTGCCTTCTTACAAGGGTTGTCTCATTTCCGTATATGACTCCGAATCGATCCGAATGTTCGAACGAAACACGCAGGTAGTCAAAACGAAAAATAAAAAAGTTCGAAAATTCTTTTACCCACCTCGATAAAAGGATTTAGAGGCAATACGCCGCCTACATTTTCGTAGATTTTCGAACGATTCACGCAGGTTCGTCCAATTATGGAAGGGCGTTATGTTTTGCCCTTCAGGCCAAACACGGCCCAAATACTAAATTCTAAGTTCTAAATCCTAAACAAGCACAAATGTTCTAAACTCAAAATTCTAAACATGTAGACTGAAGCGTTTTCCGGATAGCGTGTTTTGGTCATTTGAATATTAGGATTTTGAATTTGTTTGGAATTTAGGATTTAGTACTTAGGATTTCTAATTCGGAGCGAGGGTCAGCGAGATTCAGATCACGATTCATACCCCCGAACGGCTGGATCGTCTATTGATTTGGCTCATTCTTTTATATCGCCGGGCGCGGTACGGCTACGCTTTCCGGCGCATCCCGCTGACCCGGGGCAAGTTCGCCATCGTCGATCCCGAGGACTACGACCGGCTCAACCGGATCAAATGGCACGCCCAGCAAAGCCCGCACACCTGGTACGCCGTCCACTCGCTGACCAACGGCAAGAAGGAAAAACGCAAGAACCTCCAGATGCACCATCTCGTGATCGAGATCCCGCCCGGCATGTTTTGCGACCACATCAACCATAACGGCCTCGACAATCGCAAGGCCAACCTCCGATCCGCCACGCACACACAGAACGTCTGGAACCGGCGAAAGTTCAGGCCGCACTCGCGCTCGAAGTACAAAGGTGTCGATTGGGCCAACGACATGAAGCGCTGGCGCGCCCGCATCCGCGTCAACGGCAAACGCATCTATTTAGGCTCATACAAAAACGAACTCGACGCCGCCAGGGCCTATGATTCCGCCGCGAAAAAACACCACGGCCAATTCGCCGCCGTGAATTTTCCAGAGGAATAATCAATAGCCACAGATACCTGGAATACAATAAGTTTCACAGCATAACATGGTTTTGACACAAAGACTCAAGGCATTACTAATACTGCTCTCATCCATAGGGGTATTTCACTTGAACATTGAAACCCCTTGACGACATTCCCGATAAAAAATACACTTAAGACCATGATATAGATTAGACGAAGAA
>CAYZAT010000103.1:0-12767 GCA_964476475.1 uncultured Pirellulales bacterium
AGCCGTTCCTGGAAAAGGGCAAGCTAAAACATCTGCTGGCACAATTTCGATATGATTTTGTCGATAGTGAAGATAACCGAAAGCAGTTGAGACGGATCGTGGAGAATTTTTCGGATGCGTTTAATTTGGCCGTGGAAGTCCGGCATAAATCATGGCAGGAAAAAGAAGGATTAGAATTTCTGGAAGAGTTGGGCGTTTCTGTTTGCAATCTCGATTATCCGACGACGTGGAATTCCTTTAGTATGGAGCATTGCACGATCGGCCCGTCCGGCTATTTCCGAATGCACGGCAGAAATAAAGAGAAATGGTTCAGCAAGGCCGGGCGGGATGAAACCTACGATTATTTCTACAACAGCAACGAATTATCCGGCATCAAAAAGAGGATCGAGAAACTGACCGAGGCCTTTGAAGTTTTGACGGTGATCGCCAACAATCACTATCGCGGTGCGGAGCTGGCCAATGCCATTGAACTGAAGGGCTTGTTGACCGGGCAAAAACAACCTGTGCCCGAAGGACTTTTGAAGACGTATCCCAGCCTGGAATCCATTGCCCTTAGTTCAACGGAAAAATTTCCGGATAAGCTCTGGGGCTAAGAACGCGGAATTTCAACTCTTGCTTTTTCTATCATGTCGGCTAAAATGCGCTCTTTATGATTGAAAAGGAAGGCTTTTTCACGGAGTTAAGAAAATGATTAAGATTCTCATTACAGACAAACTGGCCCAGGAAGGTATCGACCTGCTCAATTCGATGGAAGGCGTCGAAGCCGTCGTTAAAACCGGCATCAGTGAGGATGAGCTTGCCCAGATTATCGGCGAGCATGACGGCCTGATTATCCGAAGCGGTACGAAAGTAACGGCCAAAGTGCTTGAAAATCCGGGAAAACTCAAGGGGATCGCCCGAGCCGGGGTGGGCGTCGATAACATCGATATCCCCGAGGCCACGCGCAAAGGCATCCTCGTGATGAACACGCCCGGCGGCAATACGCTCAGCGCCGCCGAGCATACGTTGGCCTTGATGCTCTCGATGAGTCGAAACGTCGTCCCGGCGTGCAACAGCCTCAAGGGCGGGGCCTGGGACCGGAAAAAATATATGGGCAACCAGTTAAACAATAAGACACTTGGCTTGATCGGTCTCGGTCGGATCGGTATGGCCGTGGCAACGATGGCCAAAGGTTTCAATATGAACATCCTGGGGTACGATCCGCTTGCCGCTCCGCCCGATGCTGAAAAGATGGGCATTAAAGTCTGCGACGACCTGGAGGAGATTTTCAAACAATCCGATTACATCAGCGTCCACGTGCCGAGGAACGAGCAAACACTCAATATGATCGGCGCCGAGCAAATTAACATGATGAAGCCCTCCGTCCGGCTGATCAACTGCGCGCGTGGCGGGATCATTAACGAAGATGCGCTCTATGACGCGCTCGCCCAGAATCGTATTGCGGGTGCGGCTTTGGACGTCTTTCCGAAAGAGCCGCCGGAAAACACACGCTTTAGTGAAGCCAGGCAGTGCATTGTGACACCGCATCTGGGCGCCAGTACGGAGGAAGCTCAAATTGAAGTGGCCGTCGAAGCAGCTCAAATCCTTGTCGATGCCATCAAAGGCCAATCCGTTAAGAATGCGCTCAACGCTCCTTCCACGACCGGGACATTACCGCCAATCGTCGATCGGTACGCGATGCTGGCCCAGCGAGTGGGCACGGTCCTCAGCACGATCGCACCGGGCCATATCAAAAACGTTCAGGTCCAATATCGCGGGTCCATCGCCGTGCTGCCGACGGAATCCGTTACCCTCAACTTTGCTATCGGGCTGCTCCAGAAGCATTTTGAGATGCCGCTGAATATGGTCAACACGCCTGTTCTGGCCAAAGAGCGCGGCATTAGCATCGACGAAACCAAGAATCCCGAGGTCAAAGATGTCGCCGCGAGTTTCAGCGCCAAGGTCGAAACGGACAAAGTAACGCGCACCGTGACCGGCTCGGTCTTCGGGGGATCGCGACTGCGGATTATTGAGATTGACGGATTTACCATTGAAGTGGCGCCGCAGGGAACGGCCCTGGTTATCTTCAACGACGACAAGCCCGGCGTCATCGGCTCCGTCGGCACGGTTTGCGGCAAATATGCAATCAATATTTGCACGATGGGCGTAGGCCAAAAACCGGAAGAGCAAAAAGCCATGCTCGCCGTCAGCTTAGACAAGGAACCCGACGCCAAAGCCGTTGAAGAGCTCGCCGCACTTGAGTTCGTGAATGAGATTCACGTCTGCAAGCTGGACTAAATGGACAGGAACAAGCAAGAAACCGCCGGCAGGCAAATAAGATCGATCACCTATCTCAGTATTGCAGCCAATATTGGCCTGTCATTGGTCAAAGCCGGGATTGGTTTGTTCGCCGGTTCACTGGCTTTAATCGCGGACGGGATTCATTCATTGTCCGATGTTGCAACCGACGCGGCCGTCCTGTTAGGCCTAAGATTGGGTTCAAAGGCGCCCGACCAGAGTCATCCTTACGGCCACGGACGGGCGGAGACATTTTCGGCCGGACTCGTAGCCTTGATTCTGATCCTTGTAGGCGGAGCGATGATTTACTACGCCACAGTGGCTATCGCCCGAGACGAAACAACCGTTCCACGCATCGAAGTGCTCATCGTCGCAATTATTTCAATCATTGCCAAGGAGTGGCTCTATCGAGCCACGCGCAAAGTCGCGATTCAATCGCACAGCCCCGCACTCTACGCCAACGCCTGGCATCATCGCAGCGATGCATTGAGTTCCGTAGCGGTCGCGATTGGATTCATCACGTTAAGATTCGGTTTCGATCATGGCGACCAGGTGGCCGCCATGACGGTTGGCCTGATGATTATCTGGGTGGGCGTCAAGGTCATTGGCGAGGCGATGCGCGAGTTAGCGGAGAGCGCCGTTGATTCGGATACCAACGAACGCATTACGAGCATTATCAACGCCAATGCATCGATACGCCAATGGCACAAACTCCGTACGCGCACCGGAGGGCGGGAAATCTTTCTCGACCTACATATCCTCGTTGATCCGGACTTGAATATCACGGCCGCGCATGAAATTGCGGAGGGCTTGGAAAAAAACATGCATGAACAAATTATCCGCCCGATCAATATCACCATTCACATCGAGCCGGATACCCCCGAACTGAGAAAATAGTCTCCAAATTGACGATCTTTGCATTCCGGCCCAAAGATACTTTTTGGGAATTTTTATTTGACTCCTAAACACGCGCGTTATAATCGGCTTATAGCGGACCAGGCCATTGGTGCTTATGGACCGTCAAAATTTTAGGAAAGGAGTCTGAAAATGTCATTCATAACGGATGTGCTCAATCAAACTCGACCTGACAGCGTTCACGATATCTCCTGCCGGCCGGATCGCCAAAGCTACTTTTCTTCGCCCGTGGACTGGAGAGACCAGGTTCTTTATTTTCTGTTAGTGGACCGCTTCAGCGACGGCCGAGAGGATACCCGTCCGCTTTTGGACAAGTCGAAACTGCAAGCCGCTCGCCCAACGTTGCCCAACGGCCAGCCCTGGCGCTGGGACAACTGGGCCAAGTCCGGTGCGGAGCGCTGGCAAGGCGGCACGCTCAGAGGGGTCCAAACCAAGCTGGGTTACCTGAAACGGCTCGGCGCCACAACGATATGGTTGAGTCCCGTGTTCAAACAACGTGGGCATTTGAATTCCTATCACGGCTACGGCATCCAGGATTTCCTGGACGTCGATCCCCGATTCGGCAGTCGGCAAGACCTCGTCGATCTCGTGGCGGCGGCGCACTCGGAAGGCCTGCGCGTCATACTCGACGTGGTTTTCAATCACTCAGGTTCAAATTGGCTCTACCGCCCCGACACGCCCGGCGGGATTCATGAAGCTCACTACAAACCGGACGGCCGGTACCCGTTCGGCGCCTGGCGCGACGGGCAGGGAGGAGGCATTCCCGATATCACCGGACCGGAAGACGGCGTCTGGCCGACCGAATTGCAGGACCAGGAGTGTTACACCCGGGCGGGAACCGGCGATCTCGGCAAGGGCAAAATCGACGACCCTCAGGCCGAGCACAAGCGATCGGATTTCTGCGATCTGAGGGATTTCAATCTCGACGAGGTGTATCTGTTAAGCGACCTCTCACGTTGTTATAAGTATTGGATCGCTCTGACAGACTGCGATGGATTCCGCATCGATACACTCAAACACGTCCCTTCAGAACAGGCTCGGAATTTCTGTGGCGCCATCAGAGAATTCGCCGCCAACCTCGGAAAACAGAATTTCTTCCTCGTCGGCGAAATTGCCGGCGGGGATTATGTCCAGAACTTCTACCTCGACGCCCTCAAGCACAACCTTACGGCGGTGCTGGATATCGGTGAAATGTGCCCCGTGCTCAACGACGTGGCCAAGGGATTGAGATATCCAGGAGACTATTTTGCCGGCTTCAAACCAGGCCAAAACGGCATGGGATCGCATCGAAACGTCGGCGAGCGTCATGTGTCCATCCTCGACGACCACGATCACGTTTACAGCAAGAAGATTCGATTCTCCAGTGAAGCGACGTGCGATCATCAGGTTATCGTCGGCGTGGCCTTGCAGCTCTTTACACTCGGCATTCCGTGTCTTTATTACGGAACAGAAGCGGCGATGGGCGGGCCGGAAGCATCCGAGAGGAAATGGCTGCCGAATTGGGGAGGCTCGGATTGTTACCTGCGCGAAGCCATGTTTGGCCCGGCCCATCCCAGGGCCTCCGGTACGAACGGCTTCCATGACATCGATATCGACCTGCCCGGCTTTGGCGCGTTCGGAACCGCCGGCCATCACTGTTTCCATGAGAACGCCCCTCTGTATCGGCGAATCGCCGCGGCAACGGCCCTTCGCAGCCAACATCCGGCGCTTCGTTGCGGCAGACAATATCTGCGTTGTATCTCTTTCTTGAATAAACCGTTTGACTTCTATGGGCCCGGTGAAATCATCGCGTGGTCGCGTATCCTGGACGATGAGGAATTGCTCTGCATTGTGAATGCTCATGGCAAGCAGTCGCGTGGAGCCGACATTATCGTGGACGCGATCCTCAACTCCGGCGGTACGGGCACGATGACGGTAATGCTCAATACGGCCCAGATCGCCGAGAATGGCGGATTTGCAGGTTCGCACCCGGTCGGCTCGACGGTTGACGTACACCGGACGGCAGAGGGCAGGGCCTTCGTGCAAATTCGGGACCTTCCACCGGCGGAAGTCATTGTGCTGGCCAATCACCCATAATTATTTCATAGCAAGACAAGGCTTTACAAGTAAACGTGGGATCAGTACACTATCCTTCTTTGTTGGATATTACGTTTTCTTGAGAAGGTCATTGCTATGAGTCTTAAACACTTTTTTAATCCACAATCAGTGGCAATCGTCGGTGCCTCAAGCACCAAAGGAAAAGTCGGCTACGAGATCCTCAAGAGTATGATCGATGCCGACTATGAGGGGAAAATCTTCCCCGTTAATCCGAAAGCTCAACCCATCGAAGGGCTGGAATGTTACCCGAACCTCAAATCCATCGGACACAAGCCCGATCTCGTTATCATTATCGTTCCGGCTAAGATCGTTCCGACGGTCATGGAGCAATGTGCGGACGTCGGCACCAAATCGGTCATCATCATCACGGCGGGTTTTAAAGAAATCGGCAAAGAAGGCGATGAGCTGGAGAAGAAAATCGTCAAGATCGCCCGGCGGGCCGGGATCCGGCTGATCGGACCCAATTGCCTCGGCGTGATCGCCCCGGGGAACAAGTTGAACGCCAGTTTCGGCGGGGATCTTCCGGCCGTTGGATCGATCGGGTATCTGTCCCAATCCGGCGCCCTGCTCACGGCCATCCTCGATTTGGCCAACGCGAACGACATCGGATTCAGCAAGCTGGTCAGTATCGGCAATAAGGCGGATGTGGACGAATTGGACGTGATCAAGGCGCTGGCCGCGGATCAAGATACGAAAGTCATCGCCGGCTACCTCGAGAACATCAGCGACGGGAACCAATTTGTTCGGGAAGCCGAAGAAATCTCTCACGATAAACCTATTCTGCTGATCAAATCCGGCGCCACCGACGCCGGGGCCAAAGCCGCTTCCTCGCACACCGGCAGCCTCGCCGGGGCGGAGGTCGCGTATGAATCCGCTTTCGAGCGCGCCGGGATCATCCGGTGCAATTCGATCAAGCAACAATTCGATTACGCCCAGGTGTTCGCTCATCAGCCCCTGGCCGCCGGTCCGCGCGTCGCCGTCATCACCAATGCGGGCGGTCCGGGCATCATGGCGACCGACGCCATCGAGCAGCAGGGGTTGATCTTCACGAGATTTACGGACGAGACGATGAAGAAATTATCCTCCCAGCTCCCCGCCGCGGCGAACCTGTATAATCCGGTCGATGTTTTAGGAGACGCCCTCGCCGACCGCTATGAGTTTGCCCTCGACGTGGTGCTGGACGATCCCAATGTGGATATCATTCTGATTCTCTTGACGCCGCAAGCCACCACCGAACCGTCGGCGACGGCCGAGGCCATCGTCCGGATCGCCAAAGAAAAACCGACGAAACCCATCCTGACCTGCTTCCTCGGGGCCAGCAAGATTTACGACGCTGTCAGAACGCTGCGCCGGGGCAATATCCCGCAAATCGATTCCGCCGAGAGCGCCGTCGAAACGGCCAAAGTCATGGCCGATTATGCCCGATGGCGATCCAGGCCCAAACGAATCGTCAAGCTCTTCCCCGTGAACCGCCGGAAAGTGGAGAACATCATCGAAAGACACTTCCGGCAAGGAACGCGTGAAGTGGCGGAGAATGAATCGAAGGAAATCCTCGAAGCCTACGGCTTTGTCACACCGAAAGGATCCATCGCCACAACCGCCGAGCAAGCGGCCAGTATCGCCGAGCAACTCGGCTTTCCCGTCGTGCTGAAGATTTGGTCGCCGGACATCCTGCACAAATCGGATGTCAACGGAGTGCAGATCGGCCTCAGCAGCACCAAGGCGGTCAAAGACGCTTTCGATCTGATGATGTACCGGATCCCAAAGAAGCTCCCCGAGGCCCACATCCTCGGCGTGCTGGTCCAGGAAATGTGCCGCGGCGGAAGGGAAGTTATCCTCGGTATGAAGCGCGATCCGCATTTCGGCCCGCTGATGATGTTCGGCATGGGCGGCACGATGGTCGAGGTGCTCAAGGACGTGTCCTTCTATCTGGCGCCGTTAACGGGCGAAGAAGCCAAACAGATGCTCCTAAGCACCAAGACCTATCAAATGCTCAAAGGCGTCCGCGGCGAGGAGGGCGTCGATATCGACGCGATTGCAGAGGGCTTGCAGCGGCTCTCCCAACTGGTGACCGAATTTGACCAAATTCAGGAACTGGACATTAACCCGTATGTGGTCGGTCCACAAGGAACAACAGCGATCGCTGTCGATGCCAGAATTAGTGTAGAAAAGGTTTAGAAAGAGATGGAGTTATGCAAGAATTTGATTGGAAACAAAAATATAAACAAAAGATAAAAAACGCACAGGCGGCGATGAAGCTCCTTAAGCCCGGCAACAGTATCTTTATCGGCACCGGCTGCGCTCAGCCGCAGCATCTCGTTAATGCCCTGGTCGATTATTCCAGTAAGATCTATGACGCCCACATCATCCACCTGTTGACCATGGGCTCGGCGCCCTATGCCGACGAGCGATTCCGCGAAAAATTCAAGATGAACAGTTTCTTCATCGCCGACAACGTTCGGGACGCCTTTTCGAAAGGGGTCGGCGACTATACGCCTATCTTCATGTCCGAGATACCGCATGAATTCGAGTCCGGGAGAATCCCCGTCGATGTCGCTTTAATCAGCGTTACGCCGCCGGACGTGAACGGCCTGTGCAGCCTCGGCGTCTCCATCGATATCGTCAAATCCGCCGCCGCCAATGCCAAGTATGTCATCGCCCAGGTTAACACGAACATGCCCCGGACATACGGGGATTGTTTTATTCACGTCAATGCCATTGACGTTTTGGTTCCTCACGATGAAGATATCATCGAGATTCCGATCCCGAAATCGGATGAGACGTTGCGCCGGATCGGTCAAAATATCGCCCGGCTTGTCGAGGACGGCAGCACGATCGAGTGCGGCATCGGGCGTATCCCCCAGGCCCTCGCGGAATTTCTCAAAGACAAGAAAGATCTCGGCGTGCATACGGAAATGTTCAGCGACTGGATTATCGACCTCATCGAGTGCGGAGCGATCACCTGTTCAAAAAAGACCCTGAACCGCGGCAAAATCATTGCGAGCTTCTGTATGGGCTCCAAGCGTCTCTACGAATATATCGATAACAATCCGTTCTTCGAGTTCTATCCCACCGAGTACGTTAACGACGTGGTTATCATCAGCCAGCATGAAAAAATGGTAGGCATCAACGTCGGTCTGGAAATCGACCTGACGGGCCAGGTCTGCTCGGATTCGCTCGGCTATCAATTCTACAGCGGTATCGGCGGACAGGTGGATTTCATTCGCGGCTCTGCACGCAGCAGAGGTGGAAAAGCCATTATCGCCATGCCCTCGACGGCCAAGAAAGGACAGCTCTCTCGCATCGTGCCGCGTCTGACCGAAGGCGCCGGAGTCGTAACCACGCGAGGTGACGTCCACTACGTCGTCACCGAATACGGCGTCGCCTACCTGCATGGAAAAAGTATTCGGGAACGCGTGCTGGACCTGATCCATATCGCCCACCCGAAATTCCGAAAAGAGCTGATCCAGGCCGCGAAGGCGCAGAACTATCTCTACGAAGACCAGATCGAACTGGCCTGGGAAGACCATGTCGCGTATCCGGAAGAGCTCGAGCGGTATGAGACGTTGCGGGACGGGACGGAAATCTTCTTCAGACCCATCAAGCCCACCGACGAGCCGGCCCTTTCGGAAATGATGTACTCGCTGAGCGAACAATCGGTCCGAACCCGTTATATGACCCATACCATGGCGTTCCCCCATCGCGACATCCAACGCATCACGAATATCGACTACCTGCAGGATGTCGCCATTGTCGGCGTCGTGCCGGGCGTTTCGGATGAGGAAATCGTCGCTATCGCCCAATACTTTCTCGATCCGAAGACCCAGTCGGCGGAAGTCGCCTTCGTCGTGCAGGACGAGTGGCAGCGCAAGGGAATGGGGACCTTTCTTTTGGATTACATCACGCAAATCGCAAGGCAGCGCGGCGTCAGGAAATTCTGGGCGAAAGTCTTGCCGAATAATGAGCCGATGCTCACGATTTTTCACAACTCCGGCTACAAGATCAACATCACGTTCGACGGTGACGCTTACGATATCACTTACGACATAACGAAAGACGAACTCTGAGGAGCGAGGGATTTTGACGACGAACAAAGCTGCGTTCATATATTCCCCGGAATTGGAAAAATACAGGTACCCCCGGGAGCATCCCTTTAACACGGTCCGGGCCAAACGCGTCCGTGAAACGGTAAACGCGATGGGATGGCTTTCAGGAAACGATATCCGCGAGGTCGCGCCGAAACCCGCCGAGCGAATGGTGCTCAAGAAACTTCATACCGCCCGCTATCTCCATGCGCTGCATGCCGCCTCACGGGGACGCTGGACGCCCGAAGCGCTCGAGATGGGAATCGGCACGGAGGATTGCCCCATTTTCAAAGGCCTGTACGAATACACCACTCTGGCAACCGGAGCGACCCTCGTCGGCGCCGACCTGATCCTATCGGGCCAAGCCGATACCGCCTTCAATCCTTCAGGCGGCTATCATCACGCACACCCGGAACAGGCCGGCGGTTTTTGTTACATCAACGATGTAGCTCTGGCCTGTATCGTGCTGGCCGAACACGAAAAGCGCGTCTTCTATCTCGACGTGGACGTTCATGCCGGCGACGGCGTCGCCGACGCATTCTACGACCGCTCGGACGTGATGACGATGTCGTTCCATCAGAATCCGAAAACGCTTTTTCCCGGGACCGGATTCGAGGATGAAATCGGAACCGGCCCCGGCACGGGCTATTGTGTGAATGTCCCCCTTCCGGTGGGGACGTATGACGAAGCTTACATCAAGGCCTTCAAAGCCATCGCCCTGCCGCTGATCGCCGCGTATGATCCGGACGTCTTTGTCTTCGAATTAGGCGCCGATGCGCTTGCGGGCGATCCGCTCGCCCATCTGCAATTAACCAACACCACCTACGTCGAAATCATCAACTATCTGTTAGGCTTCGACAAACCGATCCTCGCAACCGGCGGCGGCGGGTATCACGTCCAGAACACCGTCCGAGCCTGGTCTTTGGCTTGGAGCGTCTTGAGCGGCGCCCATGACGGCGACGATATGCACCAGGCCGCCATCGGAGGCGTGTTGCTCGAAAACACCGAATGGCAAGGCGGCTTGCGAGACAGAGCGCTGGCCGTTACCGAATCGCAACGTGAAACGGTCACGCCCGCCGTAGAAACCACCATAGAAAAAATCAAAACCAACATTTTCCCCATCCACGGACTTCAGTTCATGTGACATCGCGATCACAACGAGGCCGCATTTCCTTGATATCCGTTTGCATACCCTTAGAAATACGGCACATGATCGGAAGGTGACGGACACATTGCTTATGGATAATGTTGCACGAAAAAATTTAGAGCAGCCAAGGATAACGGCCCATTGCTTAGCGCGGCTTCTCCGATTCAGCCAGATATGGGAAACGCTCCCAGCACCATCGCCAATCCTTGTTTAAACCCGGGTCCGGCTGAAGCGTCTCTATGGGTAAATCCCCAACAAAGATCCTCCACGTTTCGCTGTGAAACCACTTATGTCGCTCCGCATGGCCGTCGGCGAAGCCGAACGTCGCCGACTTGCTGTGGAACGTAGCGAGCGCGTCGATCCATCGCGTGTCGATCCAGGGCGCAAAGCTCCAGCCGCCGTGATCGTAGTTGAAGTTGGGATTTTGGAACTCGCTTTCGACAAAAACATACTTCAGACTCGTTTGTCTGATCTCCTCCAGCTTTTTGGGAAAGTGCTGGTGACGGACCTCCGTCCAGGAATGAAATCCCTTCCTGGCCGCCGACAGGACATCCGGAATGATGTAACTGCGATAAAACCGCAGGTGCTCCTGGGCCCCGGTCTGATAGCGGTTATCGCCGGGGCAGTGATACATCTCGGGATCGCCGATATAGGAATATAGAGCGCCTCTTTTGATGCCGCGAAAGCGATCCTCAAGCAACGGCGTACCGCTAATGTACGACCCGGCCGCGTCGATCGGAGGCAAAACCCACATAGGGCTATCCAGACCACTTTGATTGACATGACCCCGGACAAGCCGGCTGTCGTTGTCGTCCGCGTACATCGTATAGGCCAGCACCAGGGACCGCTCGTTGGCCAGGCAATTCGCACTCCGTCCCAACTCCCTGGCGGCCCGAAGGGCGGGCATCAGAATGCCCATCAGTACAGCAATCACCGCGATAACAACGAGCAATTCGATGAGGGTGAAGCCTTTTCGGTCGAGCATAGCAATGCCCCTTCCTTTAGAACAAGATAGCTTACAATTCGTCAGTATGCCACACCTGATGATTATAGCAAATTCTTCGAGCCCATTGAAGCTCCGACCGTAAAGAAAGTGATTGATTCTGCAAAAACAACCCCTCACGCACATTCTTGCTCCAGATCAATATCGGGACTGAAAATGTAACGCCCGCCCGACAGATGAAACTCTGAATCGGATTCGCCATAATCCATGAGCGGCGAGTGAAATCCATCCGGCATAACGCATAGCTTGCTGTTTATCTTCGGCCTCAAGTTCAGGGCACGCGTTGAGCGTATCCTCCACGGATTTTCCCCCTGCCGGCATTTTCAGCGCTTTTTCTTGATCTCTCTGATCCATTCGCTTACAAAGGTCTCTGCAAACGGCTGATCCGAACCGAAGTGATGTTGCCTGGGGATAGAAATGAAAATTGCACAAAAATTAATACTTCTCTCTCTCACCATTCTCACCACGAGCTTATCCTGCACAGCCCAAAGGACAACCCCAAAGAAGATCACGCAATGGCCCAACACCGTCAAAGTCGCTGCGGTTCAAATTGGCGGCTACGATAAATGGCTCAAAAAGGATGAAGGATGCCATCCTGTTGAGCTCGTTGTCAAGTATATTGAAAGAGCCGCCGCGGAGGGCGTGCAATTGGTTGTTTTCCCCGAATATCACTTAGGTCGAATTGCCGTACCGGGGCCGCAAACTCGGGCCATAGCCAAAGCAGTGGCGGAAAACGAGATTTATGTCATTGTTGGTTGTTGGGAGGTCTTTAAAGACGAATCTTTTTCGAGTACGGCGTTGCTATTCGGGCGGGATGGCGAGATCATCGGAAAATATTATAAAACACACGCCGCGGTGGATACATATGACGAAGAACCCGCCTACTCCAAACCGCCGTCGGGAAAAGATCAACAGTGGTTTATCGAAAACGACCCGGAATGGATCATGAAAAGAGGCAACGACCTTCCCGTCTTCGATCTGGATTTAGGCCGGATCGGTATCCTGATTTGCTACGACGGCTATTTTCCGGAAACGTATAGCGTTCTTTCCCTCAAAGGTGCTGAAATCATCGTTTGGATTAACGGCCGAGGTGGAAGTATCCAGGATTATTATGTCAAAACCTTTATGGAACAGAACCTTGTTTCGATGATCTGCACGAATCAGAGCTATGGGGCGGGGACAATGCTGGCGCAATACCCGAATCGAATTGAGGCGATTTGCCGTCAAACGGGAGAGCATTATA
>CAYZAT010000104.1:0-12740 GCA_964476475.1 uncultured Pirellulales bacterium
AACCAGTGCGGATCCCGTCGATTTTCGTGCCGGCGATTGCCTGCTTATCCCCGCTGCATATGAAGGCGCTATCCGTTTCTACGACGATACGCAATATCTCACCGTAACCCTATAATTGATGATGGACTCTTGAGTTATATCAGTAATTGTGCTATGATTAAAATGACTTAGTCATTGGAGTTATATCATGACGCCACAAACCCAGCAGATATTAAAAGATGTGCTTAATCTTCCACCCGTTGATCGGGCGGAGCTCGTTGAGAAGATATTAGCCAGCTTTGATTTTCCACCTGATAAAGATATTGATGCTGCCTGGGCAGAAGAAGTTGAAGATCGCATCAACGCGTTTGACCGAGGAGATATAGGATCAACCCCCGCTTCAGAAGTTTTAAAGAGATCGATCATCAACCCAAGCAGATCTAAAAAGAATAGACCCGTAGCTGTGCAAAAAAGGTGTTTGTTTCACATTATGATCTATTTATCCAGACTTCGCTGTCGTAGCGGAGCATGATGAGGTTATCTTTGAAACCGTTCGGTCGGATGCGAGGTTTTTGGCCGGATAGCTCCTGCAATATCCATTTTGGAAAGTTGGCGCCGGCTTTGATGGATAGCGGCGCCCCGCCTCCGAATCGCGGATTGATTTCGATGAACGTCACCCTATCGTCGTCGGTCCAAAACAACTGGAGTGTGATAACGCCCGGTCCGGCCCCGAGTTCCTCAACCACCTTGGCGGCTTCAGCCATGATGCGAGGATTCTTGACAACCTGTCCTTTGCTGACCTCGCCGGCCCTGACCTCGATACGACGTCTCGGCACAACACAGCGAACATCCCCGGCGAAATCCACATAAACATCGCACGTGTATTCATCGCCTTCGACGAGTTCCTGGCAGATAGCGTTCGGTATCTTTTGGGCGTAAGAGGATAATTCGTCGTGATTGTTGGCGACGGCGTTTCCTTTACTTGCGTAGCCGTCCCAGGGCTTGACGATCAGGGGATATCTCATTTTTGATTTGCCTGATAAAGCGGTCCGGCTGCTTACGGTTAAGGGAGTGTCGAAGTTGTTCTTCTGTAGGAACTTATATGTTCTTCGCTTGTCCTGACAAATATCGATCACATCCGGATCCGAGACCAGGACGCGACAATTGAGAGCGGTGAATTTCAGCTTATTCTGCGCCAGGCATTTCAGATCCAGATCGACCGTTGGAATTAACAGCTTCACATTATGGGTCTTGACGATCGAGAGCACTTCTTCGATATAAGCGGGATGTGTTGTCGGTTTGACCAGGGAACGCTTGTCACATAATTGTAAGGCGGAACTGAGTTCGGTCGTATCCGTGCCCAGAAATGAAGCATTGATCTTTAGTTGCCGTGCCGCCCG
This sequence comes from uncultured Pirellulales bacterium, assembly GCA_964476475.1. Taxonomy (GTDB): domain Bacteria; phylum Planctomycetota; class Phycisphaerae; order Sedimentisphaerales; family Anaerobacaceae; genus JAFGTG01. The sequence goes on from CAYZAT010000104.1 coordinate 1,380, forward strand.
GCGGAAGCTTTCGAGCAGTGAGACGCGCCGGCCGATACAGGTGAATAGAACGGCAAAATTATTTTCGATGGTTGGTTTTCGACTCATCGACTTCGCTCCCTTCGGCCCGAGCTCATGGCCGAAGATAGGACAGGCTTTCGACTGTTTGGACTTACTGAACAAGTATCCAACAGCATTTATTGTCATTTAAAGCGGAAAATAGTCAATATTTAATTCTCAGCCCAATTTTTTTGACATTTACCCCGAATTCAGGTATGTTACTTTTCCCTTCTGGATTAGGGATCATTTTATGTAATCGTCAAAATGGGTGTGGTTGACTTTTTATGGATTAGTAGAAAACAAGAATTGACAATAAGGAGATTGTCGTCGGTGTTTTAGCCAAGTGATACCTCGAAGAAAGTCGTCAGACCATAACAAATTTACGGAGTATTAATGCAGGTTCCACTATTAGATCTAAAAGCACAATATAAAACGATCAGGGACGAGATCAAACTGGCGATCAACGATGTCTGTGAGAGCCAGGCATTTGCGCTCGGTCCGGCCGTGGCGCAATTTGAAGAAAACGTCGCCGCCTATTGCGGTATAAAACATGCCATCGGTGTTTCGAGCGGTACGGATGCTTTGTTAGCGAGCCTGATGGCGCTGGGTATCAAACCGGGCGACGAAGTAATCACGACGCCCTTTACTTTTTTTGCCACGGCGGGTTCTGTGGTCCGGCTCGGGGCGAAGCCCGTTTTCGTCGATGTCGATCCGGATTCTTACAACATCGACCCGGCGGAAATCGAGCCGCAGATCACGGAAAAAACGCGGGCGATTATCCCCGTACACCTCTTCGGGCAAGTAACTCCGATGAAACCGATTATGGAAGTAGCCCGGCGACATAATCTGGTTGTGATCGAAGATGCCGCCCAGGCCATCGGGGCCAGCCAGGACGACGTGAAGGCCGGGAACTTCGGGGATTGCGGATGTTTTTCGTTTTACCCGACTAAGAACCTCGGCGCTTTCGGTGACGGTGGTTTGGTTACAACGAATAACGATGAACTGGCCGAACAGATCAGGGCCTTGCGCGATCACGGACAAGAGCCGCGATATTTCTACCACATTGTCGGCGGTAACTTTCGCCTGGACGGTATCCAGGGGGCAGTGCTGAATGTTAAGCTTAAATGCCTCGATAAATGGAATGAGCAACGCCGGCAGCACGCGGCCCTTTACGACCGCCTTCTATCCGCCTCACCGGTTAAAACACCGAGGATAGAGGCCAATAACCTATGTATTTATCACCAATATACGATCGCAGCGCCCAAACGGGATAAGTTGCAGCAATTTCTGGCCGATCATGGGATCGGCTCGGCGATCTTTTATCCAAAGCCGTTGCACCTGCAGGACTGCTTTAACGATCTCGGTTATTCTCGGGGGGATATGCCGGCAGCCGAGAAATTGTGCGACGAGGTGTTGTCTTTACCGATTTATCCTGAGCTGACGCCGGAACAAATAGAGTACATCGCTCATACGATACTTGAATTCTACAGTAAGAATTAGGACGAAATACGTTGCTAAAAGTCAGTGAAAATCCTCCGCTCATGTGGCCGGACGTCGAATCTCTTCGTGAATTTGCCGGTGAATGGTGGGTGGTTCATACAAAGAGTAGAAATGAGAAAGCCCTGGCGCACGATCTGATTCAACGGCGGATCAGCTATTTCCTTCCGATGAGCTGGAAGGTCCGGCGAAAAAGCCGACGAACGATCCGGTCCCTGCTGCCCCTGTTCAACGGATATCTGTTCTTCTGCGGCGGGGAGAACGACCGGACCGAAGTGCTGCGCACCGACCGCGTGGCAAATCTGATCAAAGTCCAAGATCAGGATCAACTGATCGACGAGTTGCTGCAGATTCAGCAGGCCCTCGGAGCCGGGGCGCCGCTGGTCCCCGACAAATATGTCAAAGCGGGTCAAAAATGCAAGGTCATCGCCGGTCCCTTGCTCGGTCTCGAAGGAGTTGTCACAACCACCCGAGGGATGACCCGATTGGTTTTGCAGGTCGATATGCTCGGCCAGGCGGCGAGTGTTGAGATTGATATCGATACGATAGAAGTCATTGATGAAGCGGAATAGGCTTATGGACATGGTGATCCTCATTAAGAGTTTGGGCAGTCTATTCGTCCTGATCGGATTTGTCTATCTGTTCAGACCCGTTATTCTCAAAAACCTAATGAGCTTTTTCAAGAAGGGTAAACGCATCTATGGCGCCGGGCTGATCCGAGTCGCCCTGGCGGTCGTTTTCTTGCTCGCCGCCACGCAATGCCGGAATCCTAAAATCGTCGGGGCTTTTGGGATCCTCTTTTTGCTCTCCGGCGTTTTGATTTTTGTTCTCGGCCCGGATATGATCCGGCGAATCTTCAACTGGTATGAGACGCAATCCACCGTTGTCTTCCGGTTGATTGCCTCGGTCGTCATTGTTGTCGGAGCCATTATTATCTTTTCTGCGTAAGTGAGAGGTGCAGATCATATGAGAGTATTCGTAACGGGAGCCGCCGGATTCATCGGTTCGCATTTGTGCGAACGACTTCTTAACGACGGCTGTGAGGTCGTCGGCATTGATAGTTTCGACGAATTTTACGATCCACGCATTAAACGTCGAAATATCGATCGCTGCCTGAAAGATGAGCACTTCCGGCTCGTCGAAGCCGACATTCGGGACCATGTTGCGATGGATCAGGTTATTGACACCGATGTTGATGTCATCGTGCATCTGGCAGCCCGGGCCGGCGTCCGCCCTTCGATTGCCGAACCCGTGCTTTATGCGGATGTGAATATCAACGGGACGATGGTCCTGCTTGAAGCGGCAAAGAAATACGACATTAAAAAGTTTATTTTCGCATCGAGTTCGAGTGTCTATGGGAATAATGAGAAAGTCCCCTTTTCCGAAGAGGACAATGTCGATTTCCCAATCTCCCCGTACGCCGCGACAAAAAAGGCGGGCGAGCTGATCTGCCATACGTATCACCATCTATACGACATTTCGATAACCTGTCTGCGTTTCTTTACCGTTTACGGTCCCCGGCAGCGACCCGATCTGGCCATTCACAAATTCGCAAGGCTTATCGAAGAGGATCGGCCCATTCCCGTTTTCGGCGATGGATCCATGATGCGGGACTTTACCTATATTGACGACATCATCGACGGGGCCGTCGCGGCGATGGACAAATGCAACGGCTTTCATATCTACAATCTCGGCGAGTCGCAACCGATCTCTGTCAACGATTTAATCGGCGAGATTGAGCATGCCCTCGGCAAGAAAGCCGTGAAGGAATCTCTTCCGCCGCAGCCCGGCGACGTCGAGCGCACGTATGCCGACGTCACGAACGCCATACAGGATTTAGGGTATCGCCCCTCGACGCCGATTCGGACCGGGCTCTCCAAATTCGCAGCCTGGCTCAGGCAAGAGTCAACGAATTCTTGAGTACGGCCAATGGAGCTCGAAGGATCGCCGGCCAACAGCGACTCGGGCGGCTTCTCGGCTTGGTTTTCTTTGTCTTACGTCTGTGTAATCCTCTTCCGTACACACACCCTTCTTACCTTACGTCGCATCGCGAAACGGCCCAAAAGGCCAAATCGGCCAAAGTCAAGTCTCGACGCATTCATGCCTTGGACATCTCATGAGAAATTCAACGAAATTTCTTGAAGATGCCACATGTCTTCACTATGATGTGCGGCGTCCACGTGTCAGAAGATACAGAATTTGGACATAACCCATATGCCAATGATAAGGAGAAAACAGTATGACCGACGAGAAGAAAGCTGATTTGGCCGGCCCGGGAATTGGAGACTATGCGGAGCTTGAGAAGATTCTACCGCAGGATTATCATTCTCTGCTCACCCCGAAGGAAACGCAGCTCGCCACCTATGCCGTGAAGGATTACATCGAACAGAACCTTTGTAAGGAGCTCAGTCTCATTCGCGTGACGGTTCCGCTGATCGTGGATGTTGAGAGCGGCGTTAACGACATGCTCGACCGGGACGGCTCGCGGACCCCCATCCAGTTCCATATTACGAACGACCACGACAAGAATCCGATTGATGTCCAGGTCGTCCAGGCCGCCACAAAGTGGAAACGCATGGCCCTCAAGCAATTCGAGATGAATATCGGCGAAGGGCTATTGACGGATATGCGTGCCGTACGCAAGGATTACTTTCTCGATCACGACCATAGTGCTTATGTGGATCAGTGGGACTGGGAGCTGGCGATGACCGCCGAGCAGCGCAACCTGGATACCTTGCGTGATGTCGTGCGCAAGATCTGGAAGGTTCTCGTCGGGGCCGAAAGGCACGTTCAGGAGCTTTTCCCCCAACTCAAGAGCGACAAATACCCCAGCTTACCAGAGGAGCTGGTTTTTATTCACGCCGAGGAGATCCTCGAGCGATTCCCGGATCTGCCCCGCAAACAGCGAGAGACAGCCATCCTGCAAGAATACCCGGCGGTCTTCATCATCGGCATCGGCTGGGTTCTCGAGGACGGCTACCCCCACGAGATGCGCGCCGCCGACTACGACGACTGGGTCACGGAGACCACCAGTGCGGACGGCCGGCCGATGCACGGCCTCAACGGCGATATTCTCGTCTGGAATCCCATTACGAAACGCCGTCATGAGCTGACGTCGATGGGTATCCGGGTTACCGCTGAAACACTCAAAAAGCAATTAGAGCTTTCGGGCCAGCTTGATTTTCTGGAGCTGCCCTATCATAAGGCGATCGTGAATGACGAAATTCCACTGAGTATCGGCGGCGGTATCGGCCAGTCCCGCACGTATATGCTGCTATTGAAAAAAGCACATATCGGTGAAGTCAGCGCCACCGTTTGGCCGAAAGTACTCAAGGATATGTGCAAGGCGAAAAATATCCATGTCATCGAATAAGACGTTCCAGACACCGCCGCGAAGGTGACAAAACCGAATGAATGTTCCGGGCCCATGAAGTGCTCTAAGAAGGAACCGCTCGATATCCCGGTACCGGCCCTCTGAGCGGCGGCTACGATACCGTTGTTTGGTGTTTTATTTCTCAGATGGGATATTGCTGTTGTGACCGGGGGCTTTTTCACGATGCCCTTTGGTTCTCCGGCCGCCCTGCTCGTTGTACGGGTTGTTCTCAGGACCGTGTTGGATGTAACGTTGTATGATCGCAGTCATCGCAAAGCCGCTAAAACCTGATCTGAAATGTCCAATCCGGAAAGGAGCGTACGATGCAAACGGATACGATTACTGAAAAAGATCGCAAACTGGCCAAACAGTGTCTCGAATGCCCTATGTGCAAACGGGCGCGGTTCAAGCAGAAAGGCTTGATCTTCTGGTTCGTCAAAAAGCTCGAATCCGGCATCTGTCCCGCCTGCAAAGCCTACGAAAAAGTGTACGAAAGAAAGGCCCATGAGCCTTTACCGAAAACGGACGAGAAATCTTCATCCGAATGAGATTGTGTTTAATCGGATAAAGTCTTTTTCCTTTTGTACATAGACGGTGTGGATGTATGTTGAAGCTTCTTTTCATTGCAGCCGGAGGAGCGATTGGGGCCGTTTTTCGTTACGGCCTATCCGGCTGGATTCAGGGTCTCGCCTCGGGCAGTCTTCCCTGGGGGACTCTCTGTGTGAATACGATAGGCTCCCTGCTCATGGGTATTTTCTGGGGTTTGTCCGAGTTGACGCCGATTTCCCCTACTGTGAGGTTATTCTTTGCCATTGGCTTTCTCGGCTCCTTTACGACCTTTTCGACCTTCTCCGTGGAAACCTTCGGCCTGCTCAGAGATCGTGAGACGTTGCTCGGCCTGATGAACATTGGCCTGAATAACGTCCTCGCACTTGTCTGTGTTTTCGGAGGATATTTTCTTTCCCGTTCAATGCTCAACGCGCTCAAATGAGGACTTCGAGAAATGAAACTTCCTGAAGAAGGAATGCTGCTCCGTATCTTTATCGGTGAGACGGACCGCATTCACGGAAAATCGTTGTACGAGCAGATTGTCTTGAAGGCGAGAGAACTCGGATTGGCCGGGGCGACGGCCGTACGCGGCGTGATGGGCTTCGGAGCCGACAGCCGGATGCATTCGGCGAAGATTCTGCGATTATCCGGGGATTTGCCGATTGTCATCGAATTGGTCGATACCGAGGAGAACCTCAATAAGCTCATGCCCTTCATCGATGAAAATGTCACCGAGGGCCTGGTCACCATGGAAAAAGTTCGCGTGATCAAGTACCGCCACAAATAATGCTCATACCCATCGGGTGGGGCCAGTCCCACCCTGCCGCTATGCAAAGCGGGCAAAAACACGCCGAGCGTATTGACTGCTCTTTTGAAACGCCTCGACGGTACTCATGGTTTTGGGGGAACCGCTTTCTACGGCCTGTTCCAGCACGAGGTGCGGGCGGACGTTGATTTTCAGCAGGTGCTTTGCAATGGCTGGATAGTCGATATCGCCCTCACCGAACGCCTCGGTCCAGATGTTCTCTTTGGACTGGCGGAGATGCAACTCGGTGATTCGCGAGCCATAGAGTTTGAGTATATCAAACAGCGCGACGGCCGAGTTTCCCGCGCCGCGGTAAACCCAGTGGGCATCGAGGCAGAGCGTCACATCGGCCGGGTCGGTCCCAACCATCATGTGATGAAACTCACGGGCGGCGTTACGTAATTCGATATCGTGATTATGATAAGCGAGAATCAATCCTAAAGACCGCAATTCCCGGCCCAATTTCTCTAACGCCGCCGCCTGGACTTTGAGTTGAGCATCATCTTTGTTTTCCGGTCCGCCCCAGCGGATCGGGCTGGGATTCGTCACGATGATTTTCGTGCCGATTTCTTTGGCTTTCCGGGCGATGGCCAGTACGGCTTCGATACTCTCGTCTGCCTTGGCACGCTCGTGCAGTGTACTGTTGACGTAGAGCGACCGCATTTCGAGACGATGTTTTTTCAATAGAGGTACGAGTCGCTCGATTTCCTGGGGATTATTCGCAAGCGGCTCATAACCGTCAAGAGTGCAGCCGGCAAGCTCGCCAAGCCCGGCATCCAGCTCTTTATTAAAATCCCGATTGTCTCGTCGATAGAACACGGTCCAGGGATACTGGTTGCAAGCTAAATACAATTCATTCCGCTCACGTTGCCGGGCGAAAGAGGTTTTCGCTCCTACAACCATCGCGCCACCTGCCAGTGTGGCGTTTTTGACAAATTCTCGACGGGAAATCGTGTTTTCTTGCATAATCGGATGCTCCTCTACCTTTCTACTTTTCACTTTTTGCCTTTTCCAGGGCTTGCTCAGCTTCAATACGTTCGGTGATATCGCGGATGCTCTCGCGGTGTCCGAGGGATTTGCCCTTGTCGTCATAGATCGGCTGCCAGGACATCGCCGCCCAGATCACCTGACCGTTCTTGCGGACGATCCGGAATTGGACGTCGTTGCCCGTGCTGCCCTCGCAGGCCTTACGAAACGCCCTCGTGATGCGGTCGCGGTCTTCCTTATCAATGACGGGCGCCGGGTAATCCGGCATCGCCATGATCTCTTTGATACTATAGCCGGTGATACGCGTTGCCGCCGGATTAGTCCATAACATCCGCCCGTTCGGGCCGATCCAGACTTCCCAGTCGTACGTATAATCCGCGATGGCCCGGAAGCACTGGTCGGTCATGCGGGCGACTAATTCGGTGCGTTTGCGGGCACTAATATCGTCATAAACGGCGACGACGTGACCTGAAGGAAGTCGATAGACATGGTTCTCCCGCCAGCCGGCAATACGTTCGTCTTTGTAGATTGAAATGGGATGATGTTCCGATTTGCCTGTCTTGTACACCCGGCGGAAAACATCTAACAGACCAAACTGATTGACGCCCGGAAAGACTTCGGAGACACTTTTGCCGATCAACTCTTCTTTCCGGAGGTGCTCGATTTGCTCGGCGGCCGGATTGAAATCGACGAAGATGAAATCTTCGCCGTCACGCACGGCTTCGTAGATCGCGACACCGCTGTTGACGTGATCGAACAGGACCTCGAATTTCGCCTTCCATTCTTCGGGTTGATTCTTTATATCCCGTTTGTTATTGCACATCTCTGCCTTTGGTCCGCTATCGGCGCCCATATTTCACCTCCGCGGTTAAAATGCAATGATAAGGACAATTTTCATATTATACTATGATTTCATCGAGCCTGTTCACATATAGTTGAAACACCTGCCGCTTCTATTGTAGAAGGCTTCCGGGAACCTGACAACATAGAAATTCAAAGCTGTGTGTCGATTTTGAAATAGACGGCTGTGGTTTCGACTTCGTTATGCCACGGCGTTGCCCAATTGATAGACGATCAACGTCAGAAGATAAGCAAGAGCGGTCAAAGCAAAAAATTGAAAGAAGGCCCATCGCCAGGAGTGGGTTTCTTGCTTTGTCATGGCCACCGTGGCAACGCAGGGCGCGTAGATCAGGCAGAATAACATGATACAAAAACCCGTCAACGGCGTGTAATTTGCTCGTAATCGCTCTCGGAGCGTTGTTGTTCCTCCATCCGAACTACCGACGGCGTAAACGATGGCTAATTGTGAAACGAAGACTTCCTTGGCGGCGGTCGCGCCGATAAGGGCGGTACCGATTTTCCAGTCGAAACCCAGTGGTTTGATAGCGGGCTCTATGGCCCGGCCCAATCGACCGATGACGGAATGCTCCAAAACGGTCTGCCGGGCCTGCTCGTCGTCCAGGTTTGCCAGTGTTTCTTCGCTCGGTTTCGGGTAGCTGCTGGCAAGCCAAAGTAGAACGGAAATGACCAGGATGATGGTTCCGGCCTTGCGAAGGTACATCCAGCCTCGTTGCCACATATGAATCGCCACGGATTTCAACGTCGGTACGCGATAGGGAGGTAATTCCATGACAAATGGAATTGTTTCGCCCTGGAGGAGGGTCAGGCGCAGTATTTTAATACAGATAATTGCCAGGGCGATACCGATCAGATAAATGAACCACATCATCGGACCGTGCCAACGAGGGGCGAAAAACGCCGGGATCATGAGCGCATAAATCGTCAGCCTGGCACCACAGCTCATTAAAGGGATGACCATGATCGTCGTGAGCCGGCTGCGTCTGTTTTCAAGGATACGCGTGGCCATAATCGCCGGGACGGAGCAGCCGAAGCCGATGAGCATCGGAATGAAACTCTTGCCGTGCAGGCCGATCTTGTGCATAATACGGTCCATGATGAAGGCCGCCCGGGCCATGTAGCCGGTGTCTTCCAACAGCGCAATCGCCATAAACAACAGTAGTATATTGGGTAAAAAGACCAGCACCCCCCCCACCCCTCCTATAACGCCGTCGATTAACAGAGATTTGAGCCAGACAGCACTGTCGGCCGGCCAGGAATGGGCGATGGCCCGGGAGGCCCACTCGAAAAACATCTCAAGCCAGCCCATCGGATAGGCGCCGATCTTGAACGTGAGAAAGAACACCAGATACATGAGAATTAGGAAAATCGGCAGCCCCAAAATACGATTGATAACGATCGCGTCAATCATATCACTGTAATTGTGACGTGATTCGACCGTCATTTTGATCGTTTCCTGGCAAGCCCCTGAAATGAATCCGTAGCGGCGATCCGCCATGACGACTTCCGGCTCGTCGCCGAAGATACTCTTGAGATGATCGACACTGCGTCGAACGGCATTGAGGATTTCCCGGTCCCGGACTTTCTCCGTGACGTCATCGTCTTGCTCGAGCAGCTTAACCGCCAGCCATCGGGCCCCGTATTGCCCCGTCAGTTCTTGCTCTTTATCGACAATCAACGTGACGAGTGCGGATAGTTCGTGTTCGATTTCTTCTCCATAGTTGATCCTGTGTTTGCGGAGGGTCGGTTCCCGGCGGACCGTCTTGACAACGGCGTCGAGCAGCTCTTTTTTGCCCTTGCCCTTATTGCCGATCATGGGGACAATCGGCGCTTCCAGAAGCTGAGACATTTGCTCGATGTTAAACACCAGACCCTTCTGCTGGGCCACGTCGCTCATATTGAAGGCCAATACGAGCGGGACATTCATTTCAATAAGCTGCGTCGCCAGGTAGAGATTTCGCTCGATATTGGATGCATCGACGATATCCACGACGACATCCGGCCGCTTCCGGATAATAAAATTGCGGGCAACGAGCTCTTCCACCGAGAAGGCCGTGAGGCTGTACGTTCCCGGCAAATCCACGAGCGTCATCTCGACGTCGTCGTATTTGCAGATCCCTTCCTTCTTTTCGACGGTGACGCCGGGATAATTGCCCACGTGCTGACGGGCGCCGGTCAGGAAGTTGAAGATCGTGGTCTTACCGCTATTCGGATTGCCCGCTAAGGCGACTGTGATGTTCTTCATGATCGCAAGGACATACCATGATTTTCTGGGCCATTCCTCTGCCCAGCATCATCCGTGAGCCTTTGACGCTGATGATGAAGGGGCCGGGGTGGCCGTTATTGACAACAGTGATGACGGTATTGGGTACGAGTCCCATCGAAGCCAATCGGCTGTTCAGACCGCGTCCGGCTGCAATAGAGGCCAGTTTGACGGAGGCGCCCGACTGAACGGTCGACAGGGGTTGAGTGTACTTTTGCTCCATATCCTGCTTTCTAATCGATCTTACGTCGCTTACGGCCGATTTTATAGAATTGCCTGAACTCATCCGCCAAATCATAGCCATTTTTGCCCGCTTGAGTCACAAAATCGATAAAACACAATAACCGGGTAATGATCTCCGGGCCCAGCGCATGCTCGGCCTTGCAGGCGGCCTGTTGGGCCAGGTCCGGCTCAATCCCTAAGACGTTGATGAAAAAAGCCTTAAGGATATTGTGTTTTCGTACGATTTCCCCCGCCGCCGCTTTGCCCGACTCGGTCAGCCTCACGTAATCGTAGGGTTTATAGTGAACGAGTTCCTTTTTCTTCAATACCCTGAGCGCACCCGTCACAGAGGATCTGGACACATCGAGCATTTTCGCTATGTCCTTGCTGCGAGCAATCTTAGACTCGCTGGCAAGATTGAAGATCGCTTCGAGGTAATCTTCCAAAGATGAACTTAGTTTCACTTTTTCGGTCGTTGCCATTCATACATTCTTTCAAGGCTTATGCGTTAGCCCTAATATAGTTAGTTATGCCTAACTTTGTCAAGTTGTTTTCTGTTTTTTTATGAAAATACGCTGTTTCTAAAACAGTGAGTAGTTCTGACTATGATATTTTTGCCTCATCCGGTTAATGAGTCGGTGCACCGACCAGATCGGAGCTTTGGCGGTGGGCCGAGAGAAAAATCGTTTGGGCAGATGGCCAAATTAGGGCAACCAGGGGGGTAATTTGGACATCTGGGGCCCCGAACGATTTTTCTCGGTCTTTGGG
>CAYZAT010000105.1:0-12663 GCA_964476475.1 uncultured Pirellulales bacterium
TAGTCGATGTTAAGACTTTCAAAAGCCCGTCTATCGACCGCATCCGGATCGATCCGTCGAAATTCCAAACTAAAAAGACCCGCCCGCGCCATGGAGATTTCCGCCTCGCTGGCCAGATGCAATTCCGTAATGATCCGGCTGACATCGCTGTTCGGCTTGGCCTTCTGTTTACGCCGGATTTCGGAAAGCTGCTCGCTCGTGATCGTCCCCATTTCGGATAGAACATCGGCGACGTCGCGAACCTGACTGACGTGGTCCTCCCCCGGACTGTAGAGTTGTGACAGACCGCTGATTTCCTCATCGAAGCCGTCATTCGGGCGAGCGACGGTCTGAGAGCCGCCGGAACGCCCGTTTTTGCGTTTGAATCCAAAAATCCCCGCCATGTTCTCACATACCCCCAAGCAAACGATCTCGTTTGACTAAATACCTCACAAGCAACAGGCAGATTGTCTCCTCCCGGAGAGCTGTCACCTAAAATATACGTAATAATCGTCGGCCCATCAAAACCGCTTCTTGCCGCAAAATTGCATTTTTGATGTGTCAATGAAGGGATTAATGTTGTAGGGCAAGAAATGGATGATTGAAAGAGGTAATTATCGGGGGTTCGAAAAAAAAGCAGACCCGCGGATGAGATATTATGACGTTCGATTCTTCGAATATCGTCAAGAATTAAACCGCGGCCTCACCTTGTGGATGATCCGAGGCCCCAGTTTCCACCGGAAAGACATCATCCGCCAGGTCCTTTCCGACGTTTCGGGCGTAATACTGTTTCATGACCTTCCGGCCCTTAACCTGAACGGTATCCATCGAGGAAAAGACCCCGATTTTCATCAGAATAAGAACCGCCAGACAAGCAGCCAGACTCCCAAACGAAAATCCGTATCGACGATACTTTTCAAACGGTTTCGGTTCGGGGCGTTTGGTCTTAAGCTCTTGCGCTTTGGGCTCTTGCCGGAGGCTGTGGCTCAATACGGCAACAGTCTTCTGATTCGCACGCGTCAACAAATCGAGTCCGTGCGGTTGAGCTTTCATAAACGATAGCGCCAAATGAACCTTGCCGGATGCAATAAGTCGCCGCCGGCACCGCGGGCAACGCGCAATATGCCGCCGCAGCCAACGCGCCTCCGGGCCGAAGCATCTATTCAACATCGAACAAAGTCTGGCTCTCATGCGTTTACACGTGCTATCTGCTTGTTGATGTGCCATGGTCAGTCTTCTTTATTCATCCATACCGCTAATAGTTGGATGGCCTTGCATCTGTAAACTCTTGCCGTACCGGGTGATATGCCGAGAATCTTTCCGATTCGAGAATACGACATTTCCGCCAGGTCGCGGAGCGTGAGCACATTCCTCAAATGTTCCGGCAATTGCGTAATGTATATCCTCAACATCTCCTGCAAATATTTCGCATCCAGCTCTTTGACGGGTGAGTGCGTGATCTCCGGATCCATATTAGGCCCGGATAGCCTCTTTTTCTCCGAAATCCTGCGTCTGAGCATTGAAATCGCTACATTGTTGGCCGTACGGAACACATACGCTTTCACGTGTGCGGGTTTTTGCCCTCCCTTAAAATGGGCCAACTGCAGAAAGGTGTCCTGATAGGCATCGCACACATCCTGCTCGTTACCCAGTATGCGCCAGAGCATCCTTACGAGATCCTGACCGTGCTTCTGCATCGCAGATAACACCCACCGCTGGTTCTCGACAACGGACTCAGGGATAGCAAAATCCCAAAATGCTCCGTAACTTACGGCTTTACCAAACATAGGCGCCCATTCACCCTGTACGACTCAATTCCATACACTAAGACGCAGTGCGTGTCTTTATGTTAACAAAAATCCCCCTAAAACGTTGAAAAAAAGATTTTTCTACTTAACGTTGTACGTGCTCGCTGCGTCTTATGTTCAGAAACAAAGGGTTGGAAGATGCCAGAATCGCTAAAAACAAACAATACAAACGGTCCGGCCGATGAATCGAAGGATAGGGCGAAAGATGTCGTTTCCTTGGTGGATGATGTACTGAACCGAGCCGTCGAATATGGTGCAAGCGACATCCATTTCGAGCCCATGAGCGCCAAATTAGTGGTTAAATTCCGTCTCGACGGCGTCCTGAACACCATGGAAGAACTGCCCAAATCCCTTTCTGACAACGTGATAGCGCGGCTCAAAGTCCTCGGAGGGCTCCTAACCTATCGTAACGATATTCCGCAGGAAGGCCGAATCGAAATCGACCCGGGCCGGGAAGACCGGATCATGGACCAGCGATTGGCCGTATTTCCAACCATCCACGGCCAGCGGGCGGTCGTGAGGCTGTTTTACCGCAATACCGAGTTGATGAGTCTCGAACAATTAGGTTTTTCTGAGGATATCTATTCGACGTTGAAGAACATTGGCGCCAGAAATCAGGGCATCCTGCTGCTGACCGGTCCCGCGGGCAGCGGAAAGAGCACCTCTCTGGCCGCGATTCTGCGATATATTCTGAAATCCTTCGCGGGCAAAAGTGTTGTGACCCTCGAAGACCCGGTTGAAATCCGGCTTGACGGCGCCACCCAGGTCCAGATCACGCCGCACGGCCAGATGACCTTTCCCACGGCGTTGCGCTCGTTGCTCAGGCAGGATCCGCAGGTGTTAATGATCGGAGAAATTCGGGATGCCGAGACGGCCAGGATTGCCATCGAAGCGGGTCTGACGGGCCATTTGCTGATGAGCACCATGCACAGCGGCTCGCCCGCCGGGGCGCTGCTTCGCCTGCTGGAGATGGGGATCGAGCCGTACCAGGTGACTTCCAGCATCTCAGCGGTTCTGAACCAGAGACTGGTTCGAAGACTCTGCACCACATGTAAGAAGAAGGTCGAAGAAACCGGCCTATACGAAGCCACAGGCTGTGATAATTGTTTCAATACGGGCTACAAGGGCCGGGTCTTGATCGCGGAAATGGTTCAGCTTGACAGCCAACTGCGAAAAGCCATCTTAGATAAGGCCGACCTGGATGAACTTGAAGAAATCCTTAAAGACAAGGACCATACGACCATGTTAACCGACGGCCAACGTTTGGTCGGCGAGGGCGTCACAACTCAGGAAGAATTGAATAAGGTTTGTGGAATTCCCACTTAGGGTGGGCAATGTATTGCCCACGCGTTTTATCGCCCCGCGCGTGCCAAACAATGATTCGCACACGCTACAAATTAGAGGATACTTAATGAACCGCTTCGTTGTCTGTCTCATTGTTCTATTGTCAATGGTGTCCGGAGTTATCGCTCGAACCGTTGAAATGACACTTCACGCGGCAAAGACACCTGATCCGAAGAAGCAATACACCCTCCTGCCGAAAGCGGACGAACAGGCCGATGCGGATGCGGCGCCGCTCTATGAAAAGGCTCTCCAATCCCTGCCAGGCGATCTCCAAACGGAAGAAGTTGACCAGTGGCTCAAGACACCGCCGGACCAACTGCCGCTCAATCAGGTCCAGTCAACGCTGCAACAGCTTGAGCCTACACTCAAGCTGCATGAGCAGGCTGCTAAGTGTAAGTATTGTGATTGGCCCTACTGGGATGGGGATGTATTAACGGAGAACCTGCGCAAACATCGCAGGCTCCTTTTCTATCATGCCTTGAAAGTGAGATTTCAGGTCGCTCAGGGTCGATATGACGATGCGATTGACACCGCACAGGTCGGATTTGCAATGGCCAAACATTTGGGCGAGGGACCATCCCTGGTCCATGGCATGTTCGGAATTGGCACTGCCGCTTACATGTGTCGACAGCTTGAGGCGTTTATCCAGAGACCCGATGCGCCCAATCTCTACGAGGCTTTCCGGGATTTGCCACAGCCTTTTATCGACCTCACCGAAAAAGCGGAATGGGAAGATCCAAAGGTAAAACAAAGAATACATCTGCTGATGAAGAGGCTGGATCGTCATATAGCGATTCTGCAATGTATTGAGGCCATGCGTCTCCATACCGCCGCCCATGAGGGTAAATTTCCGAAACAGCTCAGTGCCGTCACCATGGTCCCCGTCCCCAATGATCCGGCGACGCAAAAGTCGTTCGTTTACAAACGGACCGGCCCTGAAGCCACCCTGGAAGGCCCGGCACCGGAGGGCGCGCCGGATAGCGAGGCGATCCGATACGAACTCAACCTGAAAGAATAAACGCTGAAATATTTAATGCCGCCATAAAGAGGAATTGAAAATGGCAACACATCATTATGATAGACTGACTTCTACACCGAGATTGATGAATAAGACGCTCGCTTGTTGTCTCTTTCTCATTCTCACCGCCGATGCAACTTGGGGATATCCTATTACACTCATGGTTTATCCGTCTCAGATTTCCGAATCAGCAGAAACGTACCGGCTTTTCGCGAAATCCGAAAAACTCACGGACACGGATGCCGTTCCCCTTTATGAAAAAGCGATTCAACTGATGCCGAAAGGTGTCGATCAGAAAAAGATTCAGGAGTGGTTTAAGCTACCTATCGAGCAATTTCCCCAGCAGGAAGCCGAAGACGTCATAGAAAAATATATCGAGAGTTTGCGTCTCGTGGCGCGGGCCGCGCGATGCGGAAAATGCAACTGGCCCGAATGGAAACCTGACCAGGGCCCTCTGGAACTCAAAGGATATAGAGAGCTTACATTTATCATTCGAACATGGGCAAGACTGGACTACTCCCGTGGCCGGTACAAGAACGCTCTGGCCGCTATGCAGACGTCTTTCGGTATGGCCCAACATCTCGGACAGGCCCCGACGATCATCCAGGCGATGATTGGGGGAGCGACCGGTGGGGTGACATGCAAAGAGATCGAAAGTTTCGTACAATGTAAGGATTCACCGAATTTGTATGCCGCACTGGCCAACCTGCCCGAACCGATAACCGATGTGAATATTGCCATTGAAAGCGAAACAGCCAACCTCAAGGATTACAATATCCTGGTTCGCAAACAACTTGAAAAACAATTGGAACCGGCTCTCGAGCGGGTGCGATTGAACGCCAAAAGACTGGATAACCACGTGAAAGCGTTACAGGTGGTCGAGTCGATACGTCATTACGCCGCGATGCATGATGGCCAGTTACCTCAGGCGCTCAGTGATATTAAGGATAAGGAAGTTCCGAACGACTTAATAAGCGGCAAGGCGTTCGAGTATCGCCGCACCGTCGAAGGAGCAATGTTGAAATCGGCGATCCCCGAAGGCGGTAAAGAAAAAGACGCCATTCATTATGAAATCGAACTTAAGAAATAAACGTCTCATTGTGAAGGGGTGGCAGCCTCAAGCAAAGCTTGGGGATGGCTTGTCACCGACCATCGGCAGAGCCTTTGGCTTTGAGGCTGCCACCCTCCAAGACTTTTTTTAAGAGATGCAAATACAACCAGGATGGTGCGAAATATCGCACCCTACAAGTTAACGAAAACAGAGGACGAAAGATGGCTACATTTCAATACAACGCACTGACTTCGGCGGGCCGGCTGATGAAAGGCACGATCGAGGCCGGGTCGCGCGAGGAGGCGGAAGAGCAGCTCAAACAGATGCAGCTTGCCGTCAATTCCATCGACACGGCCCAGCCCGAGAAACCGAAAACGGCCATCGGCCGGAATGAATTTCTGCTATTCAATCAGCAATTGGCGTCGATCACCAAGGCCGGAATCCCCCTGGAGCGGGGCTTGCGAGAACTGGCGAAGGACGTTAGCTCGAAATCCATGCGGAATCTCGTTAATGCCGTCGCCGACGAGCTGGAAGCCGGTGAGAGTATCGAGCGAGCTTTCGAGAAGCGCCAGAAGCATTTCCCGCCGTTGTACGGACGGATATTGAAAGCCGGCGTGGAAACGGGCCGGCTCAGCGAAATGCTCACCAGCCTCAATCGGCACCTGGAAATGGCCACGCAAACGCGGAGGATTATCTTCGAGGCAATCAGCTACCCGGGGGTGATCCTGGCCCTGGCGGCGATGATCATCACGGGCGTGTTCCTGTTCATTATCCCGCAATTTGGAACCGTTCTTGAAGAAATGCACGGGGGCAGGCTACCGGGGCTAACCAGGGCGTTTATTAGTATGGCCAATAACGTGGGGTCTTTCTGGCTTACCGTTATTGTGGTCGTAGGCGCCATCATTGGAGGCTTCGCGTTCCTTTCGACGTCGGCGGCGGGCCGTCGATTCAAGGAATCCCTGCTTCTCGGCCTACCGGTGATCGGCCGGCTTTACCATAGCAGCGTGCTGAGCCGGATGGCCGAGGCGATGGCGATCCTGGTGGCTTCCGGCGCCGATATGCCGGTCGCGCTGAGATCGAGCGCGGGCGCGACGGGAAGCGAGAATCTCATCCTGGAAAGCGAGACCCTGGCCGGCCAGATCGAGCAAGGGGCGAACCTGATGGAGGCCGGGCACGTTTGCCGATTCATACCGGGATTATTTCTCTATTCCATACAGTTGGGAGCGCAACGCAACGAATTACAGGACAACCTGTACAGCCTCGGCCAGATGTACGCCGACCAGGCGCGATGCGGCCAGTCGAGACTCCAAGCGGCCCTGCTGCCCGTCATGATTATCAGCGTGGGGTGCTTCCTGGCACTAACGATTCTTGCGATGTTTGCACCCATGATACAAGTGATCACAACATTATCTTCGGCGGCATAACATATGATTATTGCGATAACAATAGTGCTATTGGTGGCTTACATCTACCTCGGATTGAAGATGCGCGCGATCGCCCTGGTAACCTCGCCGTTCGTGGCGGGCGCGATCCTTGTGATGGGCGCCGCGGACGAAGATCCCGCAGTGATGGTCATGGCGCCGCTGCTCTTTGTGGGAACGCTGTTAGCCGTGACGGCCTCGAAGCGCGATCCGGATGCGGAACAATGGCCCCAGATATGCGCCAAATGGATCGTTATTATCATCGTTTTGTTGCTGACGATCATCACAGCGGGCGTTGCTTTCGGACCTTTGGGCGTGATGGGATTTCTGTTCTTTATCTTATTCCTCGGTTCAATCATCGCGTATTATGTGACGTCGCGCCACGCAACGGCGGCATTCGTGATTTCGACCCTCGGCTCGAGCATGCGGCAGAATCTGCCGTTGCCGATGGCCCTGGAATCGGCAGCCGGCCAACTGACGGACAACCGTTCAAGAATCTTGCGCGGCATTAAGCAATGGCTGGTGCAGGGCTATCCGCTGGGTGAATCGATCCGTCGAGGCTACCCGAAGTGTCCGGGCCATGCGATGGGGATGATCGCCGCCGCCGAGCGGATCGGCCAACTCCCTTATGCCCTCAAAGCCATCGAAGCCGATCTCATCGCCAAGGCAAACGACCGCAGACGACTTCGGCCCGTGCATCCGGTTTATCCGGTGATTCTGATGGTCTTCACCTTCTTAATATTGTCGGGATGCATGCTCTTCGTTATCCCGCACTTCAGAGACAGCCTTCTTGAGATGACCAACGAAAAAGAACTTCCCCGGGCGACCCAGATCGTATTGGATATTTCACGCTTTGTCCTTTTTAAAGGCGGATGGCTGATTAGTTTGGCGATCCTATTGATTACTCCCGCGTTGGCCCTCACGTCGATATACACCAAGTTCCGACCGCGCCGGCCGGGCAAACCCTATTTGATCTCACGAATCGGCGACTTCATCAAGTGGCACCTGCCTATTCTGCACCGCTTTGAGAGAGACTATTCGATGGTCCAGACCGTGGAGCTTTTGCGGCTGTCGCTGAACGCAGGCTGCCCGATCAACGACGCGATTGACAATACCCTGAGCCTGGATGTGAATCACGGCTTCAGGAAGCGCCTGCGACGATGGCTCAAAAAAGTCGAACGCGGCGACAATATCGCCGAGGCCGCCCGAAAAAGCCGTTTAGGCTCTCCGTTGGCCTGGGCTTTCGACGACAAGGTGAACCAGGGCAATACGCTGTCAATATTAGAAATGCTGGAGTCGTTCTATCGTTCGAATTACAGTTACTATGTCAATCTTGCCCGTATTATACTGTGGCCCTGTATCACCCTTCTGATGGGCGCCATTGTGGGCTTCATAGTTTATGCCATTTTTATGCCGGGTATTCAAATCATCAGTAGTTTGACAGGCACGGTACATCCATAAATAAAAAAACGGAGAAACATTGTGTTCATGATGAATAACAAAAACCGGGGGTTCCTGCTGACCGAGACCATCGTCGCGATGAGTCTGCTGGGATTGCTTCTGGCCGGATTGGCGCTTTCGCTGTTCGGATTGGCAAAATTCAACCGTTATCAGTTGGTCCGGCAGCGGTGCATCGCGGCGGCCCAGGCCCAGATCGACAGTATCGCCACCACCGGAGAGCCTGTCTCCGACGAAGACCTCAACCGGCTCTGGCCCGGGATCAGCATGTCCGTCGGAAGATCGCCCGGAACCGGCCAATGGCGAGATTTGGACCGGCTCGACGTAACGGCGAGCGGCAAAAGCTTCCGTAAAGATGTAACGATTCAATTGTCCAGATATGTCCAAGCGGACTGAACCTCCGCCGAAAGGATGTGATCGATATGCGTAAGGGCTTTACCTTAGTTGAAATCCTGATTGTTGTCATTACTGTTCCCCTTTTATTTATTCTTCTGGACGGATTATTCACGACACTCCTGGCCGATATCCCCAGGTCTTACCGGATCGCCCAGGAGAGCATCACGCTGCAACATGCTCTCGAACAGATCCAACAGGACATGGACAACGCCCAAGGATTGCCGGAATCGTTTGAAGGACTCACGACCAATGACGAGCAGTTCCTTATCGAGCGGCCGGATGGTGTTTTTTCTTATCGCCGGGAAAACGACCGGATCGTCCGACGCCAACTGACCGGTATCAAACAGGATAATACCGGCGACGAGAAAGCCTGGTCCCTGCCCAATACCCAAGTGACGTGGACAGTTTGGGAAGACAATTCACAGGCATACGCCGTCGAAGTGAACACTCACTTCGAGTATAAAACGCGCGGAAGATGGAAAAAGACGATGGCGAATTCCCATCTATTTTACGGAGGGGCCATAAGATGAAGATTACACAGCAAAGACACAGAGGTTTCGTTTTAGTCTTCGTAATTATCGTGATTATCCTCATCGGAATCGAGATGTATGTGTTGGCCGGGATGGCCAATACGATACAATATCAGTCGCACAGGATGTATTTGAAGGCGTGTGAGCGAAACCTGTTGGCCAGCGGACTGGCCTGGGCGAGAGAAAATGCCCCAAAAAGCCCTGGAGTAAGCCCCGGCCAAATGATAGAATTGGATGTGAGCGGATTGGACATTCTCGGCTCGGCATTGGAAGTCACTATCGGCGCCGGCGGTGACGTACCGGACGTCCAAATCCGGGCATCGTGCAGTCGCGGCCGGCAAACGCTCACAAGTAAAGGCACGTATAAAATCGAACGCTATGATCAGCCGGAAACAACTCCTGGAACACGCGAAGGCCCAGCAGGCCACTGATGTGCACATTTGCGCCGGGGCGCCCATCCTGTTCAGGGTCGGAGGAAAATTAGTTCCGATTACGAAAGAAAAACTCACGCCCGCACAAAGCCGGGACATGTCGTTAGACCTCCTGACGGAAGAACAGAAGGTCGATTTTGAAGAGAAGCTGGATTATGACCTGATGCTGGCCGACGGTATCGGGCGATATCGCATCAATATCGGCTACTTCAACGGCTCGGTCGGCTCGACGATTCGCATCCTCCCCTCTCGCCCCAGGACCCTTCAGGAACTCCATCTTCCGGACGTCGTTCACGACCTCACGCAAAGAACCAAGGGGCTCGTCCTGATTACCGGCAGCACCAGCCAGGGCAAGACCACGACGATGGCCGCCATGATCGACCAGATCAACGCAACCAGTGAAAAACACGTCGTCACCATCGAGGACCCGATCGAATACGTGCATACGAACAAGACCGGCGTCGTGCGGCAAAGGGAGGTCGGTCGAGATACGCAGTCTTTTTACAGCGGGCTTCGGGCGGCGTTGAGACAGGACCCGGACGTGATCGCCATCGGCGAGATGCGGGACTATGAAACGATTAAGATCGCCTTAGCCGCCGCCGAGACGGGTGTCCTGGTCCTTTCGACGCTCCACGTGATCTCCATCGACAAGATCATCGAACGCCTCCTGAGCTACGCCCCCGCCTCCGACGAAAGCCAGTTGCGATTCCTTCTGGCCGAGTCGCTCCAGGGCATGATTCACCAGGAATTGATCCCCACCGTCGAAGGCGGCCAACGCGTCGCCTGCGAGGTGCTGGTCGTCACGAGCGCCGCCAAGAACATTATTCGACGAAAAGGCGGCTTTTTCCTGCGGAGCGTCATCGAAACCGGCAAAAAACACGGCATGATCACGATGGCCGAATCCTTAAACGCCCTCCTCCAGGCCGGCACCATCAGCGAAGGCGTCGCCAAAACCATCCTGGCCAACTACGAATAATCCCGCCTAATCACAAGAATAGATAAGTAGGATGCTCCTGTAAATCCCAAGGGAGAAGATTGGCTTTGTTCTTTACATTATAGTCCTCCTAAAAATGTCTTTGTTTAGGATTTCGAGCTTAGAGCTTCGGATTTCCGGCTGAAAGCCGGCATATTGGTCGAATAGACGTAAAGCTCTTTCATTTAGGCATGCTTTGTATTCTCTGTTTCTCCCCTCTTTCGATTGAGGAGTGTCACACTATTCTGCCTTGTAAAAGAGCTTTACGCCCCTCACAGAACCGGACGTGAAGATTTCCCTCATCCGGCTCTTCAGCCCGTCTCCCTTGACGGCAATGGTGAACCATCAATGCCACAGGCTATCTCCTTGCCGAGCGCCGTGTAACATCCCCGTCCGAACCTCCGTCCGTACAGGCTCGTCTCGATACCAGAGCATATTGATCCGTGTTAGGTTTCTCCATCTCAGGGTATGGACCTCACGTCCTCAACTCTGTTCGACTGACTGTCGGTCCCTTCGAGTGGGTCCCTTGATTTCGAACCCGCACCGGGCATTACCCCGGCTACGCCTCTACTATGAGCCGGTCCGACTGCCGTATCTCCACGGCCCCGCCTTGCCTTTTCGGCTTGTTGGGGCATGCAAGCAATACGGCCCTCCCAAGTTCCGACGTGATCCGTTGGACGACCCGCTGCGGCCCTCGACCCCGGCACGCCGCGACAGACTCGCCTCTTCACGCCTGTCGCGATACTGGCTTCGGAGCAAACCAACCCTTGGCCCAGTGCGAGGAAAAAATTTCGGGGCTGAACGACCTTCACTTCCGTTGCGGCTGACCATCCGCTATTCATGAAGCTTCGCACCATTCGTTACCTCCTGATACGTTCATGTCTATTCCGGCCGGTCGGCTTACTTTGGCCGGGCAGGATTCAAACCTGCTGAATCACGCCAGCTTACCTTGGCGCACGCTTTGTTTTGTCAAATTAGCCACGAAGACACAAAGACACGAAATCAATCATATAATGGCTATAACTTTGCGGCCTGAGCAATCTCATCCTTTGGTAGTAGATTGGGTTTGTTTTGCACAATTGCCTCTGTTTAGGGTTTAGAGATTCGTGCTTAGGATTTCCGGCCGGAGGCCGGCGATTGGATTTGTTTTGTAAAATGAACCGCCGATGAACGCTGTTTTCTGTAATTTGTGATACAAATTGACGCTGATTCGCAGAATCTTTAGAAGCTTTTGGGCGGTTTTTGTAACAAATTGTAAATTTGTGTGCATTTTTTAATCCTTTTTTTTCACCGCCGGGATCGCGGAGATCGCCGAGAGGAAAATATCTCTTTCTCCATCTCACCATCCCCCGAGTTGGAGATTGCTTCGCTGCGCTCGCAATGACATAAATACGGTTTTTCCGTGAACGTTTACTTTGTTTTTTGACGGATTTTATCAACAGTATTGGCGTTTTTTACGAGTCAATCCGCTGATTCGACCAGAATATTGTTGATAATGAGATGAAATTACGTTATTATGAGACTTCATACGTACAGGAGTGGTTCAGTAAAGGTCATATGGGAAATCCCGGATAAGGGAGGTAGGTCGTCGAACGCTGTGAAGAACAAGCCATCCTCAGCCGATATGGTCAAGATCATGCAAGACCCGTTGTCGGTGTCTTATATGTTAATCTTTCTTGAAGGAGAACTATCATGCGTAAGAAATTGTCTGTGTTAGCATCCCGTGTGCTGTGGCTGGCGGCGTTTGCCGTCGTATGGACGATGGCCGGGTTCGGCGGCATTGCCGTCGGGCAGGTCGGCAGTGTCGATGATCCGTTGGACATGGCCGATTCGAGCGGCGACATCGAGAGCGTTGAGGCATGGGTGGACGAAGGTAACCTGCATCTGACGATGACGGTGTACGGCGTTTTCGCGCCTTCGGTAGAGGATACGCCGGCCGGCATGACCAATCGATATTACTACCATTGGCTCCTCGATACGGACAACAATCCGGATACCGGCTACCTCAACAACGAGTATGAGGGCAACCCGACGAATCTCGATACCCCCATCGGCGTTGACGTGTTGGTTCAATTCGGCTGGCGCGACGGCGCCACCAACGGCGTGTACGCGTACAGCCTGGATCCATCGACCGGAGACGAGGTGGAACTGTTTCAGGACTACGAATACACAATTGACGGTGATACGATTCACGCGGTTATCCCGCTGGAAGATTTAGGATTGGATCTGGGCCAAATCATCGCGGTCTCGGCGT
>CAYZAT010000106.1:0-12514 GCA_964476475.1 uncultured Pirellulales bacterium
CCTGGGTACGGATGAAATCGTCCTCCATAAAGGGACGTTGCTTCTGGTCGTTCGAGATATTACCCAAAAACGAACCGACGAACTGGCTAAATGGGCGCTGCTTGTCAGGCAAGACGACAGTCCTGTTTATAAGCGAGAATCCGCCGAGTCGCTGGTCAAGCAGCTTCGTTCAACCGAAACAAGGACCGCCAAGACGATTCTCGCTCTCGATGCCGAGACGGGACGTTTGCTCTGGAAAAAAGACGGCGCGGACGCTTCCGGTCTAAGGACGAATAGTCTGTGCGCCGAAGGGGATCGCGTGTTCTACCAGAACGGAGGAGGCATCGTCAGCCTCGACCTGGAAAGCGGACAAGAACAGTGGTCCGCATCCTCCGGCCCTTTGCGCTCGGTGTGTGATGGAATGATCTATTGTGCCAACGGAAAGACCGTCACCGCCCTATCGGCGCAGACCGGCCAAATCCGCTGGACCCAACCTTCGTCCTTAACTCAGGTTCGGGACGTATTCGTCGCCGGCGGGGCGCTTTGGATCGGCGGTTTCAAGCCGTTTCCGACAAAAAGGGGACCGTCGTGGGGTCCGTATTTCGCAACGCAGCGCGATCCGGCCACCGGTGAAATGCGCATGCACATCGAGCCCGAGAATCCGGGGCACCATCATCGATGCTACAGCAATAAGGCGACCGACCGCTACATCCTCGGCGGCAGGCGGGGGACCGAGTTTATCGATCTTAAATCGGGCGAGGTCCTGTGGAATAGCTGGGCGCGCGGCGTCTGCAAGTACGGCGTCATGCCGTCCAATGGGCTACTCTACGCCCCGCCCCACGCCTGTGGGTGCTATATGGCGGCCAAGCTGATCGGCTTCAACGCCCTTACAGCAGAACGGAAGACGGAAAACCGAAAACCGAAAACGGAAAGATTGGAGAAGGGGCCCGCCTACAATAGAATACGAGAAACGAGGGAAAGGAGACGAGGGGCGAGACAGTGGCCTGCGTACCGTTGCGATACACAGCGGAGTGGAAGTACCAGAATGGCGGTGCCCGCCAACCTGCGCCAAAAGTGGCAGGTGAACGTTGGACGTAAGATTACAGCCCCTGTTATTTCAGAGGGCAAGGTCATCGTCGCTTCTGTGGACGAGCATAGCATCACGGCGATAGACGCCGATTCCGGTCGGATCGGTTGGCAATTCACAGCCGGGGCGCGAATCGATTCGGCCCCGACTCTGTATAAGAATCGAGTGATTTTCGGCTGCCGGGATGGATATGTATATTGCGTCCGAGCATCGGATGGCCAGCTAAGTTGGCGTTTGCGAATCGCTGGAGATGTGCGGTGGATCGCGGCCTGCGGCCAGCTCGAATCCCCGTCGCCGGTCATTGGGAGCGTGCTGATCCGCGACGGCGTTGTGTACGCTACGGCGGGTCGATCCTCATACCTGGACGGCGGGATCGCACTGTATCGACTGGATTTCGAGACCGGTAGGATTCTCTCAAGCACGCCGATCTACAGCCCCGATCCCGAGACGGGAAAACAACCTCCGCACACCGCCCCGGCCTTCATGCCCGGCGCCCGGGCGGATATTCTCAGTTCAGACAACGACTGTATTTATCTTCGCGACACGGTGTTTGACGAAAAAGGTGTCGCGCTCAAGGACGGGAAACCGCACTTGTTTACGTTGACCGATTTCCTGGACGGTTCGTGGCCCCACCGTGCCTATTGGATCTTCGGCACGAAGCTTTCCGTCTCGACCGGCTGTAGCGGGCGCGACAGGAATTTGATTTATGGCCGGTTGCTCGTCTTCGACGAATCAACCCTCTACGGTTACGGCCGTAAACAAATCCATTGGTCGAACCAGCTACAGGATGGCATGTACCGGCTGTTTGCTGTAAACCGGGGCCGGCAAAAACCGCAGTGGGAGAAACGATTGAAAATCCGAGTCCGGGCGATGCTCAAGGCGGGGGACGTATTATTCACAGCCGGCCCGCGCGCCGAGACGGGCGTTTGGTCCCTCGATAATGAAAAAGACGCCGGGACTGTGGTTATGGCGGTCTCGGCTAAGGATGGTTCCGAATTGGCACAGTGCCCGCTCGATGCGTCCCCGATGTTCGATGGCATGGCGGCGGCGTATGGACGACTCTACATTTCGACCGAGGACGGCGCCGTGCTATGTTTAGCGGAATAGATATGGATGAAACAAGGAGATAAGAAATCATGAAAAAACAGTCTTATATTGCTCTGTGGGTATTGTGTATCTTATTGACGGCTCATGTGTCGAGGGCGGGACGCCCTCGAATCGCGGGCAGGATGCCCGCGACACGAGCCCGACAGATTCTGGATACGTGCGGCGTCAGAGGCGGCCTCGTCGTCCACCTCGGGTGCGGCGGTGGGACGCTGACGGCGGCATTGCGCGCCGACGACCGTTATCTGGTTCACGGCCTTGACACGGATCCCGGTCAGGTGGAAGAGGCGCGCGCCCATATCAAGTCACTCGGCCTTTACGGGACGGTGTCGGTTGATTGTCTCGACGGTCGGCGGCTGCCGTATGCGGACAATCTTGTAAACCTCGTCGTGGCCGAGGATATCGGCGACGTGCCGATGAATGAGGTCATGCGGGTGTTGTGTCCTGACGGCGTGGTTTACATGAAGAGGGGCGAGACATGGGCCAAGACCATCAAGCCGCGGCCGGACACGCTGGATGAATGGACGCATCATCTGCACGATGCCGGCGGCAATCCGGTGGCGAGCGATCGGGCCGTCGGTCCGCCTCAGCATTTGCAGTGGACCGCCGGGCCGTTGTGGGCGCGAAGCCACGGCTGGACGCCGAGCGTCAGTGCAATGGTCTCGGCCGGCGGGCGTTTGTTCTGTATTTGCGATGAGACGCTTACGTGCGTGGACGGAACCGTGCCGAGTAAGTGGAACGTCGTAGCGCGGGATGCCTTTAGCGGCGTTTTGTTGTGGAAGTGTCCCATACCCCAATGGGGCTCGGTGGAATTTAGCGGTACGCCCAACTCGGGTCAGGGTGTTGCCAGCGTGGGGCGGTTTACCATGCCGACGCATGTCGGTAAGCGCTTGGTCGCCATAGATAACACCGTATATGTCACCCTCGGGCCCGCGGCCCCGGTGACGGCGCTGGATGCGGCTACCGGCAAAGTGAAACACGTCTATACCGACACCGTCAACGCGGACGAAATCCTCTATTCCGACGGGCGGCTTATCGTTTCGATCAATCCGTCCGAAAGACCCGCCAACACAATGATACGAAAAGACCAGGCTCCTCCCGTCGTGCCCGGCAAGCAGGTTTGCGCCGTGAATCCCGGGACCGGCCACATGCTCTGGAAACAAGGCCCGTTGACAGGTATCCGGGTCGGCCAGACCCAGGACCCGTCCGGCCGGCTCGAATTGGCGGCCGGCGACGGCAAGGTCTTCTTGCTGACGTCCGGCGCGATTGAGTGCCTGAGCGCGACCTCCGGCGAAAGACTCTGGAAAATCAATCGCCCTGCACTTCCGGAGACTGCTGTGCGGCGGATGGGCTTTTCGGGGATGTTCGAATACCTCCTGACGGTCATGGTCTATCACGACGGCGTCATCTTACTGGCTCAGCCGGAGCCGAACACACATCATACGTATCATACCATGCCGGGCACGCTCTACGCCTTCGACGCCGAAGACGGCCGGGAAATGTGGAAGCGCAGTTACGGCGGCTGGGGCCATTGCACGCCGCCGGACGTGTTCGTCGCGGACGACGTCGTCTGGACCCACGTGAATGCGGAGACCGAATTCGGTTCCGTATGGGGCAAAGGCTATAAAGCGAAGGATTCGAGCATCGTCGATTACCGTATCCAGGCGCTCGAGCTGCGCACCGGAAAGCTAATCAGAGAGCTTTCGACGAAAGAGATATTCAACGTCGGGCACCATCATCGGTGCTACCGCAATAAGAGCACCGAGCGCTTCCTTATGTCGTGCCGGCGCGGCGTGGAATTTGTGGATTTATCGAGCGGAGACAATTATCAAAACCATTGGGTGCGCAGCGGCTGCCTGCTCGGATACCTGCCCTGCAACGGCCTGCTCTACGTCACGCCCCACCCGTGCGAGTGCTACATCACCGCCAAGATCACCGGCTTCAACGCCCTGGCGCCTGCTCGGCAAAAGACAGAGGACAGAGGATTTAAGACAGAGAAATTGGTCAGAGGCCATGCCACCGCAACGATCTCAGATCTCAAATCTCAGATCTCAAATCATAACGAGTGGCCTACCTATCGGGGCGATTCCCGTCGAAGCGGCACGACGGAATCGAGTGTGAGTACAGATCTGAATGAGTTCTGGCGATCTGATATCGGTGCCCGGCCGAGCGCTCTTGTGGTGGCCGCAGGCAAAGTGCTTGTTGCCGGTGTGGATGCCCATACCGTTTACGCGATAAACGCCGACGACGGCACCAATCTCTGGGAGTACACAACAGGCGCCCGGGTGGACTCGCCGCCCACGGTGTACAATGGGCTTGCGATCTTCGGCTCGGCCGACGGGCGGGTTTACTGCCTCCGCGCCGCCGACGGAGAACTCGTATGGCGCTTCGACGCGGCGCCGGATCATCGCCTCGTAACGGCATTCGAGCAATTGGAATCGCCCTGGCCCGTTCCCGGTAGTGTCCTCGTGCACGATCGGCAGTGTTGGTTCGCGGCCGGGCGCGCCTCGCACCTGGATGGCGGCATCCATGTATATGCTCTCGATCCGATGACGGGCGAGGAACTATTTAATAAGACAATCTATAGCCTCGATCCCGATACGGGAAAGATGCCGGCTGAGACCGAGGGTCACACCATGTCCGGATTGTTGAACGACATCCCGGCCACAGACGGCGCCAATGTGTTTATCCGACAGATGCAAATATTCTCTTCGGGTGCGCGGGGCGGGCGGCATCTATATACCACGGGCGGCTATCTCGATCCGACCTGGTTCAACCGGACGTTCTGGAAGACCGGCCAGACCCAATCCTCAGGCTTGATGGTTCTCGGCAAGGACGTCGTCTATGGCATGGAACTCTTTCCGTCCCGCAGCCGGGAAACGGTTTTCAAGCCCGGATCGAATCCCTATCGGCTCAGATGCCTGCCGTTAAAGCCGCAAGACGGTCTTTCCGCGGCGAAGCTCCGTCGCCAGGGACCACAACCGCTATGGGAGAATCGCCTCGGTATCCGCGTGACGGCGATGCTCCGTGCGGCGGATACGATCTTTGTCGCCGGCTCGCCGGATATCGTCGATCCGGACGACCCCCATGGCGCGTGGGAGGGCCGTAAAGGAGGCCTTCTGGCGGCCTTTTCCGCCCGTGACGGACAGAAGCTGGCCGAACGCAAGCTACCGGCCCCGCCGGTCTGGGATAGTCTGGCTACGGCATACGGGCGACTTTATGTTTCACTGGTCAATGGAGACGTGTTATGTTTGGCCAATAAATAAAGGGAACATGATTGTCTTCTGACTACCCCAAGTGAAAGGATTTAACGATGCGGCAGTTAAGACTTTTATTTATTTTACTCCTTGTGCTGGGCGGCTGTGCTGCGATTCAACCGCCTCAAACGCCCCGGATTCCTGTTGTTAACGTTTACCACAGCGTGGAGGTAACTGATCCGTATCAATGGCTCGAAGACTGGGACGACGAGCATGTGCAGGGATGGAGTGACGAACAAAATGTTTATGCCCGTCAGGTGTTGGACCGTTTGCCGCACGTGGAAGAGCTTCGAGAACGGATCACGGAGATCATGACGGCGGAATCTGTGAGTTATTCTTCATTGTGTCGGCGCGAAGGGAGACTCTTCGCGATCAAGCGGCAGCCGCCTTTGGAGCAGCCGTTTCTGGTTGTGATGCCCTCTATACGGGAGCCGCACTCCGAGCGTGTTATCGTCGATCCGATGAAAATGGATTCCAGCGGTTCAACCGCCATCGATTGGTACGTCCCCTCCAACGATGGACGTTTGGTCGCTGTTTCACTTTCGGCCGGCGGCTCGGAAAGCGGGGACGTACACGTCTATGAGTCCGAGAGCGGCAAAGAGGTCGGAGAAGTGATTGTCCGCGTCAATGGCGGTACGGCGGGAGGCGACGTGGCCTGGACGCCGGACGGATCGGGTTTCTACTACACCCGGTACCCCCGTGAGGGCGAGCGACCCACTGAAGATGTGGATTTCTACCAACAGGTTTGGTTCCATCAACTGGGAACCTCGCCCGATGAAGATCGTTACGAAATCGGAAAAGACTTCCCCCGCATCGTTGAGATCAACCTTGAAGCGGACAGGCAATCCGACCTCGTTCTTGTAACCACTCAATACGGCGACAGCGGTCGTTTCGCCCACTATATTCGCATGCCCGACGGGCAGTGGAAACAAATTTCAGATTATGACGACCAGATCGTTCAAGCCACCTTTGGACCGGAGGCTGCCTTGTTTCTTATTTCCCGCGCCGGCGCGCCTCGGGGTAAAATCATAAAATTAACTCCCGGAAATTATTCTCTTGAGAACGCCCGAGTCATTATCCCTGAGGGCAAGGATACGATCGTTTCGACATTCTTCGGTCATCCGCCCATGGTGGCGACGCCCTCGTGTCTGTACGTGACCTATCAGCTTGGCGGTCCGTCGGAAGTCCGTGTTTTTGACTATAACGGCAATCAACAAAAAGGACCCGATATTTTACCCGTTTCCAACGTGGGGCAAATTATCGCCGCCGGGGGAGATGATATCCTGTATCAGAATTCGTCTTATCTTGAGCCGCCGGCCTGGTATGTGTTCGAGAAGGAAAAAGGGAGCACGAAGAAGACGACGCTTGTCACCCAATCTCCGGTTGATTTTTCGGACTGCGAAGTCGTGCGGGAGTATGCTACATCGAAAGACGGGACGCGCGTACCCGTCAATATCGTTCGGCGCAAAGGAATTACGCTGGATGGCTCGAATCCTGTGCTATTGACCGGCTACGGCGGTTACGGCATCAACGTCGAACCCGGTTTCAGCGCGCTGCGCCGCGTGTGGATCGACCGGGGGGGCGTCTATGCACAAGCCAACCTCCGGGGCGGCGGCGAATTCGGCGAGCAATGGCACAAGAACGGTATGCTCACGAAAAAGCAGAATGTATTCGACGATTTTGCCGCCGTCATGCACCACATGATTGATTCCGGCTATACGACGCCCGAAAGATTAGCGATCATGGGCGGCAGCAACGGCGGATTGCTCATGGGCGCCATGATCACACAGCATCCGGAATTATGCCGGGCTGTTGTTTCCTTTGTTGGGATTTACGACATGCTCCGAGTGGAGCTCGCGCCCAACGGGCAGTTCAATATCCCCGAGTTTGGCACCGTCAAAGACCTGGACCAGTTTCGCGCCCTCCACGCCTATTCGCCCTACCATCACGTCGAAGAGGGTACAGCCTATCCATCGATACTGTTCCTCACCGGCGCGAATGACCCGCGCGTCGATCCGATGCATTCTCGCAAGATGACGGCTCTTCTCCAGGAAGCGACGTCTTCGGACCGGCCCATTCTGCTGCGGACCAGTTCCAAAACCGGTCACGGCCTGGGGACGCCACTGAGTGAAAGGGTTAATTCAAGCGTTCACTATCATGCTTTCCTATTAAACGAGCTTGGACTACAGTATCGCCCGTCAAAACCTTGATCCGGTGAACTTCAGGGGAGATAGAGAATGCGTCGTAAGCTCAAAGGATGTTTGTGTATTTTTTTACTGACGGTGTGCAGTGCCGAAGTGAAGGAAAGCATCAGGCCGAGAGCCAGAGAAGCTGGGATCGCTCCGGGTATTTTGTCGCCGGGCAAGCTCAACGCCATTACCGATGTGGATGGTGTTAAGGTCGGCCATGTGACGCTTATCGAAGGGACGGATATCCGAACCGGGTTAACGGCGATCCTCCCGCACGCTGGGAATCTTTTCGCCGACAAAGTCCCGGCGGCCGTTTACATCGGCAACGGTTTCGGTAAGCTGATGGGCTATACACAGGTGGAGGAACTGGGCAATATCGAAACGCCTATTTTGTTAACCAACACGCTGAATGTGGGGATCGTCGCCGATGGTGTCATCGAATACATGCTGAGTCTGCCCGGCAATGAGGACGTGCGGTCGATCAATCCCGTCGTCGGCGAGACCAATGACGGCTGGATGAATGACATCCGAAGCCGACCGGTGCGCCAGCATCATGTTCGTGAAGCGATAGAAAAAGCGGCCGGCGGGCCGGTCCCGGAAGGCTCGGTGGGGGCGGGAACCGGGACGCGGTGTTTCGGTTTCAAAGGAGGAATCGGGACCTCTTCGAGGCAATTATCTAAATCACAGGGCGGCTTCACCGTCGGTGTATTGGTTCAGACGAATTTCGGCGGAATCCTAACCATCAACGGCGCTCCCGTGGGCAGGGAATTAGCCGCGGAGGCAAACAACAACGAAAGCGGCTCCTGTATGATCGTCGTCGCCACCGACGCGCCGATCTTATCCCGGAACCTCAAGCGGCTGGCTAAACGGGCGATACTTGGCCTGGCTCGGACCGGATCGGTCATGAGCAATTCCAGCGGTGATTATGTGATCGCCTTCTCAACCGCGAAACGGCGAATTGAATCCGGCGATTTATTGACAAATAGTGAAATGAGCGTGCTCTTCCGGGCCGTCGTGGAAGCGACGGAAGAGGCCGTGTACAACTCGCTTTTCAAGGCGACGTCTGTCGTCGGCAGAGATAATCACTCTTGCGAGGCGCTGCCCATCGATAAAACCCTGGCAATCTGTCGCAAATACAACGTTCTTCAATAGAAATAGTTCGAAAACGCTTTAAGGAGTATGGATGTGATCTTACGAAAGAGACGAGCGATTACGTTCCTGTGTACCTTGATATTCCTGTCAATCCTACCGGGTTGTAAAGGCTTGTTGGCGGAGAGCAATATCATCCGCCCGGCGAAATCTCTACCCGCCACGACGCCGTGGGATCTGACCGCGTTGAGCGAGCCTCCGGCTGTCGACTGGGCGGATCGAGAAAGCCCGGTCTGGTCGCTCTATTACGCGGGGGGACTTTACAGAGATAAACCGACGCGCGTCTTTGCTTATTATGCCAGTCCCGCGACGCTAAATGTTGAGAAAAAGGGCGAAACGTTTCCAGCCGTCGTGCTGGTGCATGGCGGCGGCGGCACGGCCTTCGAGCAATGGGCGGAACTCTGGGCTCGGCGCGGCTACGCGGCTATCGCGATGGACCTTGCCGGCTGCGGTCCCGGGCGTGAGCGACTCGCCGATGGCGGTCCCAATCAGAGCGACAACGAGAAATTCGGCGCTATTGACGAATCCCCCGAAAATCAATGGACGTATCATGCCGTGGCGAACGTTATCCTGGCCCATTCCCTCATTCGAAGCTTCGACGAGGTGGCGGCTGCTCGCACGGCGGTGACCGGGATCAGTTGGGGCGGATACCTGACGTGCATCGTCGCGGGACTCGATTCTCGTTTCAAAGCGGCGGTACCTGTCTATGGCTGCGGATTCCTTCACGATAATAGCGTCTGGCTGGGTCGTTTCGAGAAAATGACGCCGGAGCAAAAGGATAAATGGGTCCGGCTGTGGGATCCTTCTATGTACATCGGATCGGCGGCGATGCCGGTGTTCTTCGTGAACGGTACGAATGATTTCGCGTATCCGCTCGATAGCTATGCCAAAACTTACGGACGTGTAAAAAGCGAACGTAATTTTCGCATTACGGTAAATATGCCGCACGGGCATGAGCAAGGCTGGGCGCCGAAAGAGATCGGACTTTTCGTGGATCAGTATGTAAACAAGGGTGTCCCGCTTCCGGCACTTATCTGTCCGAAGATTTCCGATAGCCCGGTTCACGCCAAGGTTCAGAGTAAAACCGCCCTTACTTCCGCGAACCTGCATTACACGATGGGAACGGTCCCAATCAATAAGCTTGACTGGGAAACGGTGCCGGCGCGCGTTGAAGGCGGGGAAGTTATCGCGCCCGCTCCGCCGAATGACGCGACCATTTGGTTTCTCACGGTCACGGATGATCGCGGAGCGATTGTATCGAGTGAATTAGTATTCTCAATCGAGCCGAAATGATTATTAGTACGGAGTGTAGGATTATGACAGTAAGACGGCGTTTGAATTTGAGATATTGTCAGTTATGCTTAGTCGCGTTTTTGATCGCCGGGTTTGGCTGTACAGTAGCCTTCGCTGCGACAACAGGCTCCTGGGGCGATCAGGGCGACGGCACGTACAGAAATCCGATCCTCAACGCCGATTACCCGGACGTTGATGTCGAGCAGCTCGGCGATACCTATTACATGATCTCGTCCAAGCAGCACATGTCCCCGGGTATGGTCATACTCGAATCGAAAGATATGGTCAACTGGACGACCATCGGTCACGTGTGGGACAAGCTGTCCTGGGATCCGAAATACAACTGGGACCGTATGGACGGGTATCGGTACGGTGTCTGGGCCGGCGACCTGGCCTATCACGATGGGCGTTGGTATTGCTACCAGATCGACACGACGAACGGCCTCTATATGAGCAGCGCCCCCGACATCCGCGGCCCGTGGACGCCGCCGCACCTGATGCTCAAGAAGACGCGCTGGACCGATCCCGCCGTCTATTGGGATGACGAAGCCAAGCAAGCGTATCTGGTCTGCAACTTCGGACGCGCCGGTCAAAAGAAAGGCAACGAAATGCGACTTTTCCGCATGAGCTGGGACGGACGGGAGTTGCTCGACGACGGCAAGGTCATTCATACCGGTATCGGCGCGGAAGCAGCCAAAATCTATCGCATCGACGGGCGATGGTACATCTTTTTCGCCCAGTGGTTTCGTCCCGATCCACGTCGGCCGGATGATCCCGCGGCGGACAAAGGCGACCGCAAGCAAATGGTTTTGCGTTCGAAGACCGACAGCATCTACGGCCCGTACGATTTGAAAGTCGTTTACGAGCGGGGCAATGGTGTGATTCGCAGTTGCTCCCAAGGCGCGCTGATGAACGCCCCGGACGGCAAATGGTGGTACACGCACCAGTTGATCCAGAATATCTCCGCGCCGTTCCAGGGTCGCCCGCAGATGCTCCAGCCGGTCGGGTGGATCGACGGCTGGCCGATGATCGGCAAGGACGTCGATGGCGACGGGGTCGGCGAACCGGTCCTGCACCACGCCAAGCCGATCAGCGGGTTCCCGATCTCCGCTCCTCCAACCGACGACGAGTTCGATGCACCGAAGCGCGGTCCACAGTGGGAATTCAATCACAACCCGCGTGATAGTCACTGGTCGCTGACGGAACGGCCCGGCTGGCTACGCTTAAAAGCCTCCGCGCCAGTCGGATCGGGCGGATTCTGGGGGGCGTGTAATACCATCAGTCAACGCATCATGGGGACAGGCACAGGCAAAGCCACGGCCAGGTTCGATCTTTCGGGAATGTCCAGCAACCAGCGGGCCGGATTCGTCCGTTTCGGCGGCGTTTACCATTTGCTGGGCGTGCACGTCGATACAAAAGGCGTCAAACACCTGTTCCTCAACGCCAATGGTACCGTTACCCAGGGCCCTGAAATCGAAACCGACACCCTTTGGATTCAAACCGCCAATGACGGCGATCAGGCCCGTTTTGCATTTAGCACCAACGGAAAAACGTTTGAAAATTTCGGATCCGTCTTTACCCTAAAGTTCGGCAAGTGGACCGGCGACCGGCTGGGGTTCTTCTGTTGGAACGACAAGGAAAGCGCCGGCTATGTGGACATTGACTACTTCCACTACGATTACGACGGACCGAAACGATGATAACAACCGGATGGAAATCGCATTTGAATCAGCTACGATGCCGAGGTTTACGTTTCACATGTCAAAATGAGGGACCGGACCCAAGTGAGCTCGGAGAGTATGATTCCCATGAAAGAGAATTCCGGGAGCGATTAACGTTCCTCTCGTCTCCGTCCATATCGACCTCGACCTCGTTTGAGCCCGGGGCCGCAACGGCGAGGACCGGCCGTATCGGAGGGACCGGGGATAATTTCTACGGGACCCCCCTTGATGAGCAGTGCCTTTCCGTTAACCAGGGCATCGGCGATCTTTTTATGGGCGGATTCGAGGATTCTGCCGAGCGTCTGGCGCGAAACGCTCATTTTCTCTGCGGCATCGGCCTGGTAGAGCCCTTCAAGATCGGTCAGACGGATCGCCTCGAACTCATCGACGGTTAAGGTGACCTCCTCCAAAACCGACAGAGGAATTCCCCGCGGCTTGTAATAATTCGTCTGTGGCAACTGCGCCACCCGTCTGCAATGTCTCGGTCTCGGCATAGCCAGTAATCTTAGATTTACGATTTTCGATTTATGATTGCCTGACGGCTCTCGATTTTTGTCTTACACGTGAAGTCGCATTCATGATTCATCATTAGCCTCGCAGTTTTTGCTATATTCCTCCAGGAGGGCACACAGGGTCATTACGGCCAGCTTCGCACAATGTTTGTTTTCTTCCGGCAGACCTTCGAAATATTGGTCCACATCCTCCGGCCTAATAGCGAGCGCCTCTTCGATGCTT
>CAYZAT010000107.1:0-12514 GCA_964476475.1 uncultured Pirellulales bacterium
AAAAATACGTAGTCATCACAATAGCGGAACGCCTATTTTTCTTGGTATGATAGCACAAAGTTCAATAGTAAATGAGTTGGGCCCCTGCCGTCACTGGGTATTCCCTCACCTCGGCAAGCAGGGGCCTTTCCTTTTGTTTACATGCCGATGGTATAGGGTTCATCTTCGGTTTGGAATGGGCCGGGGACGACGAGCGTCGCGGTGAACGGTCCGTCAACGTTTTCAGGCTCTCGCCACGAGAGCGAACAGGTGCCGCCTCAGCCATATTGAAATGCAAATGTCCGGTCATACGTACCGTCTTTATTCTTGATCCGCAGCTTAGGTGCGCCCGGTCGAGATCCGTTGCGCGTGAGTGTGATACTTTCGTCGAGCCGGCCTTGAAGCGATTGAGTGAAGGCATGGTATTTCGGGCCAATTCGACGGCCATGAACAACCGCGATGATCGGCTCGCCGACGTCTAGATTAACCCGGCCGCCTTCGGTGACCTCAAAGGGGCCTTCGGGATCGTATTGTTGGCCCGTCAACGTCCATGTATTGTTCTGCTCATCCTTGCGTTCGGCCCGCCATGAACCTATTTGGTACTTGCCGGCCGGTAATTGTCCGACACCTTGATCGATATCGACCGTCACAAGCCCGTCCGGGCCGTCGGCTGCAAACTGGGTGATCGTTTCAGGCAGAAGTATCGTTCCACTGGACACGTTCTCAATAACAATGGGTTTCGGAACGATGGGATCCGGTTCTTGCTCTTCGCGGGATGTTTGGGATCGGTACACACCCAGTATGACGAATGCTAATAAGACTGTTCCTAAAACCAATGAAACAAGAGTTTTGTTCTGCATTGTGCCCCTTTCGGTCATTGTTCTCGTGGGTGCCATTCAGCGTTTCACACCGTTTAGGCTAATAGTACGGTCCATCGTGATAAAAGGTTGATATATTTTATCCTTTTTTACATGATTCTGCCTCCCCAATCCCCGGAAGAATGCAAAAAAAAGGAGAGAGATACATCGTGTTTCAGACCGGGAAAATTGGCGGTTTTTTAACTGATAACGGGAACTTTTCCCCGTTTTCGATGTCTGATTAAGTGTCTGGTACTTGACTGCTGACAGTGTGAAAAGAAGAGGGTGTATATGTAAGGGCATGAAATGAAAAGAGTTATGTCAATGGCAGCCGTAAAACCAGGTCCAGTCAGAGTTGAGGGTGATGTAGATATTGAGTCGTTTATCGGATGAAGGGGTGTTTTTATGAAGGAAAAAAAACGTTTTCTTGGTGGGGGACACATCGGGATTCTTGCTTTGGTTTTGACTTTCTTGTTCACCGGTGATCGTGTCTTGGCGAATCAACACGCCGGCCCGCCGGAGGAAGCGAAATTTGAGATTTTTTCCCTGAGACACATCTCCGTCGATCAGGGCAAGAAATACCTCGCCGAGGTCGTCAGGGGGACCGTCACCCATTTTCCCGGTTCGTCTGCGTTGCTGGTTACCGCCCGGCCGAGTGAGCTCACCAAGGCCAAGAATCTTCTCGATCTTGTCGACGAGCCGGGCCAATTCGTCATCAAATCGATTCTACCGGCTTCCGCGGTGAGAACCCTTCCCTCGAACGAAGAGATTGCGGCCAAACTCAGTCCCAGCTTGACCCGAGGCGTATCCATTGGGAGCTTTTCCAATCCGCCCTCTCAGGACGCTAAAATCAGGGCCATTATCGACATCCATAACGATGCGGTCGTCGCTATTGCGCCTCCGAGCCTCATGGACCAAATTGTCTCTGTATTGAGGCAATCGCCGGGTTTTCAGGATTTCAAAGGGCCAATGAAACCAGCAATACACGACCGACCGGCGGTTCCAGCAGGTCGAAAGGTTTCTCAGTTCAATGAATTGTTTAATGAAGCGAAATTTCTCTTATCGGCCAATGGCGGGGTGGAAACCGATCCAAACGCCATATCAGATACCCTGGAGAATCAGGCCAATGAGGCTTCCACCGGCAGTGCGTCTTATGAACTGCCGACACTCGCTAACGGAGAGCAGGTTGTGAATCTGGCTTTAGGCGATCGCCAGAAACTCACCATTGTCGAACTGCTGGGTCTGGTCGGGCCGTATTTGAAACTGGACTTTTTATATACCGAAAAAGATATCGACCAGGAAATCACCATCAATCCGCACGGCAAGTACGCGGGACCGATAAAAGTGAAGGACTTATATCCTCTGCTCGAGGCTGTGTTAAAAAAACAAAACCTTGTCATGACGCGAAGTGGAGGCAATCTTGTCACAATAGCACCCGTCGCGAACGCTTTGGATATCGATCCTACATTGATCGATGACAAAAAAGGCAAAATCGAGCTTGGTGACGGGATCATCCAGCGCATTTTCCGGCTTGAACATATAGAAACAGGCACCGCTAAAGCGTTTCTGGAGGGTATGAAGCTGACGACGAACCTAACGGAAGTTCCGGAAACGAAAACACTTATTATTACAGCCTATGCCTACCGTATGAAGCGGATCGACTCGCTTTTGAAAATCGTCGATAGGCCGGGAGAGCCGAAAAAATTCAGGTTCAGGCCGTTGCAATACACCATGGCTGAGACGCTCGCCCCGAAGATTCAGGCCCTTGCCGAGCAATTAGGGACGATCTCCATTACGATCGCGACGGAAGCTGCGACGCCGAAGGCCACCCCGCGTCCGACACGCAATCCGGGGGAGTCGTCAACCGCCTACACCGCACGCCTTCGCCAGTGGACAAACGCACAGAGAGCCAGAACAACGTCCGCCAGAACCTCTACGACGACCCAGCCGGCCGAGACAACCACTCCTACCGTATTTTTGGACGCCGACGAGAGAACGAATCGTATTCTGATGATCGGGCTTAAAGGCCAGTTGGATGAGGTTGAGGAGCTGATCAACACGCTTGACGTGGCCCAACAGGACCTGCGGAGCCTGGAATTATACAAGATCGAGCACGTTGACGCGGAAGAGGTCAAAATGAAACTTGAAGAGCTTGGCATCATTACCCCCACCATGACGAGTCCGTATGGTTACGGATCGCGATTGACCGGCGATGTCAAGTCTCCCACGAGTCCGTCCACGACAGCGGCCCGGACGACCACAACCCGGACGCCCTCATCCATGAGGATGCGACAGGATGAGATGATGGAGCAGCCTTTGGACGAACCACAAGTCGTCGTCATTTCGCAAATCAACTCGCTGCTGGTGAACGCCACCGAAGAGCAGCACGCCAAGATTCTGAAAATCAAGGAATACGTGGACAGGGAAACGGACGAAGACGAAATGCCCGTCGTGATCTATCCTCTCGAAAATCAATCGCCAAGTCATTTGGTGGAGGTTCTGAGCCCCCTTATCGAACAAACGATTATGGATAAGGAAGGCAAGGCGGTTCAGGAGGTCAGAAAGAAGCAGGAAGACGATGAAATAGAAATCGTCGCCGATCCGAATACGTTTTCACTGATTGTTTATGCCAGCAAGAAGAACCAGCAATGGGTCGGCAAACTGATAAAAGATTTGGACCAGAGGCGATCCCAGGTTCTGATCGATGTCACGTTGGTGCAGGTCGAGAAGACGGATTCGTTTAACTACGATCTGGATCTGATCTCCAGTTTCCCGGATCTGACCAGCACGTCGGGTCTGACCTCCGCGATTATGGGCACCCTCAACCAAGATGGCAGTGTCACCTATAACAATAACAATCCCGTTTCGGGACTGACAGGTAGCGGCCGGGACCGATTTCTTGATTTTCAGTCCAGTGGCGGCGCCGGGACGGCATTTTACGGTGATAACCACATTAACGTGCTCCTGACCGCCATACAGCAGAAAAATTACGGGCGGGTCCTGGCCAAGCCCAAGATTCTGGTCAATGACAACGAGGAAGGTAAAATCAGCACCACGGATGTCACATATGTCGAGACAACAACCGGCACGGTGATTGAAGGTGTCTCGAATGCCGTCCAAACGGGAAAACAGTACGATCCTTACGACGCGGGCATCGAGCTGACGATCCGGCCTCATATCAGCCGGGGGGATTTCCTTCGCCTGGATATCCTTATGACCAGAGATGATTTCGGAACAATCACGGGAGAGAAACCGCCGGACACATCCGGCAGTAATCTTGAGACGACGGTGACCGTCCCGGACGGCAGTACGATCATTCTCGGTGGTCTGATCAAGCTCAACCAGAGCAAGGGCGGATCGAAAATCCCGATTCTCGGCGATCTTCCTCTCATCGGCGGATTGTTCAGAAGCACGAGCAACAATGATATCCAGCGTAACCTGTACGTGTTCGTCAAGGCGGAGATCATCCGGCCTATAGACGCAGACATGGCCCAGGCGGAATCGCATTTGCAGAGAATTTCCGATAGAAACCGAGACGCTTTTGAAGAACACGAGAAAGAATT
Organism: uncultured Pirellulales bacterium; assembly: GCA_964476475.1. Lineage (GTDB taxonomy): Bacteria > Planctomycetota > Phycisphaerae > Sedimentisphaerales > Anaerobacaceae > JAFGTG01. The sequence goes on from CAYZAT010000107.1 coordinate 4,400, forward strand.
CCAGGAATACCACGACTGGCCCGGCATCAAACCGAAATCGATGAAACCGATCAACGTCCTTGACGCGCAATAGCTATGAAAGAACTTCTTATTCAGACAGCCAAGCAAACGGGGCTGGTCGATGCCGAGCAGTTGGCCAGATTCCTCGAAGAAAATCCCGGACATGGGCGAGTGGACGATGCGCTGCTCAGTTGTCCGTACTTTACGGAAGATGTGGTGTTGAAGCTTTTTGCCGAGGCGCTCGGTATGGAATTCCTTCCGGAAATCTCCGCCAAGGCGGTGCCGCCGGAATTCGTTGAAGCCGTCCCGGCCTTGTACGCTCAGCACCACTATCTCATCGGGATCAAATCCGAAGCCGATAACGGCGAGCTGACCGTGGTCCTCTCCAAGCCGCTGGACGCCAACGCTTTGGACAACGTCTCGAAGATGACGGGCATGCCCGTGAAAGCGGCGGTATCCACACGAGCGGCTGTGACGGGCGTGATCGACGTGGCGTACGAGCAGAGATCGACGGTCATCGAAGAAGTGGCGGAGGAGCTCGATTCGCAAAATCTCGACCAGCTCGTCGATGAGGTCTCCACCTCGGACGACCTGCTGGACGTCGTCAATCGACCGCCGGTTATCCGGCTCGTCAATGACGTTCTCTTTCGCGCGCTGCAACTACGCGCCAGCGATATTCACGTTCATCCGTACGAGTCCAAGATTCAAATTCGGTATCGTATCGACGGTATCCTGTACGATGCGCTGAGCTTGAACAGGAACGTCCTTCCGCTGATCGTTTCTCGTATTAAAGTCATGGCGGGCATGGACATCGCCGAACGCCGGCTTCCCCAGGACGGCCGATGCAGCGTCCGGCTGGGCCAGCGGGAGGTCGATCTGCGTATCAGCACCGTACCGACCAGCTTCGGGGAGCGCAGCGTTCTGCGTGTGCTGGATAAAAGCACCGCGATGTACGGCCTGGATGAACTGGGTTTGAGTAAGGACGACTTGCACAAATTCGATTCATTGCTCAATCGCTCTCACGGCGTGATTTTCGTAACCGGTCCGACAGGCAGTGGAAAAAGCACAACCCTTTATGCCTGTCTCAATCGAATCGATTCCGCCGAAAAGAATGTCATCACAATAGAAGACCCGATCGAGTATCAGCTCGGAGGGATCAGCCAGATTCAGGTCGCCAGCAAGAAGGGTATGACCTTTGCCACGTCGCTGAGGCACGTTCTTCGACAGGACCCGGATGTGATCATGGTCGGCGAGGTCCGGGATATCGAAACGGCCCGCATGGCAATTCAATCTTCACTGACCGGCCACCTGGTCTTCAGCACGTTACACACAAACGACTCGGCGGGCGCCGTCAGCAGGTTGCTGGACCTGGGCGTCGAGCCCTATCTGGTCAGTTCCTCGCTGATCGCCATCATCGCGCAGCGCCTCGTGCGAAGAGTGTGTCCGGATTGCAGAACGCACGTTCAACCCTCGCTCAACGAGCTTCGAGAACTCGGGCTGGGTGAGGAAGCCGAGCACGTCGGTAATTTTTACGTCGGCGCCGGCTGTGAGAAATGTTTTCAGACCGGGTATCGCGGCCGGACGGGTATCTATGAAATGATGATGGTCGATGAAGAAGTCCAAAACCTGATATACAATAGGGAAAGTGCCGGTACAATAAAGCGGGCCGCCCTCAACGCGGGTCTTCAGACGCTGCGAATGGACGGCGCCAAGAAAGTGTTGGCCGGGATAACGACCGTTTCCGAGGTCTTACGAGTAACCCAGGCAGATGTGCTGTAATTTACTATTGACAAATGACTATTTAAGAAGCAAACATGTCACCGAAGAGGGAGTAATGAATCGACCAAAACAATAGTCAATTGTCAATAATCAATAGTCAATCTAAAAAATGCCCAGATATAACTACATAGCGATAGCAACAAACGGCAAGAAGGTCAAAGGCGGCGTTACGGCGGAAAGCCCTTATGCCGCCCGAAAACAGCTCAGAGTGCGGAATATTCACCCGTCTTCGATCACGGAGGTTCGTTCCCGAACCGAAAGCGGATCCACACTCGCCTCCTTCTTTGCCAGACGCAGTAAAACCCAGATTATCGACTTCACCAAGCAGATGGCTACATTATTGTCATCAGGGATCAAGCTGACCGAAGCTCTTTCGGTCCTGACGCTCCAGACGTCCGACCCGCGATTCCGCCACGCCCTCGTCGATATTCGCGAACGTGTCGTGACGGGCGAGTCGTTTACCGATGCGATGAAGGATTACAGCGATTATTTCGATGTGATTTATGTCAGTATGGTTCGCGTCGGCGAGGTCACCGGTTCGCTGGGCGAGTGTCTCTCGACCATCGCCAACTTTATGGAAAAACGACGGCGCGTCGAATCGAAGGTTATGACGGCGATGATCTATCCGATCGTTTTGGTCGTTTTCTGCATCGCGGCTATCCTGGTGCTGACCATCAAGGTCATTCCCAAAATCGGTGAACAGATCGAAAGATCGGGCCAGGAACTGCCCTGGATTACCAAGCGATTGATGGACATCGGGTATGTGATGACCAGTTGGTGGCTGCTCGTCGTGATTGCGGGAGGGGTTGCGCTCATCTGGGGTGTCAAGTGGTTTTTGAGGACCCATCGAGGGGCGTATCTACGTGATAGACTCATGCTGTCTCTACCGATGTTCGGCCCGCTCATTAAACAGCGAGTCGTCGCGCGTTTTGCGTCCACGCTCTCGACGCTTCTTGGTTCCGGGCTGGCGATGGCCGAGTCCTTGAGGGTCGTCGCCGAAGTCACCGGCAACGTCCTGATGAAACGAGCCGTTCAGCAGTCGCGCGAGAGGATTCTGGCGGGCGCTGATATCGCGACGCCATTACGAGACAGCGGCGTCATCGATCCGGCGATCGCCCACATGGTCGCCGTCGGTGAAAAAAGCGGCGAGCTCGAAACCATGCTCAAAAGTATCAGCGACAATCTCGAGGCCTCGACGGATGTTGTGATCGAAAGACTCAGTGCAGCGGTCGAACCGGTCATTATCATCGTGATGGCCGGCGTGATCGGTGTTATTGCTTATGCAACCATCCTGCCGATTCTGGAAGTCTCGGCGGGAAATTTTTAGCCCACTCAGGAGATGCATATGAAGGACAAAAAGAAAAACAGACGTGCCCAATACGGTTTTACGATGGTCGAGCTGATGGCGATGCTGATTATCATCGGTTTACTGGCTACGTTGGTCGTCACCAAAGTCGCGAGTAAGGTCGAGCAGGCGCGTAGATTGACCACCAGGGCGAATTTGAAAATGCTTCATTCGGCCGTCAGTCAATTCAGGATGGACACGGGTCGTTTTCTGAACGAAGATGTCGGGCTCCTGGAACTGGTCGAACTGCCGCCGGATGTCATGAATTGGCCGGACGGAGGGTATTTGGAGACCACGGACATACCGCCGGACGGATGGAATAATCCATTTATCTATGAAGCCTATCCGGAGAGTGGTAAACAATTCGCGATTCGAAGTGCCGGCCCGGACGGCGAAGAGGGCACCGAGGATGACATGCTCAGCACGGATGCAAGCTAAAGGCGTCCTGCGTGATGCGTATGGCGTCATGCGTAAAAGAAACGATACGCACGACGCACGACGCGCGACGCGATGCGCCTTCACCATGACCGAATTGCTGGTCGTGCTGGTCGTCATCTCCCTTTTTGTGATGTTGATCCAGGTCCACCTGTTCGGATTGCTTAGAAAAAACACGTTCAAAGCACAAACGCAAGAGTTGGTCTCGACGATCCAAATGGCGGCCCGGTCCGCTGCCGAGACCGGTGAACGATACGAAATTAGCATTGATATTATACAACAAAGTTACGAGCTGAAGCATATTCTCGGCTCTGAAATTTATGTGGATCGCCCGGAAGAAACACCCGGCGAAGTGATCGTACAAAACAATCTGACGAATAATTGCAGGCTGGTGTATGTGTGGTTTGACGACGGCGTCGATACGAATACGAAGGCCTGGTTCCGCGTCGGGCCGGCCGGCTGGCAAAACGGCGGCAAAATCGTCCTGCACGACGAGAAGGAACAGCCCTATTCGATTGTTGTCAATGCACTCAATCGGATCGCAACGTTAGAAGAAGGCGACATCCAGCTACTGGAGCCGAAATTAAAAGATGAACTTCGATTCTAAGCCATGCAACTTGAGAGAAAAGGCCTTTAGCCTCGTAGAGGTCATGACGGCATTGGCCATTCTCGCACTGATCAGCTCGAGCGTATTGCTCGTGATCGACCGTTGTGCGAGCTCGGCGGCGACGTCGGCGCTGAGAATGCAGGCATTCGAGGTCGCCCGCGAAAATATGGAAGCGCTGCTGGCTTCGCCTTCGGTCCAGGAGAGCGTTTATTATGGCGAGAGCGATAGATACCCGGCCATTTCGTGGCAGACCTCCGTCGAGACGTTCTACGAGTCAATCACGGCGAGAATGTGGCTCCGGGGCGTCTGCTCGGCCCAGTATAGCGATCCGAACGGCAACGAGCAAACCGTCGAACTGATTCATTGGCTGGCGGACATATCGAAGGAGCAATTGCTGCAAATGATGAAGCAGGACGACGAAGGGCAAGACGATATTGCCGGTGAGCTGATCGAAAGTGTGGAAGAAGCCGCCGAATACGCCGGCGTCGATGTCGAGACGATCGAGCAATGGATTGAAAACGGCTTGCTCACGGCCGAAGACGGCTCATTTATCAAGAGCAACCTCGATCTGTATAAGCAGAACAATGGGGAACCGACCGACGAGGACAAGAGCAAACAAATAAAGTCCAAAGCGGAATTAAGGGAACGCTTAACTCAATCAGAACAGGAAACCGGCGGTCAATCCGGAGGAAAAGGTGAAGTCGATCCTCAGACGGGCTTGACGTATGAAGAACTTCAACAAATGGATTTCTCCGAAATTTGGAACCTTATGCAAAACCGATAACCAGAGGAGTTTTTAGGCTCGATGACGTCTATAACGGTACATCGCAATATAAATAAGGCTTCCGGCTTATCCTCAATGAGGTTAGGTTTTTCATTGGCGGAAGTCCTTGCGGCCATGACGATCGGTGCGATGGTCGTCGTGGCGGTTCTGGCGATTTACAATCGGGCCGAACAGTCGGCCAACGCGGTCCTTTCCAAGATTGACGAGTCTCAACTGCCCCGCGAGGTTCTCCAATACATTGTCGAAGACCTCGACAATATGATTTCATCGGGTTCGGATGCGAAAGTCACCATCCAGAATAAAGTCGAAAGCACCGCCGGCGGCAAGTTGATCCCCGCCGCCCGCCTGTCCTTTACGCGAACGATCACCGATTCCCGCGGCAAAGAACATATCTTCGAGGAAGTCATCTGGCAAAGCAGCTATAATATCGAGAGCCTTGCCGAGGGTCTGGTACTCTACCGCAGCCGGAGCGGAATCAACCTGGAAGACAAAGTGCTCCAGGAGAACAAATACGACTGGGAGAGAGAGCTTTTTGTGCCGATTTGCAGCGGCGTGACCTATTTCAACATCAGCGTCCCCTCCGGCGACAACTTTGTGGAACGATGGGACGGAACGCCGCCGACCGGCATTGTCGTGACCCTCTCGTTCGCCGAACCATTTAAAAATGTGGACGGCTCGTACGATGTACCGGAAGAGGAGAAATTTACACGAACCATTGCCATCGACCGAACGCGGAAAATTCAGTTCGATATTCCCGGCGCTCAGGCCGGGGCGAAAGTACAAAGTCAAAGCAAAGAGGCGGATGCTTCCAATAGCGGTGAAAAAGAACCATCTAAAACGACCAACACAAGAGGGAAACGGGAATGACGGATAAGGGCCGGGACAATCGAAACCTCTCTCGAAACCGACCGGGCGTGATATTACTGATGACGCTGATGCTGTTGGTCGTGATGGTCACGCTGGGATATACTTTGACCAGCCGGGTGACGGGGCGGCGCCACCGAAATCAATACATGATCGACTATAGTCAGGCTCGTTATGCTTGCGATTCGGCGGTGAAGTACGCTCTGGCGACCATGGAAGAATTGAATCCGGAAATCATCGAGCGTCCGAACGAGCCGGACTTTTCCGATTTATTCGCCCTTGACGAAGCCGGATATCAGGAACTCCTGGCGGAATGGAGCCTCGAAGATCAGCCGAACGGATTAAACAAGGGTGTTTCTCTTGACGATATGAGCCTTATGGGTAATTTCAACACTAAAAACGGACTCTTTGGCAATACCCCGATCATTCGGGGGCCTTACGGTCCGGCCTGGCCGTATGTTACCGAGCCGGTGGAATTTGAGGTTGGTCCCGCGAAAGTCCGAATTGAAATTGAGGATGAAAATGCAAAATATCCACTCGGCTGGGCGCTGTTGGAGGATATGGACGTCCAGAGAGAAGCGGAAGCCGGATTTGTGACGTTTTGTGAAATGGCCGGGCTCGACGCTCAGCAAATCGAATTACTCAGGCAACAGCTCATCGAAATCGGCGCTTTGAAAACATTCAAAACGGAGTTCAAACCCATCACGAAAACGGTGAAAAGCACGGTCCCAACACCCACGAGCAGCAGTAAGAGCCGGACGTCAAGAGCGCCGCGAACGACGACCAAACGAAAGGTCATTCCCGCCGCGGAGCAGGCTACCGAGCAAACGGAACACTTCGCGCAGCTCTTTCATAGTTCGCTTCTCGATACCGACGCGCTCGCTGTGGCGACCACGGTCGGGGAGGGCAGACGGGAATCTGCTTTGAAATATATCGGTCTTTGGGGGTCGGGGAACGTCAATATTAATACGGCGCCTCGACACGTCCTTGAAGCGGCCCTGATCTTTGGCGGTGATGAAGTCACGATCGCCGAAGAAATCATCTTGCTCAGGCGCGAAGAACCTTTTGGAAATATTGATGATCTCAAGACGGCGCTGCCCCGGTACGCCGATTCGATCGATAAATGCAATAAGTTTATGACGACCGAGAGCAAGGTTTTCAGCATTAGAATCACCGCGACAAGCGGGGCGGCCAAGGCATCGACGATTATCGCCGTAAAGAAAGAGGGGAACAAGGTCGAACGAATCGCGGCAATCAACGGTTGAATAACGATGATTTAGGAGTGTGACGAGAGTGGAATCTCAGAACAGTTTGGGCATCTATATCAGTAAAGACGCTGCGACGGCGGTTTATCTCAACACGCGGGCAAAAGACGCAAAGAAGGTGGAGTGTTTTAGCGTTTCCGTTCAAGAGGACCAGGAGCAGGAGAAGACGAATATGCAACTCCTGGCCGAGCGTATCGCCCAGGGCTGCGCCGAAAGGAAATGGAAGTTCACCGAAACGTCCGTGGCGCTGGATTGCACGATGTTCATGCAGCATAGCGTTCACAGCGAGTTCCGCGGTCTGAAACAAATCGGCGCGACCGTGAAATTCGATACGGAAGAAACACTCGCGACGGACATCGGCAACGTGGCGCTGGCGTTTGAAATTGCTTCGAGTAACGAGACCGGCTCGGACGTAACGGTCTTTACGTCGAAACGGACGATATTGTCGGACGTCCTTTCCTCGCTCCAGCACCACCATCTCGATCCGGTAACGATCGAGCCGGACATCCATTGTCTGGCTCGGTTCATCCAGAGAGAATTACCCTCGGAATCGCAACAACAGGCCCTTTTTGCCTTGCCTTCCCGGCACTGCGGCTATGTGATCGTTCCGACGGATTCATCCAATGAGGGATCCCGAAAAGCGCCGATTTTCAGAACATTTCTCATCGGGGATAAACAAGACCGGGCTGCGTTACTCGCCAGAGAAATCCTCGTGACGAGAGCATTAGCCGACGATACTCAACCGTCAGAGATTCTGAGAGTCTTTGATTCGAAAGGAACAGTTGAAGCCTATCGGCTCCGTGAGAAACTTGGCATGGACGTCGAGATGATCGATCTATGCTGTACCGACGGCGCCAGTTTGAAGGAGATGGATATCGACGGCAATCCGCTTGATATCGCCATTGCCTATGGCGTTGCCTTAACCCATTCGGAGAAAGGGCATAAGGTCGATTTCCGCGCCGATTTCAGCCCGTTTCTGGGCAAACGTCTCAAGCTTCAAAAAGCGCTGAAGTTCGCTGCTGTATCCGTGGCTGTT
>CAYZAT010000108.1:0-12503 GCA_964476475.1 uncultured Pirellulales bacterium
CGTGAATATTTGCCCGGTTCGCTCCTCTGCTTCGTAAATCCCGGCAAAATCCCGCCAGGAACTTCTTTGCCGATTCATTCAAGTCATCGCCGCCGGGCGAAAAATGAACGTTCGTCACCGAATAATCCGTCCGGTCCCCCACTATCGGCGAAGGCATAATCGTCGTTTGTTTTTTCAGTTGTTGCTGAATCCGGCGGAGCTCTTCGGCGCTGGCATTGATCGTTCTGCCCTCGGCCGCGGCATCCGGATGATCTACAGAGTATTTGGTTTTCGCCGCGCCGAAATAGGGCACGTTGGATCGCCCAAAAAGCATTCCGAGTCCCATATATCTGAGCGATTCGATAAAAGAGTCTCTCCCCTTGTTAAACATTTCCGCATCCTGGACATTCGCAAGGGTCAGCAACAAGACAAAAAAAGTCAGCAGCAGCGTGACCATGTCCGAAAAGGTCACGACGTACCCCGGGACCTTAATTTTTCCTTCAACGGATGCTGATCGTCGTCGACTCAATTGTACGTACTCCGTTCCAATAGGGTTATTTCAACGACACGTTCAATCGTGTTTCGTTCCGCTTCAGCCACGGGGCTATCCGGGCTATTGTGTACCACAATGCCGGGCAGCGAGAGGCTGAAACGTTTTCTATCGACGCCCTGCCTTTTCGTGAGATACTCCATAACGACCCATGCCCGGGGCAGGCCGAAATCCCGGCTATTCTGTTCAATCCCCGTCCCGGTTTCACTGACCACGACGCGCCCCGGCACCTCTTTCAAAAACGATGCCATCAGGTTCATAACATTGCGACCCTCATGCGATAGAGTTTTTCCCTTGCCCCAAAAAACCTCTTTCGACGGAACCAGGAAGACCACGTTTCCCTGCAGGTCGGCAAAACCTGTCTCCTTCATCAAGGCCTCCTTGAATTCTTCAGCGTTCGTGGGTTTCTCACTGCCATCGCGAAGCCTGAGAATGTGCTGCACTTGAGAAATGTACATCAGGGCATCTTTCGGTCTTCTGAAGGGCGTGGGAGCGACAGTGGTGAGCGCCTGGGCATAAATGACCCTCAGGTCTGAAAAGACCTGGTTATCGAACGATGCGAAGCTCAGAAGAAGCACGAAAAACGTCAACAAAAGCGTCATGCAATCACTAAACGTGACCATCCATTCCGGCGCCCCCGGCGTATCATCGAGTTCTTCCTGATTTTTCGAATCTCTCATTATATCGTCGCCTTGATCTCTTCTCGTCTGCTCTGGGAGATAAACGCCTGCATCTTTTCCCGAATGGTCGTCGGATTATCTCCTTGCGCAATGGCGCAAATCCCTTCAACAACCATTTCCTTCGCCGTGGTTTCCGCTTTGGAATAAATCCCTAATTTCCCCGCTAACGGGATAAAGATCAAGTTGGCGGAAAAGGCGCCATAAAACGTAGTGAGCAGGGCCACGGCCATCCCGGATCCAATTTGCTCCGGAGAAGAGAGATTCTTCAGCATCTGAACGAGTCCGATTAGTGTACCGACCATGCCAAAAGCGGGCGCCGCCGCTCCCATAAATTCCAAAATCTTTTTACCACCGGAATGGCGATCCTGAAGGTTTTGGATCTCCAGGGACATCATGTCCCGGATGACTTCGGGATCCTGTCCATCCACGAGCATTTGCAGACCCTTCACAAAAAACAAGTCGCTGACCTTGGGAATTTCCTGCTCCAGGGCCAAAGCGCCATCCCGTCTGTTGATCACGGAAAAATTAACCATATTTTGGATCAGTTCCGTTGACGAGGGAATTTTCGTGACAATCGTTTTCTTGACGACGGCAAAGATACCCAAAAACTGGGGCAGTGAAAAATGGATAAGCGTCGCACATAACATCCCCCCAATGGTGATGGCCAATGAAGGAATATGCACAAAGGACTGCCAGCCCCCTCCGACAACGATAGCGCCAACCACAACCAGAAAACCCAAAACCACACCGACTATCGTCGCAATATCCATGGGGCTAATCTCCTTCAACGATTTGTATTAATCTATTATTCAGTAACGCCGCGAGCGAAGGCTCGGTGGTAGCCAATTCCGCCATTAATTTGGCCTTCGTCCTTTCAGTCATGTAGTACAATATCTTGACGGCGTCATCAAAACTACTTCTGCCTTTCCCCGCCTGAATATTTTGGGTCTGCCCGGCTTTACACATACTCATAAGTATTTTGCTCGCGCTGCTCGACTCCATCTTGTCATACGTCGCGGCGATGGAGACGAAGTTCAGCTTCTCCTTTTCCTCGATTTTTAACCTGCTTTTCAGCAGATTGTCACGTTCGCTCTTAAGATTAGCAATCGTTGATGCAAGCTCGATTTGAAGATTCGTCAGATTTTCGATATCCTCTTTCAGCACGTCCTGGGCCACCTGCAACCTTTTTTCTTGCAGCGCAAGCCCCTGCACTTTGCTCTCATACTCATGCATTTTCTTCCGGACCGTCCGAATCAGTTCTTTCAGTTGGTCCTCCGTCATTTTCTTGGGCGGCGCAGCGGACGCTTGCATCGCCATATCCGTCATATCCGTTCCCGTTTCGGACGGTGGCAGGGCCTGCTCGGATAGATCCTCCGTAACGACAGGCTCTTCTGATGAAGCGGAGGGGTCTTCCGGAGCAGAATGCGTCAGCCATGCGAAGGCAAACGCCCCGGCAAAGCTGACCAGGCCCACAGCCGTTACGATGATTATTTTTTTGATCATCGTCTATCTCCTAACATTGTGCCTTTCGAACAAATGCGACCCCGGCCCTCTCATCCAATTCTTTCTGCTCGAGCTTCTCTTGTTCGGCGATAAATTGTCTTTTTGTTTCTTCGCGCAATTTTTCCAAACCTTGTTTAAACCTTCTGATCTTTAAAACTTCGGCGACCTTCTCTCGTTGTTGTCGTTCCAGCAACCGAATGCTGTCCCCAAGCGCTTTCATCCGCTCATCGCTCGTCGCAGAAAACTTTAGAAAGAATTCCTGCTTACTGATTCGGTCCGTTGGAGCCTCCCCGGCCAATTCATGGATGATATCTTGCAACATTTTCTGTCGGATCAGTAATTCCCCTCGTGTCTCGGCCAGTTTTTCGGCCACTTTGAACAATTCCGCCCTGGCTTTTCGTTCTTCCTTTTCTCTGATGTCGAGAACACGTTGTAATCGCCATACAAAACGTTTCATCCTATTTCCAATACTCGGCCCTCAGCCCCTGGGTGAGACGCCGGACATCACTTATTGCGATCCGGCACCCAACAATCTATCCCACGATTGACTAATTGCCGTCAGACGCTGGACGGTTTCCGCGAAGTCTGTTTTTTCCCGAACCGGCTGGACGAGAAAGTCTCTTATTTCGTCAATCAAGGCCACGGCGCCATCGATACGCGGATTGCTTCCCGGAGAAAACGCGCCAATGTTAATCAGATCTTCGGCATCGCGATAAATGGCGTAAGTTTCTTTGAGCCTCTGGGCGGCCTGCTTATGTTCACGGCTTGCAACGGCCGGCATCAATCGGCTGATGCTCTGGAGAATATCCACCGCGGGATAATGGCCACGCTCGGCTAATTTTCTCGATAACACAATATGCCCATCCAACAGACTCCGGGCACTATCGGCCACAGGATCGGTCAAATCATCGTTTTCAACTAAAACGGTTAAAATACCCGTGATACTCCCCGTTTCGCCACAACCTAAACGTTCGATAAGCCTGGGCATCAGCGCAAAGACACTGGGGCAGTAGCCTTTGGTCGCCGGCGGCTCGCCCGCCGCCAGACCGATTTCCCGCTGAGCCTGGGCAAAACGCGTGAGAGAATCCATCATAAACAGGACATTTTTCCCTTTGTCCCTGAAATACTCGGCCACAGTCACGGCAACAAATGCCGCTTTGATCCGTTGAATGGGCGGCGCATCCGACGCGGCCACGACGACAACACTGCGCGCCAATCCCCCCCAACCCAAATCAGATTCGAGAAATTCTCGAACTTCCCGGCCTCGCTCACCGATCAGAGCCACCACGTTCACATCCGCCTCGCTCGAATTGGCAATATCACCGAGCAGGACGCTCTTACCAACGCCACTGCCTGAGAAAATACCGACCCTCTGGCCTTTTCCGCACGTCAATACGCTGTCGATGGACCGGATCCCCAACGCCAGGGGATGCGTGATCTTTTTTCGACTCAAGGGCGCGGGGCTGCTTGCATCCAACGGTTTCGATTCCGAGCCTGCCAAGGGGCCTTTGCCATCAATAGGCTCTCCGAGTCCATTGAGAACCCGCCCCAGGATATTATCGCTCACGGTAATATGGCGAGGCGTCGTCCGGGCCGTAACCGTATCGCCCGGGGAAATACCTTCGATATGTTCCAGCGGCAACAGGATAAGATGATCGTGTTTGAAACCGACCACCTCGGCCAACACGCGGCGCCCCCCACGAATTTGGATACCGCAGAGTTCCCCCAATCCCAGCGTCGGGCCGGACGATTCAACCGATTGACCGGAAACGCGGACGACACAGCCCTGACAATCCAATAAGTTGACGTTGTGCAGCGCTGAATAAAGCTTATCAAAATCAATTTCACTATGACCAGACTTCGTTACAACCATAATACCTTATGCCTTTTGAAGTGCCTGACCGATCCGTTCGAGGTTTTCGGCAATCAACGATTTGACAATCCCTTTGGGCGTCTCGACCAGACATTCCGCCCGCCCAATCTTCGGATCGGAGACAAACTGAATACCGATAAATGCTCCGCCCTGCTCATTCTGCTGATCCTGCAGCACCTCCCGGCTGTGTGTATAATCGTCCGGATTCAAATGTACGACGACATCGTGGCGTACGGGAGCGTTCTTCATCGCCTCTTTGATAATCGCTTCTATTTGGTAGTTTCCATTATCCACTTCCCGCACCAGAATCTTGCTGGCAATGTCCACTGAAAGCTTCGCGACCCCCTCCGCGTGCTTCGCAAAGACTTTGTCATAAAACGCATTGAGCTTGCCGGTCGCATCATTGAGCGCCTGACACGCCTGAGAGAACATCGCTTTTTGAGCGTCTAATTCCTTCGACGGAACGGTCGGAGCGTCCACCTGAGAATTCGCCTGTTCCCCCCCGGCGGATTGGGCATCGCCGTCCAGGATTTTCACGGAGGTAAACGGTCGGGAAAGATTAACTGTGATTGAACCAGACATCTGACTATTCTTCTTCTACAAACATAAGTTCACCTTTTTGGTTTATCTCGCGCAACACGGTGACAATTTTCTCTTTCGCATCTTCAACTTCTTCTTTCTTCGGAGACGACATAAGTGAGGTCTCCTCATCAACCGTGGCGGCGGCTCGTTCGGAAATATTCGACCGCATCTTTTGGGCAATTCCCTCATCCGCTTTGTGCAACGCCAGCGCCAGGTTCTTCGCATCAATTCCCCTGAGCGCCTGTTGCAGTGACCGGTCGGTCACCTGCAGTATGTCTTCCCAGACGATCATCAAATTCGCCACCATCTCGCCAACCTGTTCGTCTTTTTCCTTAATCGCCCCAAGTAAACCATCCCGGATCTCTTGACTGAGATTGCGTAAAATCACGGCGACCTTTCGTAAGGATTGCTCGGGCTGAACGATCGGCCCTCCATCGGCGCCTTGAGTCGAAACCGTTTGAAGACGTCCGCAAATGGTCTCGGCGATGCGCATCCTCGCTTCTGCAGTCACCGTCTCACGAGCCGTCATTCGATTGATGGCATTACGACGAACATCTTCGTCCATAAGCCCCAGGACGACCGAACTCTTCTTCGTCGAAAGCTCCGATAGAACAACGGCCGCCGCCTGCGGGTGTTCATCGGCTAAAATGGATGCGATAGCCTGCGGATCGGTGGAACGAATCGAGATGAAGGGATCTCGTTTATTCAGTGCATCCCGTATTTGAGTCTGAATCTCTTCGGTCTTTTCCTGGCCGACGGTACTCAACAGCATCTCGTTGAGAAACTTGTTCAATTGGAATTCCTCGTTGGCCGTCAACGATGTGCAAAACTGCTTGAGGATGTCAGCGCTCTGCTCGTTGCTTTTCAAACCGGCGGCATCCAGATACGCCAGTTCGACCGCCAAAGCCTGAACGGCTTCGCTGTTAAGACCCCTGGCCAATTCCGCCGCGGTGGCGGCGTCAAGGCTCATCAACAACATGGCGGCTTTTTGTTTATTGGTCAATGCCATTGATTTACCCTCCGTTATCCTCTATCCAACTGGTAAACAATTGCCTGACACGCTCAGGATCATTTTCCAGCGCGTGAGCGATCTGCCGGCGCAGGAGCAAGGGTTCCGATATCCCGCCCCCACCGGTGGGGAGCAGTTCCGTACTCCCTTCCATCCCGGCCGCTTGTTCAGATTCGGCCTCTGCCTTCACTTTTTTCTTGGCCCCTTTGAACATTTTCAGAACAAGCAGCGCACACACGGCCATAATGCCTAAAGAAGCCTGTCCGACGATGGCCAGATAATCCAGCCCCCCGAGATCCTCCGCCTCCGGCAGCAGACCGGCCGGCGCCTGAAACCTGGCTTCAACCACTTTCAATGAATCCCCCCCGGCAAGATTAAGGCCAAGGGCATTTTCGATCAGTTTTTCAACATCGTTGGAATCCATGATCCTGGCCGTTTGTCCACCGGCGCCCGCGTCATTCGCATCGGGCAATGTCAAGTCAACGACCGCCGCAACGGACAGAGCTAATATTTCGCCCGGCAATACTGTTTCCTGCGTTACCGTCTTGCCGACCTGATATTCGGTAACGATGATTTCATCTTTCTTCGTAGTGCCCGGCGACGCCGCATTCCCCCCAGCCGAAGACGCTTCCGTTTCGGAACCGGTGGTAATTTCTTCCTTGGTGGGGACTCCTTTCGGTTCATACTTCTCCGTGATGGTGTTCACGCTATTCATATCAATGACCGCATGAATTCTCACCTTGGCCCGGCCCGGCCCCAGAACGGTGGTCAGCAATTCTTCGACTTTATCCTCCAGATTATGCTCGACCCGTTCCCTGTAATCCTGGACAGTGCCGGCTCCACCGGCCATCGTTTGGTCCGATTCACCGGAAAGCAGACGCCCCTGGCTGTCGATGGCCGTGACGTTCTCCGACGTCAGGCCCTCGACACTGCCCGAGACCAAATGCGTGATGGCCGCAATGTTCAACGCACTTAAGCGGTACCCCGGCTGGAGTCGAAGGACCACCGAAGCCGTCGTCTTACCCGCCTCAGAAGTGAAAAGGGTTTGTTCCGAACGCACGATATGCACGCGCGCGTGAGCCACCCCCTCGATCATCTGGATGCTTTTGGCCAGCTCTTCCTGGAGCGCTCGTTTCAGATTAACACTTTGGACGAACGGGCTGACGCCTATTTTTTCATTTTCAAAGATCTTATACCCCCCCTGCTCTCCTGCAGGCAGGCCGTCTTTCGCCAAATCCAGGCGAAGCTGATAGACCTTTTCTTTCGGAACGTAGATACTCGTTCCGCCGTTCCGCAATTCATAGGTAATGCCCTCCTCACTGATTTTCTCTGTGATCTGGGAGGCCTCTTCAGGAGCCAGCTCATGATAGAGCATTCGCATATCGGGCCTTCTCGCCCAATGGACAAGCAGTCCACCGACAAGAGCAAAGGTCACAACGATGGCAATCAGCAAAGCCCGTTGAACGAGACCTACCTTTTGCCAAACGGCCTTCATTCTCAGAAGAAAATTCATGAAGTCCCTTTGTTACTCGAATGCTGACGATTCCAGGAGAAGGAATGGCCAACATCGAGCGATGAATCACAATGGCATATTCATCGTTTGTCTATATGCTTCGATTAACTTGTTTCGAACGCCCACAAGCAGTTTGAAACTGACATCCGCTTTGGCCGCGGCGGAAGCCACCGAGGCAATATCTTCATTCTTGCCCGACAACAAATCCGTGATAGACATATCTGATGATTGTTGAAGATCATCAACCTCCGACAGATAGTTCTTAATCGCATTGGCAAATTGCCCCTTGTTCTCGTTCGAACCGTCAATCTTCGTCGTCTCCAGAGAACCCGGACCCATTCCCGATTGTGTCGAATTCGGCCCCCAGGGACTCTTGATCGAATGGACAGACATGTTTACACTGGTATTCGGATCTATCATGGTTTATTCCCCGAACTTATCGAAGTAACTCGAGTGTTACCTCCACCATTTGTTGATACCTTTTCAAAACGGCCACGTTGGCCTGATAAACCCGCGAGGCAATATTCAGGTTCATCATCTCGACGGGCAAATTCACGTTGGGCATTGAGATATATCCGTCCGCATCCGCCAAAGGACTCCCCGGATCCATCATCTTTGTAAAATCGCTCATATCGGCGAGAATCTGATCCACTTCGACGCCCCCCAACTCTCCGTCCGTTGTCAAGGATACAACACGCCTTCGGTAAGGCTCGCCTTTGCCGGAGTCAACGGTGCGAGAGTTGGCGACATTCGATGAAATCACCTCGATTTGTTTACTCTGGGCCTTTAAACCGGAAACGGCGATGTCGATAGGGCCCAGGCCATGAGTTACTTCCATCTACTTTGTTCCTTTCTGAAATACACTCCGGATGAACAAAAGGCGTCTCCAATAATCCAGCCAACGCCGGAGTTGCAAAGCGTCAATGGCCATTCGTCAACCTCACGGAGTTTGTATCGCCAGTTCAATTTGCTTATATTTCTTACTGAGCAATCGAACCAACGCCTTATGGCGAATCGCGTTTCTAATCATTTGCCCCACTTCGGCTTCGTAGTTCACATCGTTACCGTTATCCTTGACCGGGGTCTGCTTCGGCCGATAAAGCTCGGGCATGATTTTTTCCAGATCGACCGTATCCCCTGATTTCAAACACTTGGTAAGGAACTCTTCGAACTTGACATCGACTCTGCGATAACCGGGCGTCTCAAGATTGGCGATATTATTGGATATCGCTATCTGTCGAAAATTTTCAGCCCGTATCCCGGCCTCGATAATATCGATTACACCATTCGTTCTGGACATTTGACATTACCCAATATCTATACACGAACATCGTCACGAACAAAGCAACTGCAAGAATCGTGCCAATTATCAAGCCCCCTTACCTCTGAAGACGCCAAAGTGAGATCTCGATCATCAGTTACAGACTTCTCATATTTGAAAAATACCCTTTTAGCGTGATAAGAGGGCTAAACAGGCTGCTTGTTACACCATCTGCTTATTTTTAAATAACCGGCATAATGGACGACAGATCGTGAGAGGGCAAGTAGCAGCGCGTCTGGAAATAAACAATGATGTCAGGATATCATACAGGATATGGTCTTTCCGATTCAACAGATTTATCGGACTATTGCATTTCAATCTGATGACCTCAACGCCCCCCAAACGGGGCGTCACGACGTGTCCTACCGGAAATCCTTTCCTATGCCCTGGAATGTTTCGCCGTCTCTATAACGTACTCTCAGACATATTGCCCGTCGTTCTTTCGTCAAAATACACGTAAACACTTTTCAATAAATCACTTATACCTTAGCTAACCTTCATACTCCAAAAGCTGGCACGTTACTTGCTAATAATAGTCTCGTTTTATAAGGGTACATATATGAATGCCAATATACCGACGATTAGCGCCACCTGTCTCATACCTGCTCAAACGGTCTCACCTTCGCAAAAAGCGGGTATGATCGCTGAAGGAAAGCCATTCTGGCTGATTCAGGATGAGATATCTTCTGAGACGATACCTTCCGAAGACACAACGTCCAATAACATCGAGCAGCCAACTCCGCCCCAAAAAGTCACTGAACAAGCATCGGATGAATCCAATGCTAAAGAAAGCAGAAATATAGAAACCGTACGTCCTGGAAAGAAGCAGAAGATTGAGTCAGAAGAGTCAAATCCGGTTTGCCAAACGAATGAGAAGACGGGTTCAGAACCGGTGTTAGAGATCGAAACGTCCAATCTCATTGAGCAAGATGGTGAAATGGGAGGCGACGGGGAAGCCATTATCCAAACGGCCCCTCTAATTCCTTCTCCTCAAGCCAACAGCCAGCCTCTTGTTGTCGAAGAAATCGTCAAATCAACTCAAACCGATCATGTTGTTACCGATGAAAACCAAACAATACCTGACAGCGTTCAAGCTAATATGGCTGAGGTCAAACCAACAGCCGATAATCCTTCCGAAAGCATAGAGAGCGCCGATAACACACCCACATTCAAACCGATCGAGACGAGTGAGCTAAATCTCCCGGCTACCGGGGGCAATACGGAGAAACCACTCACTGGCACACAAACCGGTGACAACCATACGGGAGAAACAAAGCAAAACGAACCGGTCAGCTCGGATTCTCCGGTTTCTGCTGAGAATTCAGAAAAAACTATATCGAGCACAAGAGGACTACTTGTTGATGGTCTGGCTAATGACGACAGCCCGGCAACAACCGACGGCCCGGCGCCGATCCAGGCCGAACCGTCTCAGACTCCATCTACCCCTTCGGAAACGGATTCGGACAAACGAGCGCCGACCAGCGAATCCATATCCGAATTACAAACCCCGGAGGATAAAGAGTCAACGCAAACCGGAGAGGATCCTGCAAACACCTCTGACTTCAAATCATTAGATGCAAGCGAAGTCCAGACATCCGCAAGTCAACCGGAAACACAACGTTATGCGACCGATAACAACAGCTTCCAGGAGCATATCGAGCAGATACACATTCAAAACGATCCTCCCGTTCCGGTCCCACAACAATCCCTGACTTCCGTCGAAAATCCGAAGGCAGCCGACGTATCGACGCAATCATCGCTAAGCGAAATCTCAACAGACGTCGGCAAGCAAATCCTCGAATCGATCCAACATTCTTCGCCTCAGCGGGGTGGCGAGCAACTCATCACCGTCCGTCTCAATCCGCCCGAACTGGGAAAAGTGCTTATCAAATTCCAGGAGCAAAATTCCGAACTGACGGGTTCGTTAGAAGTCAACAAAGCAGAAACAAGGGTTGAGATCGAACAAGCCCTGCCGCAAATCATCCGGGATCTTGCCAATGCCGGTATCCAAATCAGGCGTCTCGACGTCATGCTCTCTGAGGAGAACCGGTCGGGATACGAGGGACTTGAGGACGAATCGCCACAGAACAGCGGACTCTATGAACAAAACTCGACGGATTCCCAAACATGGGATAACGATGCCTACACCAATGGGATGAATGATTGGTCAACGAAAAACACAGACTATCATCCGGTCTCTGAATTTGAAGAGACACACATGGGTGAGGGTTCAATTAATATGTTGATATAAATCGTCGGTTTTCTATCACACTCAGACAAGAAAGAATCAGTTAACGATGCCGATCATCGATTCGACGACACAAGGAACCGAGCCATCCCGTCTGAAAAACCGACAACCCCAAGTCGAACAATCCACTCCACCGATTCAATTAGATGATTCGGATAATTCCGCCGCCCTTCATTCAATGGGAACAATCGCTTACAAAATGGGAAAACTTGATATGGCCCTTGATTTCATACGCAAAGCGATTGCGAAGAATTCAAAGACGGCAGAATTCCATAATACCTTTGGACTCGTCCACGAAGGCCTTGGACAATTCGATGAAGCTATCCTTGCCTATCAAGAGGCGATTTCACTTTCTCCCGATTATGCCGAGGCGTATCACAATATGGCCATCGTGCTTCTATCGCAAGGTCAATACGCAGCCTCCGTTGAAAAATGCAGGCAAGCCGTGGCTCTGAAGCCGGACACCGCTGAGCCATACAATACAATGGGGTTTTCCCTGGAACAACAAAAGCGCTACGCCGAAGCCGCTCGGAGTTACGAGCAGGCACTACGGCTTAAACCGGATTACGTCGAGGCGTACAATCATTTGGGAGTGGTTCTGAATGAGCTGGGCCGGCCGGCCGAAGCGATTGAAAATTACAGAAGAGCACTGTGCATCGATCCGGAATATACGGAAGTGTATAACAACCTGGGGATTGCCCTGAAAGAACGGGATCAATTTGCCGAAGCGATCACCTGTTTCGAGCAAGCCTTGCAGCGCGAACCCGATTTCGCTGAGGCGTACTATAATTTGGCGAACAGCCTCCGGGATGAAGGGCGATGCAAGGAGGCTCTGGAACGTTACAACCAGGCCCTTCGTTTTAGAGCGGGTTACCCTGAGGCGCTCTGGAATAGGGCACTCACTTTGTTGCTGAGCGGAAATTTCACAGAGGGCTGGGAACAATACAGGTTGCACCCACGTGCGGTTCTGAAAATTCCCACGGAGGATCACCGGTCCGGCAAGCCCCGGTGGGACGGGACCCCGTTCGAAGGCAAAACACTTCTCGTACATGACGAGCAGGGATTGGGCGACAACATTCAGTTCGTCAGGTATATGCCCATGGTTAAAGCCCGAGGGGGGAAAGTTATATTCGAGACACTGAAACCTCTGATGACGCTATTGGATGGATTTCCGGGAGTTGATGAACTCGTCGAATATCGGCCTAACGAACAATGTTCAGTGGAATTTGACGTCTATTCATCCCT
>CAYZAT010000109.1:0-12494 GCA_964476475.1 uncultured Pirellulales bacterium
CGGATGACTTCCTTAATTTTGCATTTTACATTTTGATTCTTGCATTTGGTTTTGAGGCGGCCACGCAATGTTTCATAAAAAATTGAAGTCCGAAGAGAGTTTCAAATTTATGTTGGGAACTAAAATGAAATCGACAGAAATGAAAACAATCGAACGTCGCCGGCAACGTCGCGGCTTCACCTTGATCGAGCTGCTTTTGGTTCTGGTGATTCTAACCACGCTCACGGCCATCGTGCTGCCGAAACTGTCGGGCCGGTCGAAGGAGGCCAAAGTGACGGCGGCGAAAACGCAAATCTCCCAGTTGGAGGTCGCCCTGGATGCTTTCGAGATCGACCTGAGTCGTTATCCGACGACCGTCGAAGGTTTGCGGGCCC
Source organism: uncultured Pirellulales bacterium (assembly GCA_964476475.1). Lineage (GTDB taxonomy): Bacteria > Planctomycetota > Phycisphaerae > Sedimentisphaerales > Anaerobacaceae > JAFGTG01. The sequence continues at coordinate 375 of CAYZAT010000109.1, forward strand.
TGGTGGAAAAGCCCACCTCTGACGCCGAAGGATGGACGCAACCCTACCTCCGGCGGCAGGAGATCCCGAAGGATCCCTGGGGCAACGAGTATGTTTACAGGTATCCGGGTCAATACAACGAGTACGGGTACGATCTGCACTCTAACGGTCCGGACGGTAAGCAGGGCGGCGGGGATGATATCGTGAACTGGTCGGAAGAAAGGCGGTAAACGTGTCGCGGGCGTCCTGCCCGCGAATCGAGGGCGAGACGCCCTCGACACGGTGCGATACGGAGACACTAATTCGTGAAGACACAAAAGAGACAACGCAGCGGCAAAAAGGGATTCACACTCCTGGAGCTTATCCTGGTGATGGTGATCCTTTCGACGGTTCTGGCGATGGCCGCGCCGTCTCTGCGGGGTTTCTTCGGCTCGCGTAAGACGCACGACGAGGCCGCCCGGCTTCTCGCGCTGACGCAATTTGCCCGCTCTCAGGCCATCAGCGAAGGCATTGTTTACCGTCTCAACATCGATACGAACGACCGCGTTTACTGGCTGACCTCGCAACGGAAGGGCGTTTTCGAAGAGCTTGAGACGGAATTCGGATATGTCTTCACTTTCCCGGTGGATATTACGGTGGAATTGGAAGATGTGGATAAAGACGACGATGAGATGTTCTTTGCCTTTACACCGCAGGGAACGGTCACGGCCGGGACGATCCGCCTGATCGACCGGCGGGGGCTGGTTCTTGAAATCATATGCCCGACGGTCACGGAATCCTTTTCTATCATCGAACGTGAACGGGTGGATAACAGGTATGTCTCGAAACGAAATAGTTGAAGGGCGCCGCTGCGGCGGTTTCACCTTCATCGAGCTGCTCGCGACGATCGTTTTCCTGGGCATTATTATGCCCGTGGCGATGCAGAGCATCGGTCTGTGCACCCGGCTGGGCGGGCAGTCGCGCAAGCAGATCGAAGCCGCGTCGCTGGCGCGTACGAAATTGACCGAGCTGACCTGTACGGGCGACTGGCAAAGCGGGGAAAAGAGCGGCGACTTCGGCGAGGACTGGCCGGGCTATCGATGGGATGCGATCGTCTCCAGTTGGACGGATTCGGATGTCAGCCAGCTCGAACTGACAGTCGCCTGGACGTCACAGGGCCGGGAGCGCTCGGTCACGTTGACCACCCTGGTGTACGAGGAGGACAGTTAAGATGGCGAGCGGCTTGAGACACAACAAGGGCTTTACGCTGCTTGAGCTGTTGGTGGCGATGACGCTCATGGTCGTTACCGCCTCGTGTTTGTACACGGCGTTGTACACTGGTTTTCGGGCGAATCGCAGCGCCCGGTTCGCCGTCGAACCGACCACGATGGCGATTAACGCCATCGAATTGATTAAGCAAGATACGTATGGCATCCTGCCGTTGGGCGGCACCCTGGCCGGTTCCTTTCTCGGCACCAACTCGAGTGACACCAAAGGCATGGACACCGATAGCCTTGAATTTTATACCACCCATATACATGCGGATGACGATCTGCTCGCCGGCGGGCTCGGAAAAATCGAGTTGCTTTTAGCGGACGATGACGATGAAGAGCTCGACGAGGACCCTGAAGGGTACAAGCTGGTGCGGAACGTGACCACGAATCTGTTGTCTTCCAAAACGGTTGATGCCGAAGAGCAGGTTCTTTGCCGAAACGTACAATCTTTGAACCTTCGGTACTATGACGAAGAAGACGGCTGGGTGGATGCATGGGACTCCACGGAAGACGCGAACAGTCTTCCTGTGGCGATTGAGATTGACATTCGGGTGATACACAACGAGAACGGCACGAGCAAAGATGTTTCGGAGGAACCGCAGACGCGCCGGCTCGTACAATCTTTTGCGATACCTTGCGGCGGGGCGAAAGAGGAAAGCGAAGAGACCGCGACGGGAGCGGCCGGAGGGCAAATGGGCCCATGAAAAAGCACGCATTCGGACAATTTGATACAGCGTTTTACCCGTTACGCGGCTTAAAAGCAGGAGATTGCTTCGTCGCGACGCTCCTCGCAATGACATCCGCAAAGCTTTTCTTGTCATTGCGAGCGAAGCGAAGCAATCTCATAGCTCCACGATTTCCAAAATGTAGCATGGGAAATGCCCATCGCACGCACGGGACGATCCTGATCGTGACGATCTGGGTGGTGCTGGTGTTGGCCGGGCTGGCGCTTGTTTTCGCCCGGTCGATGCGGGTGGCGGCGGTTGTCTCGGCCAACCATGTGGCGTCTCTCCAAGCCGAGTGCATTGCCTCCGGCGCAGCGCAGTATGCCCGGGCCAGGCTGATCGCCAGTACAGAGGAAGAAACCTCCGACTTGATGGACAGCGAACCCTATGAGGCCATGCAGATCGGAGACGGGTACTGCTGGCTCTTGCGTTCGAACCTGGAAGACGACCGGGAGCTCGATTACGGGCTGACGGATGAAGCGGGCAAGATCAACCTTAACTCGGCGTCGGAAGAGATGCTGCTCAAGCTGCCGGGCATGACGGCCGAATTGGCCGCGTCCATTATTGACTGGCGCGATGAAGACAGCGAGATCACCCCGGGGGGAGCCGAGGATGAGTATTATATTCTGTTATCGGAATCGTATAACTGCAAGAATGCGGAATTTGAAACGGTCGATGAAATCCTTCTCGTGAAGGGCGCCTCGGAAGCGCTGCTCTATGGCGAGGACACGAATCTCAACAGCATTCTCGACGATAATGAGAACGACGGCGACGTCAGCGATCCCGATGACAATCGCAACGGCCGGCTCGATGCCGGTTTCTACGATTATGTCACGGTCTATAGCGTGGAAACGAATAGGGACAGCGAAGGTAATGAGCGGATCAACATCACAGACGCCGACAGCCGGCAGGACCTCCAGGGCCTTTTGCAGGAAACGTTCGATGAGGAGCGGGCGCTGGAATTAATGACCCTGATCCCGAACAATCCGAGATACTCGAGTATCCTGGAATTTTATTATGCGATCGGTCTGAAGCTTGAAGACTTTTCTAAAATTGCCGACCGTCTTACGACGAGCGACGAAGACACCTTTCCCGGTTTGGTCAATGTCAATACGGCGCCGAAGGCCGTGCTGCTTTGCCTGCCCGAGTTGGAGGAAAGCGACGTCGATGCCCTTTTGTCTCGCCGCGATTCCGGCGAGGGACTCGAGTCCATCGCCTGGGTGACGGAAGTGCTGGATCAGGAAAAAGCGGTCGCTGTAGGAAGTTATATTACGACCCGTTCCTTTCAATATTCGGCGGATATCCTCGGCATCGCGGCCAACGGGCGCGCTTACAAGCGTTACAAGGCGGTTTTTGACATGAGCTCGCAGACGCCGAAGATTGTTTATTGGAAGTCGATGACGCATTTCGGCTGGCCATTGAATGAATATATCGTAGCTGCCCTGAGAAAAGGGGAGCCTCTGACGAACACGATTTTAAACATGTATTAATTGGATGACGACAATGCTTGGCACTCGGACCCAGTTGGGGCTTGCTATTGATGAATTCGGAATTGTGGTCGCTGAAGTCGGCGCCCGGTCCGGCCGTCCGGACGTTCACCGTGCCGGCCACTGGCGCTTCGAAGAAAAGCTGAACCTCGACAACGCAAAGGCGTTGGGACAACAGCTCAGGCAGTTTCTCCGCGCCAACCACTTTTCGTCGAAACAAGCCGTGATCGGCATCCCGACGAAATGGGTCATAGCCAAAGAAATCACGATTCCTCCCGCGAGCGCGGATGCGTTGACGGGCGTGCTGAATATTCAGGCGGAGCGGGCGTTTTCTCTCAACGCCAGCGAGCTGGTTTTCGACTATTGTGGGCGCACGAGCACCACCGAACGGAGCGACGTGTTGCTGTTGGCGGCCCGGCGAGAGATTGTCGATCAGGTCAAAGACTTCGCCGCCGGGGCGGGCCTTCAGATTCGGTCCATGACGGTCTCGGCCCTGGCGCTCGGTAGCGTAGTGTCGCGGGCATCCTGCCCGCGAATCGAGGGCGGGACGCCCTCGACACGTTCGGACGACCGCGAGGAACATCGATACGGACTCTACACCCGGCCGACCTACTGCGAATTCTGGACGCAGGTTAACGGCAGCCCGCGATCCATCCAGCATGTTTCGCTGGCATCGACGAACGGTACAGCCGGCGACCGCGCCGAACTGCTGACCTCGACGATTCAGCGCTTGCTTCTGTTGTCCTCGCAACAGGATGCCGCTTCACCTCAACGCGTCACGGCGTACGACGGCTCCGGCCTGCCGGACCAAACCATTCAGCAGCTTAACGAGCGGCTAAAACCCCAGATTATCGTCACGGACGGCGGCGCTCAATTGTTGCCCGACGGACTCGGCTCGCCCGATGATCCGGAACAGGCGCAATCGATAGCCGCCGTCGCCGTGGCGATGGCCGGCTTGGGAACCGACAGGCCGCCTGTGGATTTTGTGAATCCGCGTATCGGTTTGAAGAAAAAAACATCTCGCAAACCCATCACGGTTTGGGCTGGCATCATCGGCGCGGCCTGCCTGCTCGCCTTGATCGCCGTGCTGGTGGACTGGCAGGCCGACAGAAGAGATATTGCGACCTATGCGGAACAGTTGGAGCTGATGAGTGAAGATATCGCCGCGGCTCGCGAAATTGTCGATCGGATTACCTATGCGACCAGTTGGACGTCTCAAGAGCCCGTGTTTCTCAATTTCCTCCGGGAGCTGACCTTGACGTTCCCGGAAGAGCCGACGATCTGGGTGACGAATCTTCGCTTGAGCGACAGCGCCGGGGCGGCGCTCGTCGGAAATGCTTCAACCGAAGAGAGCTTCTATGAAGTCATGGACAAAATCAAACAGCAGGACGCCTTCTCCAACGTTCAGATGATTCATTTGCGAAACGTCGGGCGCGATCTCAGAGAGAAAGAATTTGCTATCAATTTTGAATACCGAGGGATGAAATAGATATGTTAACGAAACGCGAACGGATTATTGCCATTCTGGCCTTTGCGGCGGTGGGATTTCTTGTCCTGAACAAGTTTCTCGTCGGTCCGGTGACGGGTAAGCTTCAGGCGCTGGAAACGCAGAAAAGCCAGTTGCGCATCGAGCTCGATGAGGCCCAGAACCTGTTCCGGAAAAGACGGGTCCTGGAAAAGAGATGGAAAACCGCCTTGTCGGAAAGCCTGCGAAATGAGGTGGAGGCCGAGATTAAAGTCGGCCGGGCGATTAATGAGTGGTCGTATAAGGCGCGGCTCACGCTCAGTTCCGTCAAGCCCGAGCGCGTGGCCAGCGACAAGGGGCTCAAGGAGATGACGTTCGTGGTCGTCGGGACGGGATCGCTCGACGCGGTCACTCAATTCCTCTGGAACATCGAGACGGCCGCACTACCTATCAAAGTCAAGGACATGCAGCTCGGTTCGAGCAACGAGTCCGGCCAGAGTATGTCCGTGCAGCTTCGCCTTTCCGCATTATGTCTTGGCGAAGATCAGCCCACTGCTACTGAAAGCAATCCACCACAAGAGGTGAGCGATGAACAAATTTAAGACCCTATCGATTTGTCTGGTGCTGCCGGCGGCTTTCGTCTCCGTCCTTTTCCTCCGACCTCAACCGGGTCTGGGCCGGGAAGCAACGACGCCGGATCCGAACGCGGTAGATGCGAACGAGCCGCCCGTTGCGATTGAGCGCCCCCCGGTCGTGCAGAATACATGGGCGTCGTACCGGATCATTCTGCAGCGCAATATCTTCTCGCGACAACGCGGCCCTCTCCGTACCCGGCAAAGGCGCGAGAGGCCTACTCGAGCGGTTGTCACACGAAATCCTGAGTCATATCTCGTGCTCAAGGGGATCGTCCAGGAGGACGGCACGTTCATCGCGTTCATTGAGAATACCCAGGACAATACGGTTCTCAGATTGCGCGAGGGAGAACGCGTTGCCCGAGGCGCCGTTAAAAACTTTACGCTCGATTCCATCGAGTATCAACTGGAGGACAAGACAATCAACGTCACGCTCGGTCGGGACCTGGAAGGAGGACAGGGCACGCTTCCGCTGAACCGGCTCATAGAACTCTCGGCGGGATCCTCCCCGGTCAGCGATCCGAACGCCGCACCTGAAGAAGCGATCCCCTCGGAGGAAGAGGCGGAAATTCTAAGGAAGCTAATGGAACAACGCAAACAACAACTCGGTCGATAAGGCACCGATGAGAAGAGTATCAAGAAACGTTTTGACGTAAAGGAGACAAAAGCAATGCAAACTCTTAAAGTCATGATCATTGGCGCGATGTTGGTGGTCGTCATCGTTCTGATGCCCGGTCATACCGTCGCGCAACAGGCTACGTCCCGAGCGCCGTCCGAGACTCAAGCCAAACCCGTCGAGGTCATCCATAACGGCACCGGCGTCAAGGTCAAACTCAATTTCCAGGACGCCCCTCTCCAGACGGTCTTGGAGTACCTGTCCGAAACCACAGGATTGACGGTGGTCTCAGATGAGCCCCTTTATGACAGCCGCATGACCGTCATCAGCCGCCAGCCCATCTCCTTAACGGAGGCGGTCTCCCTGATCAACTCCATCCTCAAGGAAAGGAGCTTGACCACGGTACTTAACGGCAAGATCCTCAAAGTCGTCACCCTGGAGGACGCCAAACAGGAGAGCGTTCCCGTCTTCTCGGGGCGCGACCCGGATATCGTCGTCCCAAGCGATAATGTGGTGACCTATGTGATCCCCGTTCGTTACGTTACCGCCAGCGCGCTGAGGCAAAACCTTCAGACCTTGATCCCGGAATACGCCAGCCTCGAAGCCAACGAAGACGGCAACGCCCTGATCATTACCGATACCACGGCCAACATCAAGCGCATGATGAAAATCGTGGCGGCATTGGACACCCACATGGCGACAATTTCAGAAATCAGGGTCTTCCGCCTGGTCAACGCCGACGCCACGAGCGCGGCCAACATGATAAACACCATGTTCGAGCAGAACCAGCAAGGGGGCTCACGCGGCAGTCGCGGAAGCCAGCAACGAGGGTCAGGGCCTATGAATCCCCTGCAAATGATGATGCAGAGAATGAGCGGACGCGGCGGACCCGGCGGAGGACGCGGTGGACCCGGCGGAGGACGCGGCGGACGCTAGCCCGGAGGGAACGATAGAGCCACAGGGTCTGACAGAGGATCAGGCAGATATCCTGAATCAGCTCTCGGACTGAGCAAGAAAAACACTTGGGCAGTGAAATACAGATAAGACGAATAACAAAGCGCGTTTGGATGCTAAGGAGACCGTAGCGATGGAAATTTTGAAAACACTTATCATAGGCGCCGCGCTGGCCACCACCAGCGTACTGATGCCCCGTTATAGCTTCGCCCAAGGGAGCGCCGCCTCATCGGCGGGAGCCGGGGCCGAAGACACGGTCGTCCTCACCCCCCGCAGCAACGAAGACCAGCGCGACGGCAGGCGGGTGGATATCGAGGAAAGCGGCTCTGTGCAGGGCGGGGGCGGCGTCAATGTAGAGGTGGTGGCCGCCGCCGATGAACGGACCAATTCCGTGGTTGTTAGAGGGCCGGCCGAAATCCTGGATCTCGTAGCCGATGTGCTCGCGGCTCTGGACGACACGACCACCCAGGTCGCCGGCGTCAAAATCTTCCAGCTTAGATATGCCGATGCCATGAACACGGCCGAGGTCATCAATCAACTCTTTGGCGATGAAGAGAGCTCAAACCAAAACCAACGCACGATGTTCTTCGGTCCCGGTCGAGCCAGGCAGAGTGACCAGGAAGATAGCGAGCAAGCCCAAGTCGTGGCGGCGGCGGACAGCCAGACCAACACCGTCGTTGTGGCCGGCCCGGACGATCTCCTGGAGGTCGTGGCCGAGGTCGTCGAAAAACTGGATACGCAAATTCCCAACGTGGCGGATGTGAAGGTCTTTCACTTAGAGTATGCCGACGCTCAGGACACGTCGGAACTGATTAATGAAGTTTTCGGAGAAAGCCGGACATCGTCACAGACCTCGCGAAGTACCCAGCAGAATCAGCAGGTCCGGTTCATGAGAGGCGGACCCGGAGGTCAGCAGCAGACCACGCAGGGTGGCAGTAGTATCTCGGATGTGGCGATTATCGCCTCGGCCGATTCCCGCACGAACTCGGTGGTCGTCAGCGGCCCGGAAGAAACACTGAATATCATTTCCGGTGTGATTAAAGAGCTGGACGAAAATCCCGAACAGGAACGCAAAATCTTCGTCTATCCCCTCAAGAACGCCAATGCAGAAAATATTAAGGAAATTATCAACAATCTTTTTGCTGAAATGCAGGCCCTGAACCAGGCCGGCAGCACAACCGGACAGCAATTCCAGGGCCAGCCAAGAGGCGCGCAGCAAACCGCCGCCGCTACGGGGGGCGGGGATTCTTCCAGTGGCGGTGACGATCTTTCCGAAGATACCTATCTCGAGGCCGACACGGACACCAATTCTCTGCTGGTACTGACCTCGACGAGAAACTACGGGTTGCTTAAGCCGATCATCGATGAGCTGGATAAACCCATCGGCCAGGTGCTCATCAAAGTCCTCTTTGCAGAAATTACGCATAATGAAGATATTGATTTGGGAGCAGAATTTTCGGCGTGGAATATTCGAGGCGACAGCACGGACTTGAATTTCGAGGCCGGCAGCGTTTTTGGCCAGCCCCTGACCGGCGCGACCGCAACGATATTCGACCAGGATGTCGAACTCGCCGTCCACGCGTTGCAGGAGACCGGCAAACTGAATATTCTCTCTCGTCCCTATATTCTGACCAGCAACAACCAGATGGCCAGGATCTCTGTTGCAGAGGAAGTACCTTATGCCACCGGCGAGAATGTGACGGACGGCGGGAATTCGCAGACCACCACGGATTACCGGGAAATTGGTATCATCCTGGAGGTCACCCCGTCGATCAATCCCGACGGCCTGGTCAATATGACCATCTTACCCGAAATCTCGTCTCAAACGGGTGAAAGCGTGCAGATCTCGGAGAATCTCACTCTGCCCGTCTTTTCGACGCGAACATCCGAGACGAAAGTCGCCGTACGGGACGGCCAGACCATCGTGATCGGAGGTTTGATTAAGGATCAAACCACGGAAACCATCAGTAAAGTCCCGCTGCTCGGTGACATACCCCTTTTGGGTCATCTCTTTAAACGCACCATCGTGGGCAACGACAAGACCGAATTGCTGATTTTCCTGACCCCGCACGTGGCCGAAACGGCCCAGGCGCTCACACCGATCTCCGAGAGAGAACGGGCACGAACCAACCTGCTCGAGGATGCGTCCGTCAGCGATATTTTCAAGAAGCATATGGATGCCATGGAGAATACGGATGTGGAAGAAGAAAAACCCAAATCCACCCAAGAGAATAAATCGAAATCGGTCAGAGATACCTTGTACGGACTCTAATTCATCGTCGTGCAAAGAGCACGTGATGTGACTTTTTGCATTCGCCTAAGCCCCTGCTTACTTTCCCTCTTCGGACTTCACCGAGCAGGGGCTTCTTTTTCTTCTTCGTGCCTTTTCTAAGCCTTCGGATATGTCAAGCCCGCACCGGTAAGAAAAAAACGGCTTTTTTAACCTGTTTGTTGGGTTTCGTTGGTGTTTTTTCCAAACAAATCGCGGATTCCGCCGGAAAATTGTTGATAAGGAGATAAAATTGCGTTATTATAAGACTCACGTTGGCAGGAGTATGAAAGTGAAGTGTAAATGAGGCCATTCCGGTTCATAATTGTTCTATAAAAAGCATGAACACCGGCGCTTTTTCTGTCGATGATTCATTGCTGCGTTCAAAATTAACTTTTTAAAGGAGGTACGACTATGTTAAAGAAGAAATGTATGTTTCTGGGAATTGTGATTTTGTTTAGTGTGGGTTTGTCGATGGCGGATCCCCCTGCCGTCCATCCGGTCACCGGAGAAGAGCTGGTGATCGACTGCCTGCGCGGTACACCGGATACCATCGACGGAGATCTGAGCGACTGGAAACTCAGCGCGATGACCCCGGCCGTGCTGGATCAGGTAGAGCAGTTGCATTCCGGACAGACGACCTGGGACGGGCCGGACGACAATAGCGCGAAGTTCTATATGCTATGGGATGACGATTATATCTATATGGCTGTAATCGTGAAAGACGATGTATTATCCCAGAACAAAACCGACGGGAGTATCTGGAATGCGGATGCCGTCGAAGTGTTTTTTGCTACGACAAACGCCGTTGCCGGACATGAAGAACATTACCAGTACGGCTTTGACTTCAAAGACCACACCTGGAACTGGTGTAACATGGACGGTGCCGGTCAAAGCGCCATCGATTATCTTCAGGTCGCTTCCACCGAAACGGACGATGGTTACATCTGCGAAGCCGCGATCGAATACGGACAGATGCTGTCGTTAGATTGGTCTGTGGGTAGTACCATCGGATTCCACCCTGTTATCGACGACACCGACATCCCCAATGGGGATAGAGAACTCCAGCTGACCTGGACGGGTCGCGAAGCCCATGACCAGAGCTTGGGATACGGGTATCTTATTCTCTCCGACGCGGAGGTCAATCCGGGCCCCGCAACGGGTCCGAGTCCGTCCAACGGCGCCGTGATCAACGATACGTGGGTGACCCTGATGTGGCGCGCGGGAACGTTCGCCGATTCTCACGATGTGTATCTGGGCGATGCGTTCGATATCGTCAACGACGCCACGCGAGACGCTGACGCATTCCAAGGCAATCAGAAAGCCACGATGTTTATCGCCGGCTTCCCCGGATACGCCTATCCCGACGGACTGGTTCCGGGGACGACCTATTACTGGCGGATCGACGAAGTGAACGCGCCGCCGGACGACACCGTCTATAAGGGCAATGTCTGGAGCTTCTCGATTCCGCCCAAGACGGCGTATGAGCCGGTCCCGGCCGATGGAGCCGGACTGACCGAAACGTCCGTGATCCTGACCTGGACGCCGGGCTTCGGTGCGAAACTGCACACGGTTTTCTTCGGCGACGATTACGATACAGTGAACAACGCGACCGTCGGTGTCCCGCGCGGAACGGCCGAGTACAATCCCGGCTCGCTTGAAGCGGAAAAGGTGTACTACTGGCGCGTGGACGAATTCGACGGCCTCGGCACGTACAAAGGTGACGTATGGGCCTTTACGACGCCGGGGGCGGTCGGCAATCCGCAGCCGGCCAACGGCGCCGACGATGTGTCGATGGCCACGGTCCTGGCCTGGACGGCGGCGGACAACGCCGCCTCGCATGAGGTGTACCTCGGACTCGACAAGGACGCCGTGGGCGGCGCCACTTCCGGCTCGCCCGAATACAAAGGCGCCAGGGCGCTCGGAGCGGAAAGCTACGATGCCGGATTGCTCGAGGCGAACACGACGTACTACTGGCGCGTGGACGAAGTGTATGCCGGTAATACGGTCAAAGGCCCCGTCTGGACCTTCACGGTCGGCAGTCATCTTCTGGTCGATGATTTCGAGAGTTATACCGACAACGATGCGGAAGGTGAAGCCATCTGGCAAACATGGATCGACGGTTTCGGCGTCGCCGACAACGGCGCCCAGGTCGGCTATCTCATGCCGCCGTATTGCGAACAGCAGACTGTTCACGGCGGTCTGCAGTCCATGCCGCTGGTGTATGTCAACGAAGCCGGCGTGACGAACTCAGAGGCGACCCTGACGTTAACGTCGCCGCGCGACTGGACGGCCGGAGGCGTTGCGGAACTAACGCTTTGGGTCCGAGGGGAATCTGATAACGCCGTCAATTCGCTGTACGTGGCGGTCGCCAATTCCTCCGGCGGGCCGGCCATCGTCGCCAATGACGATCCGGAAGCGTCCATCAAAACCGCCTGGAAGAAGTGGGTCGTTCCACTTCAGGCCGTGACCGACCAGGGCATCAACCTGGGTAACGTGGCTAAAATCGCCGTCGGCCTGGGTAGCAAAGGCGGTGCAATGGCAGGTGGATCGGGCACGATGTATATTGACGACATCCGCCTGGTTCAACCGTAAGCAGGCGTTAACTTGGAAAATATTTGATTTGCTTCAATACGGGGCCTATACCGATCCTCTTAGTCGGTATAGGCCCCTTTTAAGTAATAGCTGAACTTTTGCAAAATTGAAGTTAGGCATACTTTTGGAAAGAAAAAATCTTGTT
>CAYZAT010000110.1:0-12417 GCA_964476475.1 uncultured Pirellulales bacterium
CGGATATGCCAGGTATATCGACGTCGATTCCTTCATCGACCACCACATCCTCGTTGAGCTCTGTAAAAACATCGATGGTTTTCGCTTAAGCACGTACATGCACAAGGATCGGGGCGGCAAACTGAAAATGGGACCCGTCTGGGATTACAATCTATCGCTCGGCAACGCCAACTACCTTCAGGGATGGATACCTTCCGGCTGGTACTACAGCCAGTTGAGTGATACTCAGTATCCCTGGTGGCGGCGTTTGTTCGAGGACCCGAATTTCCGCCTGCATTATGCCGACCGATGGTTCGCGCTGCGAAGAAACCGATTCGCAACGCAACGCTTACTGGGGGACATTGACGGAACGGCCGCGTTGCTGGACGAAGCCCAGGTGCGCAATTTCGAGCGATGGCGCATCCTGGGCAACTACGTCTGGCCCAACTGGTTTATTGCCGATACGTATGGCGAGGAAATCCATTGGATGAAGGGCTGGCTCGATGATCGTCTGACGTGGATGGATAACCAAATTGCCACCGAACTCGGCTCGCCACCGCCGACCTTCATCCCGGCTGGCGGGTACTTCGGCGACCATCTGGATTTAACCATGAACACTCGGTATGGCACGATTTATTACACGCTGGACGGCACCGATCCGTCCGAATCGTACACCTTCCAAAGTTCGTCGCAAATCCTCGTCGCGGAAGATGCCGACAAGAGCGTGATCGTCCCCGTTCGGGGTATCGGTGACACATGGAAAGACAGCCAGACGTATAACGACCGGGCCTGGATTCGAAGCGCCGGCTCGCCCGGCGGCGTCGGATACAAAACGGACTCGGGTTATGACAGCCTTATCAGCCTCGACGTTCAGCGCTATATGTATAACGTCAATGCTACGTGCTATATCCGTATCCCGTTCACCTTCAGCGGCAATGTCGGTGACTTCGACCTCATGACCCTGAATATTCGATATGATGACGGTTTCATCGCCTACCTCAACGGAGTCGAAGTCGCCAGGCGGAGCTTCAGCGGTCGGCCGGCGTGGAATTCCAGTGCCGACAGCACACGCTCCGACGCCGAAGCGATCACATTCGAGAGTATCGATATCTCCGATTTCCTCCGCACTCTCGTGCCGGGCGGCAATCTCCTGGCCATTCACGGTTTGAATGTCTCCCCGACGAGTCCCGATTTTCTTATCTCCGCCGAGCTTCTTATCGACGAAACCAGTGCCATGGATATCGATCCGTCCGGTGCGATCCGTTATACAAGTCCAATTACGCTCATTCAAAGCACTCACGTCAAAGCGAGGGTATTGAGCGGAAGACGCTGGAGCGCACTCAACGAAGCGTTCTTTACCATCGGCCCGGTTGCCGGGAACCTTCGCATTAGCGAACTGATGTATCATCCACAGTCGTTGGATAGCGCCGGCGAACCGAACGAAGAATTCATCGAGTTAACAAACATCGGAGCCGAGACGATCAACTTGAACCTCGTTCGGTTCACAAACGGAATCGACTTTGCCTTCCCCAGTCTCGATTTGCCTCCCGGTGAACATATCGTCGTCGTTCAGGACCGGGACGCCTTCGAGACTCGATACCGTAACCGTTTCAATGTCGCGGGCCAATATAGCGGAAGTTTGAACAATGCCGGCGAGAGAATCACGCTGGAAGAGGCCACCGGCCGGACCATTCTGGATTTCAGTTATCGCGACGGCTGGCATTCCCTGACGGACGGCCAGGGATTCTCGCTCACGATGATCGATCCGTCTCATCCGGACCTCGACAGTTGGAATGATAGCAGCGCATGGCGACCCAGCGTTTATATCGGCGGCTCGCCGGGAGAGGACGATAGCGGCATGCTTCCTCATCCGGGCGGTGTCGTCATTAATGAACTCCTGGCCAATTCACCCGGCGGTGATCCCGATTGGATCGAGCTCTATAACACAACCGAAACCGTGATCGACCTGGGCGGCTGGTTCCTCAGCGACAGCGATGACGACCTGTTCAAATATGAGATCGCCAGCGGCACCATGATTGAGCCTTTCGGCTATCTGGTTCTTTATGAAGATCTGCATTTTGGCAACACGAATGATGCCGGATGTTACGAGCCTTTCGCCCTGGGCAATAACGGCGAACGCGTGATCCTTAGCTCGGCGCAAAACGGTATCCCGACAGGTTATCGGGAAAGTGAAGATTTCGGAGCTTCGGCAGGGGGCGTCTCATTCGGACGTTACGAAAAGCCTGATACGGGTAACATCAACTTTATCGCGTTGGAGTCCCCGACGCCCGGTTCTGAAAACGCCTACCCGTCCGTCGGGCCCGTTGTTATCAGCGAAATCATGTACCATCCCGACTGGCCGGACGGCGGCACTTATACGAATGACCAATACGAATACATCAAGCTTCATAATATCAGTGCCGAGCCGGTGACGTTATTCGATGCGGATAAGGACGCGTCATGGAAATTTACGAGCGGCATCGAATTAACATTTTCCCCTGACAGGCCCGTGACAATCCCCGCGGGCGGCTATCTCTTTGTGGTCCGAGACCCCGAGGCGTTCTCGTGGCGATATCCACACATACAGGGCGAGATGATCCTCGGTCCTTATGCCGGGAACCTGAACAACGCCGGCGAGCGCATTGAGTTGAGCATGCCCGGCGATGTCGATAACGACGGCGAGCGCTATTACATTCGGATCGACCGGGTGAACTATAGCGATGGTTCGCATCCTGACAACTGTCCCGGTTCCGTGGATCTCTGGCCGATCGGGCCCGACGGCTTTGGCCAGTCGCTCATTCGAAAAAGTCTTGACGACTACGGCAACGATCCGGAGAATTGGCAGGGCGCTTCACCGACACCCGACAATAGAAGATAAATCAGTTTATGGGAAATAAAAGATGTCGGGATTAAAGACATTCTCGGTGTATTTCCTTGCAATGAGCTTCTGTTTCGGCGGTTCTGTGAGAGCGGAAAACATCCCGCTGGTCATCAATGAGTTGATGGCTTCGAACAGCACGTGCATTCAGGATCCCCAGGGTCAGTACGACGACTGGATCGAAATCCATAATTTTGGCAACCAGTCAATTGACCTCGGGGGCATGTATTTAACGGATGATCTATCCGTTCCCGCCAAGTGGCAGATTCCGGCCGATAATCGCATCCGGGCAGGCGGATATCTGCTCATCTGGGCCGATGAGGATATGGAAGACGCCGGCTTGCACGCGAACTTTAAGCTCGACGCCGATGGGGAAGAAATCGCCTTATTCGACATCGACGGGAGTACCCTTGTTGACATTATCATCTTCGATCACCAGACGACGGACATTTCTTATGGTCGTTATCCTGATGCCGGCGATACGCAGCGTTTCTTCCGCAGCCCAAGCCCGGCGGCCCGAAATCAGGATGCTTACCTGGGCGTCGTCCAGGCGCCGCAGTTCAGCCATGAAAGAGGTTTCTACGACAGGCTTTTTTACGTGACGCTTGCGACGGAAACCGAAGGGGCCGCGATCTACTACACGGTGAACGGCAGCAGGCCCTACGACACCTCCAAAGGCAGGGGAGTACCGCTGGGTACGATTTATACGGGGCCGATCCGCATCGCCACCACGACCTGCCTGCGGGCCGAGGCGATCAAGCCCGGCTACAAACCGCACGATGTGGTCACTCACACCTATATCTTTCCCGACGACGTGCTCATTCAACCCGTCTCGCCATCGGGATTTCCATCGACCTGGGGCACTGACGACGGCAACCCGATTCCCGCCGATTATCCGATGGACCCGGATATTGTTTATCATCCGCTTTACAGCCAAACGATGAAAGAGGCGCTTTTCACGCATCGAACGCTCTCTCTCGTTCTCGATCTGGACGATTTGTTCGATCCCGCGACGGGCATTTATGCCAATTCGCGACGGGAAGGCGAGGCGTGGGAACGGCCCGTCTCGGTCGAATTCATCGATCCTCACGGCGGCCCGGAATTGCACGTAAACGCCGGCCTGCGAATCCAGGGCAGTGCCAGCCGCAATCCGAACCGGCCCAAGCATAATCTTCGATTGCTCTTCAAGGGCATATACGGGCCGACCAAGCTGGAGTACCCGGTATTCGACGATTGGCCCGTGGAGCGATTCGACACGTTCATCCTGCGGGGCAGTAACGGCGACTCCTGGTTTCACCCGAACACAACTCAGCAAATCCGCGCCCAGTATATCCGCGATCTGTGGCCGCGTGACACCCAGCACGATATGGGCCGGCTGTCATGCGGGCAGGGCTACGTGCATCTGTACATGAATGGACTCTACTGGGGCCTCTACCATACCATCGAACGCCCGAACGCATCGTTCTTCGCCGAGCACCTGGGCGGATCCAAAGAGGATTACGACGTCGTCCAGCATAAAGGCGGCACCGTGGACGGCGACCGACAGGCGTGGAACGCCATGATGCGAATCGCCAACAACGGGCTGGCAAGAAATGAAGCCGTCGAGGAGATCGAGCAGTATCTTGATATCGACAACCTGATCGACTTCTTACTCGTTAACTACTTTATGGGCAACGTCGATTGGGACCACAATAACTGGTACGGCGGACGCAAACGCGAGCCGGCCGCGGGCTTCAAGTTTTTCACATGGGATTCCGAACGCACGTTTCTCCGCCTGAACGACGATGTCACGGGCAAGGACAACGCCAATCAGCCCACGCACCTGCACCAGCAGCTAACGGTCAACGCCGACTACCGGATGCGCTTTGCCGACCACGTCCACAGACACTTCTTCAACGGCGGCGCTCTCACTGCCGAAGCTGCCTCAGCGCGGTGGATGCGGCGCGCCAATGAGATCGCCCTGGCCCTCTCGGCCGAGTCGGCGCGCTGGGGGGACAACAAGCGGCCGAACGCCCCTTACACGCCGGATGAGGAATGGCGAGACGAACTGAACTTTCTCATCACCGAGTACTTCCCGCAACGTCCTGACATCGTTCTTAACCAGCTCAAGGCACGCCGTCTTTATCCGGGCCTGGACGCTCCCGTTTTTCACATTAACGGCTCGTATCAACATGGCGGATACATAGACGCTCAAGATGTATTTTCGATGACGGCCTCAATGGGAACGATATGGTACACTCTGGACGGAGCCGATCCCCGACAAAGCGCCGTCTCGTCGGGTCACGTAACCAGCACAATGTTGATTACCGAGGATGCCGATAAGCGTGTGCTCGTCCCCACGGGACCCATCGCTGAGAGTTGGAAAGGGACAGGACGTTTCGACGACTTCGACTGGTTGCTCTGCATCGGCTCGCCGGGCGGCGTCGGGTACGACCGAAGCAGCGGCTATCTGGACTTCATCAGTCTCGATCTCCAGGAGCAAATGTACACCGGGAATACAACCTGTTACATTCGCATTCCATTTACATTCGAGGGGAGCTTAAACGACTTTGATTTCATGACATTGAACATCCGGTACGATGATGGATTCATCGCCTACCTGAACGGCGTCGAAGTCGCCCGGCGACACTTCGAGGGCACGCCCGCCTGGCATTCCGACGCCGGGTCGGGGCACTCGGATTCGGAAGCCGTCCTTTTCGAGAGTATCGATCTGACCGATTCGCTCGGTTATCTTCAGCGGAGCAACAACGTATTCGCCATTCACGGTTTGAACGTGTCCGCCACCAGTTCCGACTTTCTCATCTCTCTTGAGCTGCGTGCCGGCAAGGGGACATCCATCGAGTCCGGTGGAATCTCACCGAGTGCGATCCAATATACCGGCCCTTTCACATTGGATCATAGCGTCAAGGTGAGGGCAAGAGTCCATAGCGGCAGGGTCTGGAGCGCGCTCAACGAAGCCGTTTTCGCCGTCGGGCCGATCAGAAAACCCTAATTTATGGCTTGACCGGCGTAAATGCACAATTTATCATACCGACCATGTGAACGAATAGGGTCTTCCTAAAGGAATGTCCACTGTTGGCAAAACCGTAAAGAACAGGTAAGGAGAGAAGAAATGAAACAGGTGGGATTGCTGTCGGTTCTGGTGTGCGTTGGCATGTTGGCAGGTTGTCGGGAGGGACAAATCAAAATGGCGAAAAACACATTTGGCGACGACATGGAGTTCCTGAATCAGCATACGGATGTCGTTCTTTTGTCGGATGCCACGGGCGACAGTCAGGTGGCCGTCTTACCGAAGATGCAGGGCCGGGTGATGACCAGCACCGCGGCCGGGGCGGATGGATTGAGTTTCGGCTGGATCAATCGCGAACTGGTGGCTTCCGGGGAGTTTGTCGAGCATATTAACGTTTTCGGCGGTGAAGACCGCTTCTGGATCGGACCGGAAGGCGGGCAATACTCGATCTTTTTCAAGAATGGCGTGTCGTTCGATCTGGAACATTGGTTTACACCGGCCCCGATTGATACCGAACCTTTCCAGCTTGTCACCAAGACCCAGAGCGCCGCAGTCCTCAGAAAAGATATGACGCTGGAGAACTATTCCCAGACCGTTTTCAACGTTCACGTCGATCGCGAAGTGCGCGTGCTCGAACGAGCTGAAGCGGTCAAGATCCTGGGGATCGCGCCGGTCGAGATGGTCAAGATGGTGGCCTACGAATCGAAGAACACGATGACCAATACCGGCGAGAAATCCTGGACGAAAGAAACGGGGCTGCTCTCGATTTGGATTCTCGGCATGTACAATCCATCGCCGAAAACCACGATTGTGGTTCCTTACACGGCCGGCCCGGAGAGTCAACTCGGCCCCATAGTGAACGACGCCTATTTCGGAAAAGTCCCCGCAGAACGCCTGGTTGTTAAGGACGGCGTCATCTATTTCAGCGGCGACGGTCAGTATCGAAGTAAGATCGGCCTTTCGCCCCAGCGCTCCAGGCCGGCACTCGGCAGCTATGATGCGATCAGCAAGGTCCTGACGATTGTGCAGTATAACAAGCCGAAGGTCCCCATGGAGTACGTCAACTCGATGTGGGAATTGCAGGACGAACCGTACGAAGGCGATGTGGTCAATTCGTACAACGACGGTCCCGCCGAGCCGGGCGCCAAGCCGCTTGGTCCTTTCTACGAACTGGAGACATCGTCCCCCGCGGCGGCCTTGAAGCCGGGCGAGACGATATCCCATATCCATCGAACCTTCCACTTACAAGGCTCGGAAGCGTCGCTGGATCCGATTGCGCAGGCGCTACTTGGAGTCTCAATAGACGAGATCAAAGCGGCATTTTCAAAGTGACGATACTTGAGAAGCCGTAGGATAATCTGGTCGTTTGCACGAACCGGCCATGAACGATCAGCATGATGAATTTGTTCGGCGATTGTGGAACTCTATAGATCCGTGTACGCTGTGTCCCCGGCAATGTAAGGTTCATCGCCAAAAAGGGCAAATAGGCTTTTGCGGCATCGGCACCGATCCGGTTGTCAGCTCCATCGGGCCCCATTTTGGCGAAGAAAGCGTATTGGTCGGCAGCGGAGGGTCCGGTACGATATTCTTCGCCGGCTGCAATTTAGGTTGTATCTTCTGCCAGAATTTCGATATCAGCCACCACCGGCACGGACGACAAGTCACCGTCGAGCAATTGGCCCAATCCATGCGCGAATTACAGGAGGATGGTTGTAGCAATATCAATTTCGTCACTCCCACGCACGTCGCCCCGGCGATTGCGGAGGCGATTGCGTTAGCCAGGGATAACGGTTTAACCGTGCCGACGGTGTATAATACGGGCGGCTACGATTCGGTCGAGCTAATCAAGCTTCTCGACGGTTTTATCGATATCTACATGCCGGATATGAAATATTCGGATCCCAAAGTCGCCGAAGAGTTGTCCGCCGCCCCGGATTACCCACGGATCAATCGGGAGGCCGTCAAAGAGATGCATCGTCAGGTCGGTGACTTGCAAATCGAAAAAGGCGTCGCCACCCGCGGGCTTCTGGTCAGACATCTAATTTTGCCGGAGAATCTGGCCGGCAGCTTCGAGACGATCGATTTTTTGGTCGAGCATATCAGCCGCACAACGGCTATCAATATCATGGATCAATACCGTCCGTGCTACAAGGCTGCTTCGCATTCGCCCCTCACCCGCCGCCCAACGAGGGAGGAAATCCAAACCGTCCGTCAATACGCCATTCAAAGAGGCCTGAACGTCCTCACCGACTGAGCATACGCGTCCATACGCAGTTTCGACGCATTTGTCGCCGGATTCGTCGAGATGAACCTTCTCTGCATGAATATAGTATAATCGAAAAAACAGTTTATTGAATGAAACGGAATCGAATGCGTACGACATTGTCGCTAATGGCCTTAGTGTGTTTGATCGGCGTGGGAGAACAATCCCCGGCGAGGCAAAGAAGAATGCATCCGTTCGCTTCACGGCAGATATATCCCCCGGGCAACAGGGTCGAACTGGAGCAAACGTACGATTTCTCCATAACGCGTGAGACACGCCGGATCAGTTTTCTTGTTCCTCTTCCGCAGAGCCGGCCGGATAGACAGAACATCCTGAGTATGGGCTACGATCCGAAGCCCTCACAAATCATTGAAAGAGATGGAAGGCGTTATGCGGAATTCGTTTTTGAACAGCCTCAGGAGCGGGTCACGGTAACGATATGGGTCAGAGCCGAACTATTCACATACGATCTCTTTACGGCGACGAAGAATCGCAAAAATATACCTCATGAAGAAGATGGCCTCAAGGGATTTCTCCGGCAGGAGAAGTCTATTGAGAAAGATCACGACTCAATACAGGAGATCGCCGCCGGCATCGAGGGTCGGACGGAAGTGGACGTGGTGCATAAGATATACGAGTACGTTATCGATCACATGGAGTACGCCTCTTCCAGCCGTCGGAGCCGGGGCGCTGTGATGGCCTTGCAGCGGGGCCAAGGAGATTGTACCGAATACGCCGATCTTTTTGTGGCCTTGTGCCGGGCGAAGGATATCCCTGCCCGAGTGGTTAATGGTTATACCGTGCGTTTCGATTCGGAATCGCCGAAGCACAATTGGGCCGAAGTGTATCTGCAAAATCATGGTTGGATTCCCTTCGATCCCAGCGCGGGCGATGTAGAACACCCGATCATGCGGGGCCGCGCGTTCAGTCGAATGCGACCGGGCTATTTCTACCTATCCCACATCCGCAACGATGACATGCTCGGTATCCACAGTTTCGGCGCCTACACCTTCTGGGGCGACAAACCCCGCTTCAAAGAATCCATCGACTTCAAGTTCCTGGTCCCATCCATCCGTGAAAGCCATCGTTAGGGCATCAATTCGTCTTCCCGGCGTCTGATTGAGCACCGGCAGCTTCGAGCAGCTTTACAACGTCCTCATGGCCGTGGGCACGCGCTAAATCCAACCGGGTTTGGCCGTATGATTTCAGATTTATGTCTGCCTCATATTTGATGAGAAGTTTCACAATATCCTTATGACCTCGACGGATTGCCATTTGAAGTGGCGTATGGCTGACACCGTTCTTGGCGTTGACATCAGCTCCGTGAGAAAGCAGCACCTCGACTGCGGCTCTGTGTCCATATTGAGTTGCGTAGTGTAAAGGTGTAGCGTGATCGAAGGAACCCGCGTTGCTCATTTTATTAACTTGGTTGACGTCAGCGCCATGCTTGATCAGCAGCTTGGCTATTTCATCATCGCCATGACGGGCTGCCATGTGTAAAGGTGTCTCGTTCCATTTGTCCTTGGCATTAACATCAGCGCCGTTAGCAACAAGCACCTCAGCCACATGTTCATGACCCCTTCTTGCGGCTATGTGCAGCGGAGTCTTATACACAATGACAGATTTAGCACCAGGGCTCACAGGTAGTTCCAGAATACAGTCTCCCTGATGTATATCGGCCCCATGTGCGATTAGCAACTTGACGATTTGTTTCCATCCATATGCAACGGCAAAGTGAAGCGGTTGACCACCCCCTCTATCCTTGGCATTGACATTGGCCCCGCCGTCGATAAGTGACTTCACACGTTTGGCGTCACCTGCCATAGCCGCTTCGTGCAACGATGTTGTGCGCGTCTTCAGAAGGCTTTTGACTGTTTCATCGGGTATAACTCCCTTAGAAGCGAGAAGCTCGACAACGTCCTTGTGACCTCGACGGGCCGCTTCATGTGCTGGAGTAGCTCCGCTATCGTCTTTTAGGCTAAAGTCACTATTGTTAGCCAGAAGAATGGCAACGATGTCTTTGTGACCTTGATAGCAGGCGCGATGCATTGCAGTCTGGCCTTTGTTGTCCTTAGCATTGACATCAGCTCCGTTTTCAGCAAGGACTTCTACCGTCTTCTTGAATTTCTCCTTGGCATTCTTCCGGTAATCCTCTCCGGCCGCCTCAATTAGAGGTGTCGTACCGTACTCATCTTTCGCGTTTATAGCAGCGCCTTTGGAGATGAGAAATGCAACGACCTCGTAATGCCCGCCTGAAGCCGCCAGATGTAAAGGCGTCCGATCCTTCATATTTGTTATAGGGCCGGTCGTCGTTTTCTCTATAGCCTTGGCGTTCATATGCGCACCTTTTTCCACAAGTTTTTCCACTATGTCTTTGGCACCTTGTTGCGCCGCATTATGCAAAGGTGTCCAGCCAGATGAGGATTGTGTATCGACTTCAGCTCCCTTGGCCAAAAGCAATTGGGCTACCTCTTTGAGGTCACGTCGTTTAAGAGCCACGGTAAGGGGCGTTTCACCATTCCTGTCTTTAATATTGATGTTTGCTCCGTTGGCTAAAAGTAACTTAGCGATCTCCTTCCTATTGTAGAAAATCGCAACGTGCAAAGGAGTATTCCCGTAGTCATTGACTGCGTTGATATCTGCACCACGATTAATCAGAAAATTCACCAAATCCAGCCCTCCCTCAAGTACCGCATGATGTAGAGGCGTATCGCCTTCTTTGTTCTTTACATTTACTGTGGCGCCTCTGCTTATAAGTATTTCAGCGATGTCCTTCTCGAAGTGTGTTCCCAGATCGCGAGGATGGCCTGAAGTTGTCGCCTCATGCAGCGGTGTCCAGCCGTCGTTGTTTTGCACATTGATTTTTGCGTCATTGTCTATCAGAACCTGTACAACATCCTTGTGATGGCCCCAGGCGATAGCTTCGTGCAGGGCTGTGTCTCCGGAGTTGTTTGTCGCATTAACGTCGGCCCCCTTTGCGATAAGAAGCTTTGCGGCTTCGGCATTGCCGGTTTTAGCCGCCATCTGCAACGGTCCCCAGCCCGCCAAACGGCCTTTAGCGTGGATATCAGCGCCGTGAGCGATGAGTATCTCGGCCGTCTTTATATGCGCGCGATTAATGGCCCACAGCAAAGCAGGACCAGGAGGATACTGCGCCGGACCGATCGCCCAATAGGGCGACTGGCCAGAAAGCGGACTGCCCTGAGTGTTGACGTTCGCTCCTTTGGAGGCCAATAACTCGACGACATCGCTGTGTCCGTTACAGACGGCAAAAAATAGCGGCGTGTTGTCGGGAGAAGGTTCATTGCCAAACGGATAGAAGTGGTGGGGGCCTTTGGCGTCCACTTTAGCGCCCTTGTCTATTAAGAGTTCGGCTACATCGAGATAGCCGTCTATGGCGGCGAAATGCAAGGGTGTAAAGCCAACCTCGTCATCCCTGGTCGCTCCGGCATCTTTTGAGGCCCTTGACCGAAGCTTTGCTTCGATTTCCTTCTCGACATCGTCTAACACCTGCGGCACTCTGGCGTTGACGTCAGCGCCCCTGGTGATTAGAAGCTCAACGGCACCTCTGTTTCCGCCGGTCGCGGCGTAGTGCAGGGGTTTCATACCATCCTTATCATTCGCATCGACGGGTGCTCCAGTCTCAATGAGAGCTTTCAGTCTCGGCAAGTCACCAATGAAAGCAGCCAGGTAAAGGGTAAAGAGAGTATCTTCAGTTACCAGAAGCTTCGCTATTTCCTCATGTGAACGTTTCATCGCGCTTTCCAAGGGCGTTCTGCCATCCTTGTCTTTCAGGCTGCGATCTGCGCCGTTAGCAAGCAGTAGCTCAACCACAGCCTTATGTCCGGCGAAAACCGCATAGTGGAGCGCCGTATTGCCATTATCAGCTTTTGCGTTAACGCCCGCCCCCTTAGTCACAAGCAACTCGGCCATCTTATGGTTGCCCTCAAAAGCGGCCATTTGAAGAGGTGTGCTTGCGGTCGAAGAGCGCATGCTCAGTTCAAACTCTGATGGTTTGCTCTTGGCGTTGACGTCGGCTCCATTGGCAACGAGAAGCTCT
Organism: uncultured Pirellulales bacterium; assembly: GCA_964476475.1. Classification (GTDB taxonomy): domain Bacteria; phylum Planctomycetota; class Phycisphaerae; order Sedimentisphaerales; family Anaerobacaceae; genus JAFGTG01. The sequence goes on from CAYZAT010000110.1 coordinate 12,191, forward strand.
GCCACGTCTATCCTGTTTCTCATCACTGCAATGTGAAGAGGCGTATCACCTTCCCAATCCTTTGTATTGACATCGACCCCGTCGGCGATCAGGATTTTAACCTTCTCGATCTCACCCGCTCCGACTGCACGACACAATTCCCATGCCTGTTGAGAGGCTTGGCGAGATGAATTTGACGCAAATGAAGTGTCAGGTATCCAGGCCAAACTAATCAAAAGCACGGTCAT
>CAYZAT010000111.1:0-12354 GCA_964476475.1 uncultured Pirellulales bacterium
CAGGCACATCCGCATCGTCGATCGACGACGCCTCTTTGCTGGTCCTCAGCGCGTCTCGCAGCGTCTCCGCCTGGCCGACACTTACGCCCAATTTCGTCGCGATTTCCTGAACAAATCGTTCTCCCCCAATCCCTATTTGTTTAACGAGACTGATTTCTCGCCCGTGGCCAAAGACGACTGTTGTGAAACGTTGGCCGACATCGACAAAAACGACGGTCCGCTCCAAATCCTCCTGCCGTCTAAGCGACCTGCCGAAGCTGCGAAACAACGCACAAGGAATCGGATCGATGGCCACGGGACGTAATCCCGCCTCTTCCAGCATCCCGATGTGGTCTTTGATTGTTTCACTGTCTGTCGCAAACAGAATCAATTCATTCTTCACCTCGTCGCCCTGTCGAACACTGCCGGCCACGAGATAATCCATCGGGTCCTCTTCCGTATCTAATCCGAAACGTTGAGCCGCTTCTTTTCTGAGGGACCGTTCGATGGCCCCCGGGTCCGCTTCGGCCAGACGGACGCTCGTAATTTTCAGCTTGCCGCTCGGTAAGCACGAGACAACGTCTTTGCCGATGAAACTCCCTTTCGCAAGAATCCGCTTGATCGCGGAGATCACCGCGCTTCTTCGGGCCTGCTCATCACTATCCGGATCCACTTCAATCCGCATCTCATCGGCGGCATGGACAGACATCTGCCCGTCATCGATCAAAAGTTGAATCATTTTGATCGACCCGTGACCAATGTCTAATCCTATCGGGCGTAAACCTCGTTTGTTCAGTTTCCAGCCCACCATTGCTTTCTCTCTCTCATTCGCTCACTCTACATCACGACCATAGAAGCGTTTTCTTCTATTCGAGAAAACGCTGGAAAATCCATCTTGTCCGGATTCCTCTTCATTTTCACTGCGATGAAATAAATCCGGTTACCGGCTCAACCGTAATGGTAGCCGTCATATCCCCCGCCTGGAGATTGACTGTCCCTCCGTTGTCGGGGCTCCCCAAACAATCGAATTGAACGCGTTGGGTCGAATTGAAATTAACGCTCGCGACATCCACCCTGCTCAATCGGCTCTCATTCGGAAAACTCATAATATAGTTGAATCCCTTCTTCACCGGATGGGATATGACAGCGCCACTTTGGTCTTCTATTTGGTAGCTGTCTGTCGTCGCATTAAAAACCACGGAATAATTCTGACCTCGGGTAATGGCCATACTTTTGGCATATTCCAAATCCGCCATAATGAGATTGGCCGCCGACCGAATCTGCACACTCGACGCCGAACTCATCATCGGAATCGCGGTCAGCGCCGCAATCGAAAGAATCACCACCACAATCAGCAGCTCAACGATTGTAAAACCTCTCATCGAATCTCGCCGTTTGCATTTGGACCGTCCATGACCATCCTGTTGACCAAACCCCATCTGGAGATATGTTGCATCCGACATTTCGTCAAACCTCCTCTCTATCCTGATATATCATCACCCTCCTCCACCCTTCTTTCGACTTCTCAGGGAAGCACCTTTAGCAACTTAACCACTTGCCAAAAAGGGCTTCAATTCACGCCACACGGCCCAAATCCTCCAATTGACATAATCGCGACTTCGCCATCCAATCGTTGCCGCCCCTCATCCATAAACCGCGTGATATACATGTCATTTTCCTCATCCTCGGCCGTTACGGCTGGTAGAATTGACACAATCATCAAATCAGAACTCCAAAGCCCGTTGCTCTATTCGATGAGCCGACGAGCAGACAAATACACCCAAGGGGGTAGTCATCTCATTGAATTTTTTTGTTCTCATCATATGTAAAGGCCGATAAGCGTCATTTTACTTTCTTTCTATACTTCTGAAAAAAGCTCCGGCCGCCTGTCCCCACTTCTGAGTGTCGCCGGTCGAAGACCACACTTCGACCGCTGCTTTCGCCGGGGCCGCCGTGACTGCGATATGGCTGCCGCTCTCGTCCAATCTCCAATGACAGATCAGCCCGGCTACGGCACCGCCGCCCCTGACAACATTGATCTCACCGGCATCCAGAGAACGGTTGTAAAAACGAACGTCATCGATATAGCCGTCCCAGTAACAGTTTTTTGTCCCGCAGCCGATCATTAGTTTTTCAACGCCCGCCGTCGTTCCATAGACGGGCCCCATGTCGTATCGAAGGGTATCGGGAGTCCCGTTGATATATAACTTCAGTAATGAATCATTCGGATCGTTTTCCCACGTCAAAGCGAGATGCTGCCAGCTCGTCGCCTGAGCATAGGAACTGCTTTCGATTTGTGTGAATCCGGAGGTTGTCCGAATCGAAGCCTTAATGCCTTGAACGCCCCCACCGGATGCACCGCTATAGTCATATCGGATGCCCAGCTCCTGGTCGGCGCCCGTGGGAGTCCGGGTGAACATGATATCACGATCCTGATTCGTCACATTCGACTTGATCCAGGCCGTGAATGTTATACCGGACAATCCGTTTAAATAACTTCCGGCCGAGGTGTCCTGGACGACGTCATTCTGTCCGTCAAAACGTAACGCCCCGTTGATCTGCCCGCCTGAAGGTTGCCACGTAGGATTGCCATATATCACCCCCGTGTTCCCGTGGCCCGATGCGTCTCCGACGGTCTCGACACATTCGCCCCGTATGAACAAGCCGCCCAGGACACTGAGATTCGCGGCTCCGGCATTGATGTGCACGTTGCCGTCAACAACGGCAAGGCCGGTCACATCGAAATCACCCCCGCTGCCCACAATCAAATCACCCGTCACCAAAAGAGCGGGGCATTTCTTCGTCGCCGTGACAACGTTCCGATTTCCCTGGACGAGCAGATCGCCGTCAACAATCAGCATTCCCTCGATGCGAACGTTACCCGCCAGGATCAGATTGCCATTGCGGTAACACACGCGAACGGGATTGTACGGCCCAAACGTCTGACCGGAAACGGTGCCGGAGCTAATGGATTGAGTCGCATAGTTCGTTATGAAATCCGATACGGTCACGCGGGGCCAGACCAGCGATAAATCTCCGACCGATTTCAATTGCCCCGTGATACTGCTTCCACTCAAAGAGTCCGCGAACGCATCGCCGTCAATAGCTCCGCTGTTCGCTATTGCCCCGTTGCAAAAAACATCGCCATTCACCGTCATCCCATTCCAGACCGCCACATCCGTTCCGACCCAGAGCGCGATGCAGGGGTCGATCCGTAACTGGGCCGTCACTTCACTGAGGCCGATCCTCTCGCCCCCGTCCATCCGGTATGCATTACAATCGATTGTATAATTACAGCGATCCGTCGGATCCGAATCGTCGCGCACGACGTCAAGATCATAATACTCGTCGCTTCCGGCGACCAACTGCTGAGCCGTATCCCCCGTCCAGTATTCCGATGCCGCGTCCTGAGGATTGAGAATCAATCCCCGGGCATGCTCCAATCCCGATTCCGCCAGATAATCGATCTGGCTGCGAAGGGCCATATTCCGCCCGCAGGCCAATTCAACATCGCTTCGCGAGAGAAAGCCCAGCGACAAGATCGTAATCGCCATCACGATAAAGAGTACGACAAGTAACGCCGCACCCTTGCGATGGACGACGGAGCCGACAAAAGCGTTATTATTGATTATTGATTGCATTCTAATCATCATCAGTGATAAGATCCGTTCCCGCCGTGTCGATAAGATGCCCCGCCCAACACCGAAGAGAACTATCTATGTCGTAATGCCTCGTTATACCATTCTCAGTCAAATCAAATGAGATACTGACAAATTGGCTCTGAGGCGGCGATGCGTCGAACTGAAACTGCACATTGCTGCATTCCGGAATCACCACCACATAGTCTTCGTCACAATAGGACATAAGCGTCGTCTTGATCCAGGTATCTTGAAGCCAGCTCAGGCGAACCAAATAGGTTGTAAGCCATGACGGGCAATTTGAAAATTCCATGATTCGAATGTAACGACTATCCGTCTCAATAAAAACCAATTCATCGGGATTGATCTGGCCTTCTCCGCCGGGAACGTCATCATCCCGCCAGATCACCAAATCCGTCGCGTTCACGGCACAGATCAGTTTACAATGTCGAATCAGCTCGGAGAGTCTCATCGTGGCGTAACGGACCTGCGCCTGCTTGCGATCCGTATCGTTACTCGCATCGTTCGCCGTGCTGAAGGCAAAAGCCAACGTGGCCACCGCACTCATGATAATACCCGTGACGATCAGGGCCACCATCAGCTCGACCAGCGTAAATCCTTTTGGGTATGTCTTTCTTCGCATCTTCATTATTTACTCACGAGTCGATTGATCGTAACGATATTTTCGCCGTTCCAGTTCACGCGCACCGTCACGCGAACAAAAATCGGCTCAGTCGTTCCCCCCTCCTGGGGCACGTAAACATAACTGCAATCGGCTTCTCTGCTGAACTTAGCATAGTTCAAATCCGAATAGGTGCCCCCGGCGGCATTCCTGATTTGCCCCTCCGGCTCGATAAATCCATCATAATCCATGATGTCCTCAAACGGCGTATGCACGATCTGTTCCATCAGATGACTCGCCAGCTTGGCCCCCAGGGTCCGGTGCATCCCTTCGGAGCGCAACCGGGCGCCGCTGGAAAACGGAAGTAACAATCCCGCCGCTGCGATGCCCAGCACGACCACGGCCATCATCGCCTCCGCCAGCGAAAAGCCGCGATACATACACCGGTAGGGTGCGCCACGTCCATCGACTCTCGTACGATATCCGGAGCACACCCTACCTTTTTTCTCGATCTTAATAGTCATAGTAACTTTTCCCGGCATCGTCACTTCCCGTGCTGTCGCTGCGCACTTCCGACGTTGCAGGCTTATAGATCCAGCCGTGACTATCGTCGCCACCGGCCGGAAAATCTTCCGCATCCCCAAGAATCTGGACCGTGTCTTTATCATTCAACGAATTCACAGGTATTCTCATCATATAGGGACCGCGATTGAAACCCGGCGTCCCTACGGCTGCTGTCTGACCATTGTCATTCGTCGATAGGGTCATCTGATCGACAAAAGCCTGTTCCGTTGGCGCCTGGGCCGTACTGCCGTTCGGATACCCCGGCGCGACCTCCAAATGCTGCCCTTTGTAAATCAACACAAATCTACGCAACATCTGCAAATCCAGCGCCAGAGCGCTTTCTTTCGCCGATATGGCGCTGCCCGCGATTAACGGCAGAACCACCCCGGCCAATATCCCAAGCAAGACAACAACGACCAGGATCTCGACAAGCGTAAATCCCCTTGCCGCTTTCATTATGTTTCCTTTCGTTTGTCACCCTCACTAAAAAAGGCTGACCCGCTTTCGTCTCAGCAAGGTCAGCCCGATTGCCTTTGTTGTTCTTCTCAAATCTCCATGCCCGATGACGCTGACCGCGTATCGACAGCATGAAGGCTGCTTTCTTTCCTACAGAGCCGCATGTGCCGCAGTGTCATCCGCCTGGAAAGCACCGGTACCGGTATTAAATACCCAGCCGTGTGTATCTGCACCAGCCGTGCTCGCACCCGCTTCTTCGCGAATCGTCTTTCGATTATTGAACTGATTCGTCGGGATCTGCTGAATATAAGGACCATAATCGGTGCCAACTGCTCCGGCTACATCCGTTTGACCTGTCAGAGCCTGTATAAGCGTAGCTGTACCGGCTCCCGGCAGATTGTCGTTATGCTGAATCTTGTACAGCTCGATCTGCGAACGCATGGTCTGCAGATCCGTGCACAGACTTGAGGTCTTGGCCTCGGTACTGGCCTCGGTGAACTGAGGAATCACAATGGCTGCCAGGATACCAAGAATCACCACGACGATCAGAATTTCCACTAATGTAAAACCGCTCTGAGATTTCATTGTTTGCCCCTTTGTAAAAATGGATTTCTTTGACAGAACCTTAACATTCAATGTGCTCGCTCCAACCACATAGAGTATCGACCCAATCGATACACGACTTAACTTCTACTCCACTTCTTCTTTTTGCCGCAAATCCCCCAAAAATAATCGTTCGTAAACCCTACCATTCATTTCAAACGTACAGCTCCGGCAGCGAAAACGGCAGAATCTCGCGTCCGAAAATGATTCGAGTTCCGCTTTTTCCAACGCCGTATAAGCGTCCACTCAAAATATAGAAAACAATCTTTCCGATGCCAAATCGGTAGGCGGGATAATATAGGCTGTGCCCTGAAAGACCGTTGGTTTGTCGTGTGCCTGCGAGGGAATGAATATTGGAACAAGCAGATCAGGTTATCAGCATGCAGGATATCAAGATCTCAGGATACAAGGAATCAGCAGATAATATATTCAGGTGCGTTTGTGACGTGTATTTTTCTTGCGGTTTCGCCGACGTGCTCAAGCTCTATTCGGATATACTCCAACGTCAGCAAAGCGGACTCCACCTTATCGGCCCACTCAATCAGCACGACCGATTCCGGGTAGCAAAAATCATCGAAACCCAGCATCTCGAACTCGGAGATGGAATTGAGCCGATAAGCATCGATATGGTAGATGTCTAATCGCCCTTTATATTCGTTGACGATAACGAACGTCGGGCTGTTCACAACCGTCGTGTCTGCCGCGCCGGCCCCGGCGGCAATCCCTTTAATAAGATGCGTCTTGCCGCTGCCCAGAGGTCCGTATAACGCTACAACCTCCCCGCCTTTCAACTGCAAACCGAACCGCCGACCGAGTGCGATCGTTTCTTCCGGTGAATTTGAAATGGTAGAAAAATCTGTATTCACAAGCCAATCATCATTTTCCTAATTGAGCTGGGTAATAATATCCCATCGTCTGGGCGACGACGCCTAATCGATATTGACGATCCTGCATCAAGCATATACGCCGGGCCGAAGCGGGAAGGGTCGTGGTATAGATGCGGAACTCGCCTTTCAGACTCGTTATCACTTCCTCCCGGTCGTCCCCCAGGCAATCGACGACGGCAACGACGCGACCTTCAATCGGCTGGATGGCCGCGCCGCCCCAATCACGAATAGCTCTGGAAACAATCACTTCTTTTTGTGGATCGGCATCCCACCACACCGGACGTGGGCTTAATGTTCCCGTTTCGTGGAATTCAATCAACGTCCCCTTTGCATCGTACAACCAGCGTTGTTTGTAATCCCTTTCGCCGGCATACACTTCCATACCCGGCGAATCGCCAAGAACATCCCCCAGCATCCCCTGGCCGTGAACGTGTTTCGTCGGTTCTTTGTGCGTCCAGAGTTTTCGGCCGGTTTTGGCATCCACGACGCACAATCCATCCGTTTTTTGCCTCGTCTCGAAACCGTAAAAGATCTCCAATCCCGGATTGTCAGAATCGATATCGGCGACATGGCACACGTCGGGATGTCCCATCTGAAGGGTCCAAAGCCCCTTACCGTTGTCATCCAACACGGCGGCGCCGATAACCAGTTCGTCCCGCCCGTCCTCGTCCACGTCGGCACTGATCAAGCCGTGCGATCCCTGCCCATGATACTTCTTTGTCTCCTCCGGCGATTCCCAATACCATATCTCGTTCAAATCCTTATCGAGCGCTTTTGTTCTGATTAAGTTATAGGTCCCCCGCTGCATAATCAGCGAAGGCGTTTTGCCGTCGAGGTAGGCCACCGTCAGGAAATTCCGGCAATAGTAATTATACGACGGATATCCATCCCGCGTGAGCCACGCAGTCTTCGCAACGACATTGCCCGTTTCGCCGTCAATTTTGACGAGATATTCCGGACCGGTCTGGACGAGTCCTTTCTCATCCCGGGGGTCGCCCTCGCCGGCCTTGCAATAGACCTCGGCTTTTCCATCGCCATCCACATCGTAAACGAGCCACGGCGAATACCAGATCCCGGCTTCGATGGACCAGCCCATATCGTAGCGCCACAGCATCGTGCCATCCAGGCGATACGCTTCGAGCTTATACGTCGTCGTGCTCTTTTTCCAATAGCCGGGTTTTTGATAAGGATCCGTGTTGAAATTCGGCTGCTTGATGATATATTCATATGCCCCGTCGCCATCCAAATCGCCGATACCCACTTTCTGGAAATCGTAATCCCCCTTTAAAGGAAAGCTCAGATAAGGTTTGTTAACAGCTTTCGCCACATCAAGTCTATCGGACGCCTTGAGATTCCCACCTTTACTAAATCGATAGAGCGTGTAAACGGCCCCGCGTCTTGCTTTCCGATCCGTATCGACAAAACAAGTTTGGCGAAGCGGCTTGCCTTGGGCCAGGTTGACTGATCCACGCATCAGAGTAAAGGCCATATCGGATGCATCGTCCGCTAACCATCGCCAACTGAGAAAAACCGAGCCATCTTCTTTTTCAAGAGCGACCAGACCGCGGTTCAGCTTTTCTGCCCCTGATACGTCAACAGAAAAAACAAATAACATGCCCATACATACCAGCCAAACAAGCAACCATTGACATTTCATAAGTCACACCTCTCTTCTAAGTCAATTCTTCAAATGATCATATCCGGCGTCCGGCAAATCACGCATCCGGCCGTCGGGCATCCTTATCTTTACATCCTTCACATCGGCAATCTCACCGATTGCAGTAATGGGTACGAATTCCGTCCAACTTTTCAATAACTCGTGACCATCACTTTGCGACAAAGTAAAAAGCAATTCAAAATCCTCGCCGTCATTCACTGCTGAAACCAACGGCTCATCATTCTTCAATGCCTGCTTCGATATCGGAATGTGTTCTGCTTCTATTATTGCTCCCACATCGCTGGCTCTGCAAATACGTTTCAAATCACTGCTGAGCCCATCGCTGATATCCATCATAGCGTGGAGCTTCACTCTTTGGGCGATCTTCAGCGCTTCGTTAACTCTCGGCTCGAATTCAAGATGTTTGCCGTAGCTCGATCCGCCCAGCGAGCCTGTCACACAAATGATGTCGCCGGCCTTCGCGCCCGACCTTCTGACCGGTTCATGATCCACCTGCCGGCTGAGCATGGCCACACTGACAGCAAACGGATGCTCCCTTTTCCAACTCGTAATGTCCCCTCCTACGAGCGCACAGCCGTACTTGTCACCGGCCCGGACAATTCCCGAATGAAGTTGTTTGAGTTCCCGCTCACCAAAACCTTTCGGCAATGCCACCGAGACCACCGCGGCCACAGGTTGGGTCGCCATGGCCGCACAATCGCTTAGACTCACGGCCATCGCTTTATACCCGGCCTGGTCGATCGTAGCCTCTCTTAGATCAAAGTGAACGCCGTCCAACAGCATATCCGTCGTAATAAGAATGGATGAATCACCCAGGCGAATTTGCGCCATATCGTCGCCGATACCAATCGGAAAATCCGCCGACGCCAATAAACTCTGCTGAGCAAACCAGGCGGTTATTTCATCTTCACCGGGACTCATCGCTGCCCTAACTTCTCACGCCAGTACTCAATCTGCTCTTTCGCCTGTTTTCGTCCGGCCGCACCATCCGTCGCATATTGATCGACGGCACGTACGGCCCCGAGGCTTTCATAAACATCTTCTTCTATCGAGGTCGAATACGTTTGAAATTCCTCAAGAGTAAGCTCGCCGAGCTTTTTATTCTGTTTTTCACAGTCGGCAACGAGCGAACCGACAATGCCGTGCGCCTCGCGAAAGGCAATGCCCTTACCGACTAAATACTCCGCCAGCGCAGTGGCATCCAAAAAGCCTTCGTCCAACCCGGCCGAAATCCGCTTCGTATCGAACTTAGTATGCGAAACAATCGCACATACGACATCCAGACATGCCTCTACCGTATCGCTTGCCGCGAAGACGTGGACCTTATCCTGCTGCATATCGCGATTGTAACCCGACGGCTGCCCTTTCAGGATCGTCAGCATCGCCATCAGCGAACCATAGACACCGCCGGTCTTGCCGCGAATCAGTTCCAGAACATCGGGATTGCGTTTCTGCGGCATCATACTCGATGACGTACAATAGGCGTCGTCAATCCGAACAAAATTGAATTCGTTGGACGAATAAATAATCCAGTCCTCCGCCAACCGAGACAGGTGGGTTGCGATAAGGGCGCTATCGAAGATAAATTCCGCACAGAAGTCCCGGTCGCTCACGGCGTCGATACTGTTGTAGCTGATATCCGCAAATCCCAACTGCTGAGCCGTGCTCTTCCTGTCCAAAGGCAACGTGGAGCCGGCAATCGCCCCACTGCCCAACGGTGAAACATTAAGAAGATCGCGGCAATTTTTCAGCCGGATAGTGTCCCGCTCAAGCTGTTCCACAAAACTCAACACATAGGACGCAATAACAACCGGTTGGGCGCGCTGAAGATGGGTATAGCCCGGCATGATATTTTCGGCGTAACCGTTCGCTAATTTGACGAGGGCTTTTTGAACCAGTGTGATTTTGGCTTGGACGATTTCTATCCGGTCGCGCATCCAGAGCCGGACATCCGTCGCCACCTGATCGTTCCGGCTTCGACCCGTATGGAGCTTTTTGCCCACGTCGCCGATTTTCGCCACAAGCGCCGACTCGACGGCCATGTGAATATCTTCGACCTCTTTCTTGAATTTGAACCGACCGTTCGCAATCTCCTCGCTGATTTCGATGAGTGCATTTCTTATCTGTTTGAACTCATCTTTGGTGATCAACTTCTGCTCGGCCAGCATTTGAGCATGAGCGATCGAGCCGACAATATCATATTTGTATAAACGCTTATCGATCGAGAGCGACTCGACGAAATCGACCGTTAACTTATCCGGCCCCCCCGCCAATCGCTTCTCCCAGCTTTTTTCCACCTTGGCCATATATATGTGCTCCAGGAATCAGATTATTTTCCCCTTCATCATACGCCCCACTGTAAATGGTGTCAACCTTCATTGAATTCCGGTCTTGCAATCACCATCCGAATCGGCTATAGTGCGTCCATGAATAAATCACAGAAACTACTCGTAACAAATTGTCGTTTGTTCGATTCACCTCAAGGCGAACCGGCTACGTCTATTCTCATCGAAGACGGTCTGATTTCGCACATCGGGCCCGACTCCTCTAATTGCGATGAAACATTCGACGCAGAAGGCAGAATGATCGCGCCGGGCTTTATCGATGTTCACATCCAGGGCGCCGGCGGCGCCGATATCCTCGATGCAACGCCCGAAGCTCTGCAAGCGATTTCAAAAACCTGCGCCCGACTCGGAACGACCGCTTTTCTGGCAACGACGGTGTATAAGCCGGAGCAGGACAATCAGCACCTGACGCTTGCCGCAAAAAACGTCGGCCGCGACCTCGGCGGCGCCGAGATGCTCGGGATTCATCTTGAAGGCCCCTTTATCTCACTTAAGAAAAGAGGAATGATACAGCCGGGGTGTATCGGCACACCCTCGCAGAAGCTTCTCGACGATGTTCAGGATATCTGCACGGGCCATTTGAGAATGATGACGATTGCCCCGGAACTGCCCGAAAGCCTAACACTGATACGTTCGCTTGTGGATTCACACACCATCGCTTCCTTCGGCCACTCCAATGCGACCTATGAGCAAACCCTCGACGGCTTCAACGCGGGCATCTCGCACGTCACGCACTTGTTCAATGCCATGCCGTCGATGCACCATCGTTCGCCCGGACCGTTAGCGGCGATCGTTCAGAGAGAAAACATCACGGCGCAGGTGATTACCGACGGCGTCCACATCCACCCGGCGGTATTAAAACTCGCTTTCGATCTGCTCGGCCCGAAGCGAACGATCCCGATTACCGACGGCATGCAGGCGATCGGTCTCGGCGATGGCCAATTCGTTTACAACGGCGTTGACTACGAGTCGAAAGACGGCGCCGCCCGCTACAAAGACGGCACGCTCATCGGCACGGCGCTCGGCCTCAACCAAATGCTCCAAAGATTCATCGCGTTCACGAATTGCCCTGTAAGCGATGCGATTAAATCCGTAACGGAGAATCCCGCGAAGATATTAGGCCTCGAAAATCGAAAAGGCTCCATCGCTCCGGGAAAAGACGCCGATCTGGTTCTGCTCGAATCCGACCTTTCCATCTACGCAACGATTGTCGGCGGGAAGATCGTTTTGGGGAAATAAAAAGAATAGCTAAATGAGAAAAACGGGAGAGCCAAGAATTAAGGCTCTCCCTTTTCTCTATGGTGACTCTTTCCTTTTCTGCGTATAGCCTTTCCTTGCCATACTCCCATGTTTACGACCTGACGCCCACACAGCGTCCTGGAAAAGCACAACAAGTTCAAACTAACATGGCCGAATTGGTCATTATCCAGAGCCACCTATTGTCTCAATCCACTACTATCCATCGGCACTCTCCGTCTCAAAGCTTGAGCGTTTTTCGCGCCTGTCCTATTAGCTTCTAACAGACCAATACTTACGGAGAAAAATTGTTTGAAACAAGAGCATCCGGTTTGTAAGATACGGC
>CAYZAT010000112.1:0-12201 GCA_964476475.1 uncultured Pirellulales bacterium
CCCACGAATCCTGGTTTTCTTCTATTTTTCAAAGGGAACGAAAATTTTTTTGAAAAATTCTCATTTTTTTCGTTGACACGTCTTACGTATGTAAGATATCATATTCTTACGTATGTAAGAGGAGATTTGTTATGACGAAACGAAAATTATCACCGATGAGTCCGGCGGAGACCGAAATTCTGAGGTTCGTTTGGCAGATTGGAGAGGCCACGGTCCAGCAGGTCTGCGATCAGCTCCCACCAAAGAGAAACATAGCCTACAAGACGGTCCAGACGTTGCTGCGCCGGCTCGAAGACAAAGGGTACATCCAGCACAAGATGAAGGGCAAAGCCTACGTTTTCTTCCCGGCGATCAAGCGGGAGGACGTCGTTAAGAGAACGGTTGTGGATTTCCTGGACCGGCTCTTTGGCGGCGATCCGAGACCGCTCATGCAATTTTTGGCCGAGGATGGCAAGATCGACGCCGAGGATATCGAGAGACTCCGGAAATTGTTAGAGAAACAATAAGCAAATCAATCTTTGTGGAGGTTTTGACGATGGAAACGAGTCTGACCCAAATCACGGATTACTTGCTCACGCAGAGCGGGCAGATCGCGATCCTTGTGGTCGTCATAGCCGCGATCAATTTTGCCTTAAGAAATAAAAGCGCCCACGTTCGCTATCTCCTTTGGCTGATTGTTTTGGCCAAATGTCTGGCGCCGCCTTTGCTGACCATACCGTTGGCGATTCTGCCGCAACAAGAGCAAGCCGAGCTTTCTCCGATGGCCTCATCGACTCAGGCGCGGCCTCTGCAGCACGACGTGACGGATGCGACGATGGCTGAATCTACCGATTTGCGTTCCGCCCCTCTCAAAATGGCGCGACCGCCAATCGTCGAACGGAAATGGCGAGACATTTCCACCCGCGCTTGGCTCGTCATCGTCTGGATCGTGGGGGCCGGCGTCTTTCTGATGTTCAATTTGCTCAGGGCTATACGCGCCAGTTTTTGGCTGTGGAGGTACAGAGAGAGACTTCCAGCTAAGTTGCGGAATGATATTGAAGCCTTGTTCACACATCACGACATCAAACGTTTTCCAGACGTCTGGCTCGTCAAGGGCTTTAACCAGCCGTTTGTCTGGGGCCTGTTGCGCGGAAGTATCTACCTGCCCGTCAACTTCCTGAACATCAACAGGCCCGAGCACCAAAGAAGTGTTTTAGGCCACGAGTTCAGTCACGTTCTTCGGTTTGATGCCGCCGTGAATATCCTGCAAGTTATCGCACAGGCCCTATTCTGGTTCCACCCATTGGTCTGGTGGGCGAACCGGAAAATACGCGCCGAACGTGAGAAATGCTGTGATGAGATGGCGGTTGCCCGATTGAATACATCCCCGCGAGATTACAGCACGGCGATTTTAGAAACGTTAGCTGCCAAGTCTGGACACAGCCGGCCTATCCCATCGTTGGCGGTAGCCGGTCCCGTTAAAAATATCGAGGAAAGGATCAGAACCATGTTAAGACCAGGAAAGAAATTCTACAATCGTCCGAGCTCAAAAGCTGCAACAGTCGTAATGCTCATAGCCTTCTTGATCGTCCCGACTGCATTTGTGTTGACTGTACGGGCAGGAACTGAGGGGACTTCGACGCCCCTGCATAAGGCTGTCAACGCTGGTGATATCGAGCGCGTAAAATCTTTCATTTCAAAGGGTGCCGACGTTAACGCAAAGGATGAGAAAGACAATACTCCTCTTCATCTTGTAGCTAAGTATGGCTATGACAAACAGAATATAGCTGAATTGCTAATAGCACGAGGTGCCGAGGTGAACGCCAGAAATAACGAGGGCTGGACACCCTTGCATTTTACTGCCTGGCGTTCTTACACAGGCCATCGGAATATAGCTGAACTTTTGATAGCAAAAAATGCCGATACCAACGCACGTGACAAAGATGGTTGCATTCCGCTTCACTATGCTGCTGGATCCGGCTCTAAGAAAATGATCGAGCTACTATTAGCCAATGGTTCAGAAATCAATTCTAAAGATAAAAGCGGTTCGACTGCTTTATGTCATGCGATCGATTGGGCAAAAGGTGATAGTGTCGAGATCCTGTTAGCCAATGGCGCTGATGTCAACATAAAGGATAAAAATAATTATACTCCACTGCACCACGCGGCACGCAAAAACAACAATCTGGTGAAAATGCTCATTGAGGGAGGCGCTGACATAGATGCTAGAGACTCTGAAGGTTATACACCACTGCATTACGCTGCACTTAGAGGTGCAGGTGAGATTGTCGAGACACTTCTTGCCCGGGGTGCGGATATGGACGCGAAGACAGGTGATGGCGCTACACCTTTGCATTATGCTGCTTATGATGATCGTAAGGGTGTAGTGGAGATTTTCTTGGCGAAAGGTGCTAATGTGAATGCGAAAACCGACGCTGGAGACACACCTGCCTCTGCCGCCTTGCTTGCGGAACATCGCGATATATTTGATTTGCTCATTGCTAAAGGTGGCAATATGCCTGCTTCCAATTCTCTCTTTAGTGTTGCAAAATCAGGCAACTTGCGTGAGGCCAAGCACCGAATTGAAAAGGGAGCGGATGTGAATGCCACGGACTGGCGTGGTTGGACGGCCCTGCATTATGCAGCCAGTGCGGGCAATACAGATATCATCAAACTGCTGGCTTCCAAAGGGGCCAATGTCAATGTACAGAACAAAGAAGGACTCACGCCCCTGCACCTGGCGACGGACCTAAACTGTGCTCAGGCTCTAATTATCCAGAACGCTGATGTAAACATACAAAACAACGATGGTTGGGCACCTCTGCACTGTGCGGCCCGTGACGGCCGGCTGGAATTGGCCAAAATTCTCATAGATGCAGGTGCCAATGTGAATCCAAATAACATATGCCGGAAGCCTCTTCACTGGGCTGTTAAGAATGGGCACACAAGTATTGTTAAGCTCCTTATTGAGAAAGGAGGGGATGTCAATGCTGACGATTGCCATAGCGACAAACCACTGCATTACACGGTTTGGGGGAAACCTAAAAAAGAGGCGGCTATATTACTCTTGGACAACGGGGCCGATCCTGACTCGAGGGACTTGGCCAGCTGGGCGCCTTTGCACTATGCGGCTGTATATGGCCACAAGGCTATGGCTGACTTGCTCGTCACTCGGGGAGCCGACATCAATCTCAATACGGGATGGAGTGAGACTCCTCTATCTTTAGCGAAGAAGAAAGGCCACGCCGAGATTGTCGAATTGCTTGAGAAACGCGGGGCGAAGGAATAAGGTCATTATTCGTAGATCGTATAGTGTATCTGGTCAGGCATGAAACGAGAGAGCTCAGGACTGCAAAATTGATGGCACCAGGCAGCTTTAGACTTCTCTCCGGGTCGGACTTGACGAATAAGCGCCTCGATAGTCTGATGATACTTTTTTGTCATACTTAAAAAAGAGGAGACAAAAATGAAAAGGCATTCACTAGCATTTATGTTCGGCTGGGTACTTGTTCTTTCGAATTGTGTTTTGGCCGACGGCATTGCGGTCGAAGCCACCGATGAGACCCCCACTGAGCCGTTGTCGAATCCTTCACCGGCCAAATGCCAGCCCCGATATATCAGCGGCTTCGGCGATGATGATAACTTCGCGTTGTTCTTCGAAGACCGTGCAAATGACTCTCGAATATGTTACATTGAGACCACAGACGGCATCGACGGCTTGCCCGAAACAGCCACCGCAACCGATATCGAGGATACGCACTTCTGTATTAAAGACTGGCCGATCACGATCGGTGGCACGCAATATGCCTACCGGGCCTGGGCGGCCATGTGGAACACAGAAGATCACAACTTTTACGTCTCCAATGATCTGACGCACTGGATTCTCGCCGGCACATTCCAGATTCCGACCTTATCAGGCACTCCTGGCGGAACGGTCTATTACAGCTTTCACGACGTCATCCGCCTCAACGGAACATACTATGCCTGGGGCGAGTGCAATATCGGATATACGTTGATCTGCCGCAGCGCCAACGGCGCCGATGATTGGGAGGCCTTTGCGTGCGTCGGCGGACTCCACAGCCTCAGCGGTGTCGGCCCGCTCAAGCTCTCGGCGCCGGGGACTCCGACGGGTTCGTTCTTTGAGTTGGGGGGCAACCGAGGTTACGGCAAGCTCATGATCGGCGGCGACGACGCGGCCATTTTCCTCGCCATCAATACCGCCGCTAAGCCGGACCTCCCTGCTGACGACCTTGAGGCCGCATTCATTGATCCTGATAATTGGACGTGGCATGATGGAACCACCGACTACCCGGCGCCATCCATCCTCGAAGCGACGTCGGGACACGATTACTGCGAATGCTGGCTCATTCCCGATGATACGACGGCTTGGTACATCATCTACGATGGGGATTTCGGAGGGGGGGGCGGCAAGAGCTTGGGCTACGCTATTCTCTCTTTGCCGTTGCCCTACATCCAAGTTGACATCGACATCAAACCGGGCAGTTATCCCAATGCCGTCAACCTCCGCTCTAAGGGTGTCCTCCCCGTCGCGATTTTCTCGAGTGAAGATTTCGACGCAACGACGATAGAGCCCCAATCCATCGTTTTGGCTGGAGCCGAAATCGCCACCCAGGGACAATCCAAAGAACGAATGATCCACCTCAGCGATATCAATAGTGACGGGCGGGACGATCTGCTGGTCCAGTTTCGGATTCAAGACCTGGACCCCCAGCAGCTTCAGGAGGGTGGCGCTACCCTAACCGGTGAAAGCCATGCGGGCCAATCCATCCGGGGCCGTGACGACGTCATGCTCGTCCCAAAGAGCAAGTAGCACGCGGGACCGCCGTTCCACAACAACCAGCGGTTGATTGGGCAATCTCTCTCTTGAGTACGGTGGCCATCTTATGATTGTACCCGTCGAATGTATACTGTACACTATCAACACGTAATGGTATTAAGACCATAGAACGTTTTGAATGAGCAGAAGATGCAAAGTCGAATATTGATCCTGGTTTTTGTTTTGTGGGCCGGAGTGAACAGTGCGAGGGTCTTTGGTAAAGAGCAGTCCATCGCCGAGCGGATTGCGGGGCGGGAGTTTCCTTCGGTTTTTCAGGCGTGGGGGCGCGCGGATAATCTGCGGGGCGAAGATGAATTAGTGACCGTCGCCCGGCACGATCTTCTCTGGCACGGGGTCACATGGTACGGTCTGGCCTGGGATAGAAAGCCGTCCGGGCTGGCCGAGGCGTTCGAGCCTACGAGTATTCACAGGGCACTCGATAAACGCCGAAAACTTCTCGAACTGAATCCGAACATCATCCTGATTGCTGAGATTCGATATCGCGATGCATGGCGAGGTTTCCTACCGGCGGACCACAAATGGTGGCGGCGCGGCAAGGATGGCCAATTGGCCGAGGGTTGGGAGGAAGGTGGATTTATCCAGCTTGATTTTGACAATCCGGCATTTCGCGAACACGTGGCCCGGCGGGCTCAGGCGGTTATTGAAGCCGGGGTCGTCGATGGCGTGCTGCTGGATTGGTGGTCCGATGATGACAGCCGCCTGGATTTAGTCAAGCGGATTAGAAAGGCTATTGGGGAGGGACATCTCATTATTGGCAATGCGAACGACAGGACGACGCCGAGGACCGCTCCTTATATCAACGGTTATTTCATGGAGTGCTATCGGAGCAAGACGCCGAAAGACTGGGAGAGGATCGCGACCACGTTGAAGTGGGCCGAGCGCCATCTTCGTTCTCCACGCGTTAACTGCGTTGAGACGTGGTATCATCATTCGCGGGCGGATTTAAACCTGATGCGGGCGGTTACGACCCTGAGCCTCACCCATTCGGACGGGTATTGTCTCTTCTCCGATCCGAATCCGTTGCCCACAGGCGACCATCGGCATAACTGGTATCCGTTTTGGACGAAGAGCCTGGGCAAGCCTGTTTCCTCGGGCTTTACCGCCTCTGATGGGACCGTCCGGCGTGAGTTTAACAACGGCCGGGCCGTCTATAATCCGATGGGCAACGGAACCGCCACAATTATCTTTGATGAACTCAGGACCAGCGTCGCTACCGGAGAGATTTCGATGCGCCATACCTTGAGAAGTCCGGACGGTGATATCTATCTCTACCAACACGCCAGATGATGCAGAAGGTCAACGAGGAACCCGATATGAAAAGCACCGATCCATCGAGAATCACACGCCGAGATTTTCTGAGAAGTGCCGCCTTCGCTTCGACGGCGGTTGTATGTCATCATCAAACGGCGCATTCTGCATCCGGCAGGCACGGCAGGCAACGAAAACCGAACATTTTGTATCTGATGGCCGACCAGTTACGAGGCGACTGTGTGGGCTGTATGGGCAATCGTGTGATCAAAACGCCGCACCTGGATTCCATCGCGGCCGACGGTGTTCTTTTTTCAAGAGCTTATACCTCGACGCCAAGCTGTACGCCCGCTCGCAGCGGGATATTGACGGGCCTGTCGCCCTGGCATCACGGAATGATCGGGTACGGGCGCGTCGCGGGGCAGTATCCCTTTGAATTGCCCCAGGCCCTTCGCGATGCGGGCTACTACACGTTCGGTATCGGCAAGATGCATTGGTACCCGCAAAAGAAGCTTCGCGGTTATCACGGGACGCTCGTCGATGAGTCGGGTCGCGCGGAAACGAAAGGCTTCATGAGTGATTATCGCATGTGGTTCAAGCAGCAGGCGCCCGAATTAAATCCGGATGCGACGGGGATCGGCTGGAACGATTATCGATCGAAAACGTACGTTCTGCCGGAACGTTTGCATCCGACGAGGTGGACGGCGGACAGGGCGGTCGAGTTCATCGAGACATACGACCGGACGGAACCTTTCATGTTGAAGGTTTCCTTTGCCCGGCCGCACAGTCCTTATGATCCTCCCAAAAGATTCATGGACATGTACGACCAAGAGGCTATGCCGGCGCCCGTCGTGGGGGATTGGGCGGCTCGACATGCGCCGCACAAAGACCCGCCGAAACCGAGTCTCTGGCAGGGCGATTTAGGTGTCGAGCCGGCGAAGAAAGCCCGCCGGGGCTATTACGGCTCGGTTTCATTTATTGACGAGCAAATAGGGCGAATCCTCACGGCCCTCAGGAAATGCGGCTGGTACGAGAACACGCTGATCATCTTCTTTGCCGATCACGGTGATATGCTCGGCGATCATCACCTCTGGCGCAAAACCTATGCCTACGAAGGCTCGGCCAGAATTCCCATGCTGTTGCGGTGGCCCGGAAGCATGGGAATGAAACCTCAGCGGGGTCAAACCCTGTCGCAGCCGGTCGAGCTGCGGGACGTGCTGCCGACGTTCCTGGACGCCGCGGGGGCGCCGATTCCGGATCATCTCGATGGTAAGAGTATGCTGGAGCTGGTTCGGGGAAACACAAAAGAGTGGAGACCATTCATCGACCTCGAGCATTCGATGTGTTACAGCAAGGACCACTGGAACGCATTGACCGACGGCAAATTCAAATATATCTATTATGCGTATGACGGCAGAGAGCAGCTTTTCGATCTCTCTAAAGACCCGGACGAGTTACGCGATCTGGGGCCCGTTCCGGCATATAAGGACACGTTGCTTCAATGGCGACAAAGAATGATCGAGCATCTTTCGCAGCGCGGAGAACAATTTGTCTCCGGCGGTAAATTGACCCTTCGGAAAAAACGCATGCTTTATTCACCCAACTACCCAACCACGACGACTTAACATAACCGGTATTCGGGTGGACGGGAGGAATTGAAAAGGAATATTCAAAGGCGGCGGTTGGATTCGAACCAACGAATACTGGTGTTGCGCACCAGCGCCTTGGACCACTTGGCTACGCCGCCGATAGGCGATCTGTATTTTTATCGACTCTTTGAATATTCAGATTATGTCGCTTTTCCCTCTCCGCTGCAAGCTATATCGGCAAATCTCTAACCGAGAATCTGTTACAAATTTCCGTTATGCTCATTGTGTGTGTCGTTTGTACCCGCTTCGTCAGGATTTATTTTATCCGTCTTTCAACATTCATCGCCCTGAATAATCTTATTGTCGAAGCACTTTGAGGAGGACGTTACTCGAATAATTACAAGTTTCGATGTTTTTAAGAAAAAGTATCAAAAAAACAATAAAAGACTTGACGACGTCCGATAAGTGTAATATTTACTGTGTTTGAACAGGGGCTTGGGGGACGAGAATGTTTTTGGAGTCTTCCCCATCGCCGAGTTTTTATAGGGAGCTGTTTCAATAACAAAGGGAGTTGTATGTGCGCTTTCAGGGACGAAAGGGCTATCCTAACAAGGGACGGATACGCTTACGATGCGGAGTTTCTACGGTCCTTCTTCAGTGCCGGTTTGTTAAGAATCCACGTGGGCAACAAACGACATTTCCCCACCCTGCGAAAACCTGTAAGACCTGTTCTTCTAAGAGAGAGAATGATATCGGTATGCCCAGGAGTTCGTTGCGTTGAGTCTATGAAACGTTTTGCTAATCATTAGTGACCGGATGAACGCGTTCGGTTAAAGGTAGAGTTGGAGTGAGGTTATGCGGCAGGAGACGGAGGAATTTTATCCCCGCAGGGGCGGCAAAATGAAGGCGGTGGTTCTTTATTTAAGTTGTTTCATTATCTTGTCTATGATGGAGGCCACTCAAGCAAGAACGACGTGTTCCGGGGACCATCATGCGACGCCCGGTTATTCCGGCTTTTCGATCCCGGCTTCTCGATTCCCATTATCCGAAAATTGCACATCGAATGTTGACTTCGACATTCCGGCGATATTCGGTCATGCGAAAGTGATTTCAGGCTTTGAAGGTCCCGAGGATCCCATCATGTCGGTCCTTAATGAGGACGTAAGCGACGACATGGTTCGCGTTCATCTTCTCTATTGCGGTTATTCCAATCCCAGTCATTCGACAGGGCACTCTCGGCTTCCTTTAGATATCTTTAAATGTTTTGATGCCAAGTATGTGAACGATGAAAATCCCGGCGAACGGACGATCTCTGTTTCCACCCACCCACCGGATGGGGGATATGATGTTATCGATGTCGTTCCCTCGCCGGGGGCCTTGATTCTCGGCGGCCTCGGCTTAGGCATCGTCGGCTGGCTGCGCAGACACAGAACGCTCTAAACGATACGATTTTTTCCCTTACCCTCTATCGTAAAACGGATTGGAACCGTCAGTTTTCCTTGAGTATTATCTCATCGTATTCGATCTCGAAGCGAAGTTTGTGCTTAGCCTCCTCGTTCGCCAGGGAGAGGAACAGCGCCTTCTGCGCCTCATTCGCGACTTTATTAGCCAGATCGAGATAAAGCCGGAACGCGGCTTTTTCGTTCTTCATGGCCAGAACCAGGGCATCCTGGTAGTCCATATCGGGACCGGATTCGACTTCCACAACATAATCGGCAATCTGCAGATCCACAACGTTTTGAGCCGGTTGAATCATTTGACTCTTCTTGATCTCTTCCAGCTTCGTCTTATGCCCCAGCTCTTCCGCGGCAAAACCCTCAAAAACCTCGCGCATACCGGGATTCTTCATTTGTCTGGCCAAATCCAGGTAGAACTTGTTGGCTTCCTGTTCTTTTTCAATTGCGAAATCGATGACATCATCAAAAGAATCGAGCTTACTCATGGTCAAAGCTCCTAATGAGTTGAACAGTCCCGTCGAAGCGAACGATTTTGTTTCTTCGCGGTATCCGGCCGAAAGTCACAAAGTTATTTCACACAATTTCACGGCCAGTTTACATTGAAATCTGAAAAAAACAAGAGAAACTGCCCGTCGAATCTCCTTTTCGATTCCTCTATGGGATGGCAACGAAGATTATGATTGCGGTTAAGCGGCTTGCTTTTGTGGCTCGATAACGGTATTCTGTCCTTGTGCAATTGTACAAAGAGTCAGGCCGATGTGTCAGGCCATACCTTGACAGGATAAGAAATGGATCCTGAGGTCAATGAAGCGAGCAAGGGAACGGTGGGCCGCAAACCAGGAAAGTGCCCCCACTGTGGGGCGTCTCTCGAAGATCCCAACATTCCAAAACGGAAGAAATGGTATGACAGGACATCGGTCACGCTATGTGTGGCAGTCGGGCTGATTGTGGTGGGTTTTGGATTCATCCATGTGATTACCGGGGTTGTATCTCCTTATCAACTGCCTTTTGACGTCGTTCTCAAAGCGTCCTTTGGCTACCGTGAGACGTTGGTTCATGCAGAGAAAATCAAATCGCTGCCCTACAGCGTCGCAAAACTCAGATATCCGCTCGGTTGTAAGGCGCTCCAGCGAAATAACTACCTGGAGTTCGGCGATGCCTTTGAGGCGAAGATGACGCGCCGGGTGCAAGACAATATGAAGCAATGGTTGGAGGATTTCGACAACACGCGGGGAAAACCAGAATCCCAATGGCAAAACCAGTTCCTCGAGCGGCCCCAGGCCGGTTTGATCGATCCGGACGATCCGAACGCCTATAACGATCGCGGGATTGCCGCTTCCAGGGAGGGCCGGTACGAAACGGCTTTGGCGCTGTTTACCCGGGCTTTCCAAAGGGACCCCGGATTCGCCGAAGCCTATTATAACCGAGGGCTCGTCTCCGTCGCCATCGGGCTGCTGGGGCAGGGCGTTTCGGATTTTGGTCAATTTGTTGAGATCAAGCCGGGGCAGACGGAAGGATATAAAAACCGCGCCTCGCTCTATTTTGCGATGAAACGGTATGACGATGCGATCTCGGACTTCACGAAGATCATCGAGCTTGATCCGGCTTCAACTCAGACTATCTTCCGGCGGAGCCTCGCTTTTTATGCGAAAGGCCGGTACGACCGCGCGTGGGAGGATGTTCACAAGATACAGAACCTCGGCCTGTCCGTTCCCCCGGAATACCTCAAAGTTCTTCGACTCCTCTCGGAGGCAAACAAATAAGCCCGGAACAACGGTTTCCAACATCTTCACGTGAAAATCCGAATTCTCCCCCAAGGTTTGTTGATAATGACAACTCTCCAGAGAACTCCTGTGATAACGACGTATCTTTCGTGAAGAATGCTGAGATACGAAGGGACACGACAAAGCAACTCAAAACGGCAGATGCCTTAGGACTTGAGGAGGATTCAGTAATCCTTGAGGTTTCTGATCCACTCCGGCCAGTCTCCGGGTTGAAGACCGCCGGCCTGGGTCCAGGGGCCTGATGTGTTGAACTGGCGATGCCATTTCAACGTCCACAATTCTTTCAGGCCGACTTTTCGAGCGGAAAAATCAAGAAAAGCCATGCCGATGAAGCCGTCATGCCGGTTGATACAGCAGCGTTTCATTCTGCTCTCGCCCTGCCAGGTATCGTACTGATACTCAGGAGGCCCATCGGTCTCGATCGGGAATAGGTCAAAACGCAACGCATCCATAAAGAGCGGCGCCTGGCCCGCACCGCCCACGTTGGGCGTTCTCCAGCCGTAATGAGCGGGAATGTCGCGAACGAATGTGGCGTCCGTGGGGATGCTCAGGACATACCCGTTGATGCTGTAGCTTCCGTTGACGCCGTTTGGGCCTGCATCGTAGGTCAGGCCGTCCAGGCTGCTCGTATGACTTTCCGTATAGATGCCCCATGCGTTATAGATATTCAGCGTGGGCGCGGGGATACCCTTTTCGTCAACGATAGGCTTCTTGGCGGTTGGGCATAACCAGGTCTTGTTCGTCTTCCAATCCTTGAGTCGATTTTCCAATTGCCACGGCCACCAGTGACCATAGGCATTTAAACCGGACCAGAATTTACCCTCATTATCTTCGGTGTACATGGCACTGATCAGGTTCCATTGCTTGAGATTGGCCAGGCAACCGACCGTTCGGGCCTGTTCCCGAACCCGTGCTAATGCCGGCATCAACACCGACATCAGCAATGCAATGATAGCAATAACGACCAGCAACTCGATGAGCGTAAAACCTTTCTTGCGAACCACGTTTCACCTCCATCACTTATGTTGAATTACCTTCTCGATTTTCTTGTTTTCTCCTCCGTCACGGGGCCTTCATATTCCCATGTGAAAAAGGCGCTGTCCTCATGTGCCTCTTCCATGATCCTGGACATTTTAGCGATAATGTCCGGATGTTGTCGCGAAACATCGGAAGAGCGTCGTGTAGGGAAAGGGTGTAGATCTCGGTGGTCGCCGGATCATTAAAAAAAAAAAAAAGAGGCTGTATGAGGATGAGCCGTGGTACAAGAACCACAAGCAGCCCGAACA
>CAYZAT010000113.1:0-12196 GCA_964476475.1 uncultured Pirellulales bacterium
CCTTCTATGTCTTTCGCTTACACTGGTTGGGTGCACGCCGTCTCTGGTTGGTGAGAACGCCGCCGCTTACTCCATGGGCCGTCTCCATGCCCGCGTGGATAGCGATATGAACTCTGTTTATGAAGCCTCTGTGGCAGCCCTTGAACAACTCGAGATCAAGGTCACCGACAAGAAGAAAGACGTCTTCGGTGCAAAAATCCTCGGAAAAACGTCCGACGAACAATCGATCACCATTAAGATCAAACCGGAGACAGACTCCAGCACGGCACTGAGCATCCGCTTTGGAAGTCTCGGAAGTGAAGCGCGCTCGCGCGCCATTTACGATCAAATACGAAAAGGACTCGGCCAAATGACGAGTGGTTAGGTCCGTTCCGGGACGAAACGATAATGCTCGGTCGTTCCGATCTACTTATCGATATCCTTGCCTGGTCAGCTCGATCACCTGCTCGACGTTGGTTCGATCGATGATGGCCGCACCGGCGTCGATATCCGAAGGAACAAGGCCATATCGTAAGTACAATGTCAACTGGATCACCGGATAGAACCCCTGAATGTAAGGTTGCTGGTCAATGGTGCATCGAATGTGACCTTGTTGGATGAGCCGCAATGTTTCCCCAGACAGATCGAAGCCCGCCGACCAGTAGCCTTGGTTCGGGAAATACTGTTCGATAGCCCGGCCCGCCGCTTCCGTATCCGATTGGCCCGTTCCCAGGATAATTCGGATGTCCGGATGTTCCTTCAGCGCTTTGGCGACGATTTCGGCCCCTTGGACCGAATCGTTGCCGGTGACAAGAACCGTCCACCGAATATCTTTCTTTTTTAGAATCATCTGCTCTCCACGGAGCCGGTCTTCCAAGGCAGAGACGCCTTCGTCGTGCATCGTCATTAGGATGTGAGCGTTGTTCGGGATGAGAGCTAAAAGATGTTCGGCAAGCGTTTCGCCGGCCTCGTACAATCGCTGATTCACACTGCTTAAACGCGCATTCGGCGTCAAGTGATCGTCCACGTTGAACGCAACGACCGGCACACCTTTTTCAATTGTTTCCCGAACGACAGCATCAAAAGCCACCGAGTCGATGATATTCAATGCGATGCCGTCATAGCCGTCGGCAACGGCTTGCCGGACGAGATTCGCCTGGGCCTCCACGTCCACGCCCTCGGTGCCGATGAAATCACATTCAACCCCCATGATTCGAGCGGCATCGTTCATTCCCTTCTCAACCGGCTCGAAAAACCTGGCGTTCACCGCACAGGTGATGAACGCAAAACGCAACGGCTTGATAGATTTCGGCGAGTCGGATTGTAAGCGTGTCGGCTCCGTCGAACAGCCGGCAAGAAAAACCACCGGAAAAATCCACATCGCAAGTGCTTGTCTTGTCGAGAATCGCATTTTATCACCTATTCCATATCTGTCTATTCTTGAAACTACCCACTTATCTTCCTGTCCCAAGCGTTTTTCATCGAGTTTCAAAGTGTCATTCAATTTGGAAGCCTTTTAGGCGGAAAACAAATGCATGCACTCCGACCTTATGCCGGGGCGGCGTGATCACCAACTGTCCCGTCTTGTTGACGCGGTGCGTGATTTCACCCTCATACCCGAGCATCTTGACGGAGCCGTGCCCAGAGACGCGCATGGATCGAATCGCCACGTCCCCTCTGGGCCAATCCAGCACAATCACATATAGGATTGTGCCTTCCTTACTCTGGGTGAAGCGGATATCCTCTGCCGTGTAGGGTTTGTCTTTGTTCTCGCTGAAACCGCCGCCGGAATTAAGGGTCGGGCCTTCACCAAAAGTCTTCCACGGGCGTGTCGAAAAGATGGCTTCGCCATTCGTCGTTAACCATCGGCCGAGGCCTCGAAGGAGCTTCTGGGCTTCGGAAGGAATCGTCCCATCCGCCGCCGGGCCGACATTCAAGAGCATACATCCATTCTTGGAAACGATATCGACCAGCACATCCACGATGTCATCGACCGACTTATACGGCGTGGATTTCTGATGGAACCAGGGTCCGATGGAGGTATCCGTCAGCCAGGGATACGGGGTGAGACGATCTTCGCGTCCGCGCTCGAAATCGAGAATACCGGTATGCTCGTGAATGTCGCGGTGTTTGTGCGCGACGCTGACCTCGACGCCCTTTTTTGCTGCCCAGTTATAATAGTCGGAGAACATCCTCTGCTGATACTTGGGCGTAATCACTCGGCTCAAACCAAAGTCAAACCACGTCAGATCCGGCTCATACTTCGTGACGACCTCGTTCACCATCCCCAGCCACTTATCGAGGTACGCCTTCGACGGAGGCGCGCCCGGTTCATGCGGCTTGCAATAGAGCCCTGCATGCTTGCCATCAGCGGCGTCAAACGTATAGGCCGGCTCGTAGTATTGCCAGGCAAAGGCATGATGAAACGTCACGATGTACTTCATGCCGCGTTTGCGAATGGCTTGCCTTAACTCGGCCGTAAAGTCGCGTTTGGGAGACTGATCTACACTGTCCCATTTGGTAAATTTCGAGTCCCACATGGCATAATTGTCATGGTGGATGGCCACCGGTCCGGCGAATTTCGCCCCGGCGGCGGCGAAGAGCTCCGCCCATTGCTCGGCATTGAATCTGTCCGCCTTGAACAATGGAACGATATCTTTGTAACCGAACGTGTTTGGGTCTCCGTACTTTTTTCGATGGTAATCGAAGGTCGGGCTTTTAGGATTGTACATGTTGCGCCCGTACCACTGGACGCCCCCGGGCCCATCTTCGGCACCGACGGTCACCGGTCCCCAGTGCGTGTAGATACCGAATTTGGCATCACGGAACCACTCCGGAATTCTGTGTTTCGACAAAGAAACCCAATCGGGTTCATAGGCCGGTTTCGACCATGCCGGGGGAAGGACAGCCGCCATCATTAGTAAATAAACCATCGTAAACCCAATGGATGTTTTCCTTGCCACCTTGCTATCTCCTTATTCGTTTGATCAGACTATTATCAAGCGGTATCCGAACAACAACGATGAAGGGTAACATTTCCAGAGCGCATTGGCGACAACAAATCTTTGCCTCTGACGTGGTTATGTTATACGATGGAAACGTGCTTATGATCCTTGGAAAGGGAGACCATATGAAAGTGAACCGTCGGAATTTCTTATGTATAAGCAGTTCGGCTGTGATAGCGGGGCTTTTCCCGGGATGCCGGTATTTGACGCATGCATCGAAGGCCGGCAGGCCGAACGTTCTGTTTATCGCGGTGGACGATTTAAGGCCGGAGTTGGGTTGCTACGGCAGCTCTCACGTCAAAAGCCCGAATATCGATCGTTTGGCCGGCGAGGGCATCGTTTTTAATCGGGCCTATTGTCAATCGGCGGTCTGCAATCCTTCGCGTGCCAGCCTTTTGACGGGATTACGGCCGGATCGCACCAAAGTCTGGGACCTTCATACCGATTTCCGCGACCACATTCCTCAGGCTGTCACCCTCCCGCAGTATTTCATGAAACAAGGTTATTTCTGCACGTCGATCGGAAAAATTTACCACAACGTGATCCAGGATCCGAAATCCTGGAGCGAACCTAAATTGCACATTGACGGCTATCCCTTCGATCCTGATGCGGTGTATCGAACCGAAGAAAACCGGGCAATCATCGAGCAGCTCAAGAAAAAGTTCATCGCTCAGGGCCGACAGAACGAACGGATCGACCGGTATGGGCAGTGGTATCTCAAAGCCGGTGCCACCGAAATGATCGACGCGCCGGATGATGTTTATTACGACGGAGCTCAGACAGATGTGGCGGTAAGGAAATTGAAGGAATTGAGCGACATGGATTGTCCCTTCTTTTTCGGTGTAGGCTACTATCGTCCTCACTTGCCTTTCAACGCCCCTAAAAAATACTGGGACATGTACGATCGCGATAAGATTCCTCTGGCTAAGAATGATTACCTGCCGAGGAAGATGCCGCCCATGGCCATCAACAATTTGAGGGAACTTCGCGGCTATACAGATTTCAAGACGATATCGAGTACTTTTGAAGGAAAATTGACGGAAGAACAAACGCGCTTGCTCAAGCACGGCTATCTTGCCTCCGTCAGTTATATCGACGCTCAGATCGGCAAGCTGCTCGACGCGCTCGAGCGGTTGAAGCTGCGTGATAATACCCTTATCGTTTTGTGGGGCGATCACGGTTGGAAACTGGGCGAGCATCGAAGCTGGTGTAAGATGACCAACTTCGACATAGACACACGTGTCCCGCTGATCGTCAGCGCTCCCGGCAGGCAAACCGCAGGGGCCCACAGCGACAGGCTTGTCGAGTTTGTCGATATTTACCCGACTTTATGCGAGTTAGCGGGGTTGGCGATTCCGCGCGATCTTGACGGCACGAGTATGGTGCCGCTGTTGCGTGATCCCAGGCGTCCATGGAAAAAGGCCGTTTTCAGCCAATTCCTGCGGGAGGGCATCTGGAAAGCACCCGACGGCAAGACTTATATGGGTTATTCAATCCGTACTGAACGGTATCGATATACCGAATGGTGTAACTGGGACACCAGGGAAGCGGCGGGCGCCGAATTATACGATCACCGTTCAGATCCCCATGAGAATATCAATGCTGTGGACGATCCGAAATATGACGCCGTTCGGAAACAGATGGCTTCGGTGCTGCATGAGAAATGGGCATTTCTTTGGTCAACCAGGGGCAGCGATTCTTAGTCCGGCAATGTCAACCGGCGCAGGAAAAAGGCTGTGGGCTTTAAGCGCCCACAGCCGGTATCAAAGAGTTTATTGGGATCAGTCCGTTAATCCTAATATTTTTTTGTGCTTTAATTCGGACAATTCTGAAGCCACATCGTTGTGAATGTGATGAGGTCCGACGTGTTGATGACTCCGTCTCCATTGAAGTCTTCGCAAACCGTCAAGCTCGTATCCGGGGCAAAGTAATAATCTTCCGTTTCGCCGATGTCGTATTTATCCTCGGGCCCGGAGCCGGCATTGCCTTCTTCACCAGGGTTGCTGCCGCCCTTCCAGGGCTGCTCGGAGAGCGTAATGCGCATCCAGATTTCTTCCGGTCCTTGCGGCGGATGCCAGGCAAGAATCGCCGGCGTCGTGATACGATGGATCCCTGCCGGCAGATCGAACAGGAGCTGGTTCTGAACGGCCCACTCTTTCGCAAGACCCTGGGTACATTCAATGGTATCGTCCCAATCGCCGTCGCGGTTCCAGTCGCACCAGACATTCACCCAGAGATCCGTACCCGGCTCGACGACGTTCATGGTATAGTCGAACGTTGACCAGCGGCAGTGGGGGAAAGAGACCGGGAAGATCACACCGTCGTCGCCGTCGTCGCGGTCAGCGGTGTCGTTTGCGGGCCGGATGTTGAAGCGGCCGTCCTGATCGCTGCCGCTGTCGGCCTCGCTCTCCCACGTCACGGTAGAACCCAAGAAGGCCACCTCACCGGCCCGGACGTGAACCGGTCCGAAAGGTCCGGCGCCGGTGCCGTCGTCATAGACCGTGGGGAAATTCGCCGGCACGAGGACGGGCAGAAGCCCCTGGGAAGGATAGGCCGACATAATCTGGCCTATGTTGTTCGTGCTGTCCGGGGCGTCGCCCAGGTCGTACGGCTCGGTCGGGACCTGCGGCTCACAACTAACATTCAGCACGCCCTGTCCGGTCTGATTGCCATAGCCGCCGACCTCGATGAGGTAAACGCCGCCGGCAATCACATCGACAACGAGCTCGGATTGATAGTTGCACGCATCATCATTGCAACCCAACAAGCCGCCGGCCATTGGATAGCAATTTCCACCTTTGTAAACGGCGAGCATCGTGTCAAACGCGCTGCCGCACAGACTGACGGTCGCCTGGCCCGTACATGTGGCGGTGTAGCGATACCAGAGGTTCGGGCTGGTCAAGCAATGGCCCGGCCCGTCGAAGGTCGCTTCGGTCGTATCGAACGCCAGGTCTTTGACGTCGCCAATATCCATCGCATTCTCACAATCGTCGTTGTTGGACGACCCCGGCGTCCCTTCGCAACTGACGTTCAGCACACCCTGGCCGGTTTGCGAACCATAGCCCCCGATTTCAATCAGGTACTGCTCGCCTGCGACGGCCGTGAAAGTGATTTCGGATTGATACGTCCCGCCGGCGTCATCGTTGCACGCGATGAGGCTGCCTTGCTTCAATTCGCAACCGCAGCCGTCATAAACGGCGAGCATGGTATCGTAAGCACTGCCCAGAAGGCTGACCGTGGCGTCGCCGCTGCATGAGGCGGTGTAACAATACCACACGTTCGGACTGGCCATACACAGCCCCGCACCGTCGAACGTCGCATTCGTTGTGTCGAAGGTTAAGTTTTTGACTTCTCCTATCGCCGTCGCGTTCGCGCAGTCGTCCTTGGTCGCCGGCGGAGGCGCTGCGCCCTCGCACGCGATATTCAAAACGCCCTGACCGGTCCCGGAGCCATAGCCACCGACCTCGATCAGGTAGCTTTGCCCCGACGTCACGTCAAAGGTCAACTCCGACTGATACGTTCCCGCGGCGTCATCGTTGCACCCGATCAGATCGCCGTCGGTCGGATAACAGTCGCACCCGTTATAGACGGCCAGCATCGTATCATAGCTGCTGCCCAGGAGACTGACCGTCGCCTCACCCGTGCACGAAGCGGTATAGCAATACCAGATATTGGGACTCACCAGGCAAAGACCCGGACCGTCGAACGTCGCGTTGGTCGTATCAAACGTCAAGTCGGTGACTTCGCCGACGGCGATGGCCTGTGCGCAGTCATCCTTGGTCGGCGGCGATGCGCCCTCACAACTGATATTTAAGATTCCCTGGCCGGTCTGGAAACCGTAGCCCCCAACCTCGATCAAATAGGACTCGCCCTGTGTCGCTGTGAAGGTAATTTGAGACTGGTGCGAGGCGGCTGCGTCGTCGTTGCACTCGATCAGGTCGGCGAGGGCCGGATAGCAATCGCACCCGTTATAGACCGCCAGCATGGTATCGAAACTGCTGCCCAGAAGGCTCACCGTGACCTCGCCCGTACACGTGGCGGTGTAACAGTACCAGCAGTTCGGGCTGACCATGCAATGGCCGGGGCCGTCGAATCGCGCCGACCTCGTATCGAAAGTCAGGTTCGTGACATTACCCACGGCTTCCGCTCGATTGCAGTTGTCATTCGGACACCCGAAAACCCCACTGACGCCAAGCAGCCCGGTCAGCACACCGGCCAACATGAATCGTAATTTCTGTCCGTTCATAATCTATGTCCTCCAAAAACTTTAACCACCTTTTCATCCCCCGTTATCGGCTGTTTATCACGAAGAGATTACATCGAGCACGACCAATTCGCCGATTTCTTGTCAAAACTTACTTATAAGTGCCATCTTGTTTCCGACGTGTAACGGCTTTTTTGATTTTCTTTGCCGGGTTTTGTCTTTATCGGCGAGATTTGACGGCCCTTCAAGCGTTTCATTGCAGGAACGTGAAATGTTGGTATAATTCGCCCCGATCTGAAATGGAAACAAGAAACTCAGAAAAGGAGAAATCTATGGACAAGCCGATCCGTATCATGCCGTGTCTGGACATGCAAAACGGTCGCGTGGTCAAGGGCGTCCACTTTGTGGACATCCGGGACGCCGGCGATCCGGTCGAATGCGCCAAGGCGTACTGCCGGGCCGGGGCCGACGAACTGGCCCTTCTGGATATCACGGCCACGGTCGAGAATCGACCGACGATGCTCGAAGTGGTTAAGAACGTCGCTGACGCCGCAACGATTCCCTTTACGGTGGGCGGGGGCATTCGTGACGTCGCCTCGGCGGCAGAGGTTATGGACGCCGGGGCCGACAAAGTCTCCGTCAGCAGTGCGGCCTTCCGCACGCCCGAACTCATCCCGGCCATGGTCGCCGAATTCGGTCCGGAAAAGGTGACCGTCGCGATCGATGTCGATGTGAACGAATCGTTGCCGTCGGGCTATGAAGTTTATGTTGATGGAGGCCGGACCGCCACCGGCGCCGACGCCATCGAGTGGGCCAGGAAAGTGGACGGCTACGGCGTCTCTGTGATCCTGCCGACCAGCAAAGCGGGCGACGGCGCCAAGACGGGATACGATCTGCCCGTCATTAAGGCCATGGCCGAGGCGTGCTCGGCGACGATCGTCGCCTCTGGCGGGGCCGGGACGTTAGAGCATTTTTATGAAGCCGTAGAAGCCGGAGCCACCGTTCTGCTGGCCGCCTCGGTGTTCCATTTTCACATGATCGACATACAGGAATTGAAAGATTATCTGCGGAGCCGGGGAGTACAAGTAAAGTGACGGGAGCACTCTATGAGACGAATCATGACAACGATCTCAATCGTTATTGCGCTCGCATGTGCTTTAGCAACCGTCGGATTCGGTGACTCATCACGGACGCTCGGGATCAAAGCTTCGAAAAAACAGGTGGGCCAATACGAAAAGCTGGAATTGGAGATTCGTGTCGATGGTCATTACGAAAATCCATTCGATCCGGACGTGGTCGATCTGATGGTCTTGCTGAAAATTCTCGGCGAAGAGCAAGTCATGCTGCCGGCGTTTTACTGTCAGGACTACGAGCGACGAAAACGGGATGAGGGCCGCAACAGGGCGAACTGGTATTACCCGGTCGGTCGGGGTACGTGGAAAGCACGATTCGCTCCGATGAAAACGGGCACCTACTTCGCCACGGCAAGACTGAAAGATCGGACCGGCACCATTCAATCCGACCGCATTCGATTCGATTGCGCCCGGTCGTCGAGCAAAGGCTTCCTCCGCGCATCCCGGGAGGATCGGCGCTTCTTCGAATTCACGGATGGCAGCCCGTTTTTTGCCATCGGCCAGAACCTGGCCTTCATCGGTGAAAGTCAATATGTCAACCTCACAAAGGCCGAAGAGATATTCAAGGAACTCAGCGTCAAGGGGGCGAACTTTGTTCGTATCTGGACCTGTTGCGAAGACTGGGCCATGGCGATTGAGGCGAGAAAAAGCGCCTGGGATCGATCCTGGCATCGCGATGTCCCGATTGAAACGCTTTGGACGTCCAATGCGGCCCGCCGAAAATGTGTGAAGATAAACAGCGATGACAGAAGCTCTATTACGGTCTCACCCTCCCATCCGGTGGCACTTCGACCTGAAACGCGCTATGTATTCACAGGGCGATTCATGGCCGAGGGGCCGACGGCGCTGAGAGTGAGCGTCGGCCGGAATAGCTGGGAACTACCTTGCAAGACAGGCAACCGGAATGAATGGAAAGAGTTTC
This sequence comes from uncultured Pirellulales bacterium, assembly GCA_964476475.1. Taxonomy (GTDB): domain Bacteria; phylum Planctomycetota; class Phycisphaerae; order Sedimentisphaerales; family Anaerobacaceae; genus JAFGTG01. The sequence continues at coordinate 9,244 of CAYZAT010000113.1, forward strand.
GGCAAGAATTTGTGACTGGAGAGAATGAGTTCTGGCTCGGCAGGACGACTTTGAGTCTCGTCGGTTCAGGTACGATCTGGCTGGACACGTTGTCCCTCACCGAAGCGCCCGACGGACCGGAGCTGCTCTGGGAAGCCGATGTGAACCGTCCGACACGCGGTTCCTATAATCAACTGGATTGCTTTCTATTGGATGAACTCGTTGAAGCCGCCCGGAAAAACGGCATCTACTTAATGCTATGCCTACTGACGAGAGATCTGTACATGAAACAACTCTCCGATGACAAGAGTGCCGAATACGACGGGGCGATCCGGGACGCTAAGAAACTCATGCGCTACGCCGTAGCACGATGGGGCTACTCGACGCACGTGGCTGCCTGGGAATACTTCAACGAGATGAATCCAGGGTTGCCGACCGGTCGCTTTTATACCGAGATCGGAGAATATCTTGAAAAGACGGATATCTATCATCATCTGCGAACGACCAGCACGTGGCACCCTTCGGCGAAAGACTGCCGGCTTCGCTCTCTGGATGTTGGTCAGTTGCATCACTATATGCGTCCCGAAACAAAAGAGGAATTCAAAGATGAGGTGGCGGTGATTTTCGATAAAGCACGGTTTCTAAGAACACATGCGCCCAACAAACCGGTCCTGATGGGTGAATTCGGACTGGCGACACCCAAATGGGGCCTTAGTGAACATATGAAGCAGGATACCGAAGGCGTGCATTTCCATAATTCACTCTGGGCCTCAGCGTTTACCGGTGTTTCAGGTACGGCGATGTTCTGGTGGTGGGACCAGCTTGACAGGCAAAACGCCTATCGTCATTACCATCCTTTAGCGGAATTCTTCAAGGACGTTTCACTTATTGGATTGTATCCGAGCCTAACCGCCTCGTCGAATAATCAATTCAGGTGGCTTGGGTACAAGGGCAAAGACTGCGTCTACCTCTGGATTGTTAATAGCCAGGCGACCTGGTGGAATCAGGTCATCAATAAAAAGCGGCCAGCGCTCATTGAAGAAGCCACAATCCCCATTCAAGAACTGCAACCTGGAGACTATCTTCTCGAATGGTGGGATACGTATAGAGGCGAAATCATTCGGACCGAAAGAGCCTCTTTCGTTAAAAGCCCCGCGCAAATCCCCGTTCCATCATTCAACCGGGATATCGCCTGCAAGATACGAAAGAGGACAGAGGAGAGATGAAATCATAGCAATGCAGCATACATCGTCCTTTTGTCCATCGTTAGTCGTATCTCCGTAAGGCCACTTGCAGGATGCGATCCATAAGCTTCCCGTAGGAGATACCCGCCCTGTGCGCCGACTCGGCGAATTCCTCTCCATAGGCAATATCCGGATTCGGATTGGCTTCGAGAATAACGAGTTTATTATCCGGGGTTAGCCGCAGGTCGATTCGCCCGTAATCCCGAATCTGCAGGACGCGATAGATTCTCTTACAGATACGTTCGACATTCTTGACAATCGCCGGGTCCAGTTCGGCAAATCCGAATGTGATATTCCATTTCCGGCGATATTTTGCGTTGAATTTCACCCGGTAGGTCGCCATTTGAGGTCCCTTGGCCTCGTCGGAATTGAACAAACACTCGCGAATCGGAAGCACAGCAAGCTTCTTGTTGCCGAGAACGCTCACGTACAATTCGCGCCCCTCGATATACTCCTCGGCGATGACTGCCTGTTCCCATCGGTCGTGTACAAACTGAACGCGCTCTCGAAGCGCTTCTTCGTTTGCAGCCAGCGAAGCATTGGAGATGCCCTCGGAACTGTCTTCGAACGCCGGTTTAACGACTAAAGGATAACGCAGCGTTTTCGGCACGCGAATAGCCCGGTTCAAAGGGAGAAAGGCAAACCCGGGGACGCGGATTTTATGCAGACTCAAAAGTTGTTTGCAGAGCCCCTTGTCCCGGCACAACATCAAGCCCACGGCCCCGCTTCCGGTGAAGGGAATATCGAGGATCTCGAGCAGAGCGGCGATGTTTTTGTCGAGACGCCGATCCCCCCCGAATTGCTCGGTCAGGTTGAAGACCAGGTCCGGTCTTCGATCACTGAGAACCCTGACGATTTCGGCAATGTCTTCTTCCACCGGCAGAATCGAGACGTCATGTCCCAGCTCGCGCAGTGTCTGGATAACGTGATGTTCCGTGCTGGGAATTTCCGGATCGCCCTTAAAGTCCCGGTCATTCTCGGGAACGATCGCACCGTCCACTAAAACAGTAATATTCATTCGTGAAATCATTAGCGACGCCGTTTCTTGCTGACTCTGAATATGTTGCTCGCGATGGATGTGATCAAAGCGGTCGTGGCGATCAGGTCATCCGTCCGGTTCGAATGGCTATACAGCTTAAGGCTTTCGCAGCGCACGATGAGCCTGTTCACCAACTGATGAATATCGTATTTTCGATGCCCCGTCCATCGCGTCACGTCGTCGATGATCTGACGGCGATTCTGACGCAGAAGTCGAGAGGCTTTAAGCGCCGGTGAACCGGAATGATTTTGCATAAAGAGCTCTTTGAGGCTATCATCATAAAATCCCTTGAACTCACTTCCGAGGACTCTCCGTTTGCGCTCGTAGTGAGCCGCCAGAGTGGACGTCATTCGAGCGGCCGACCAGGGCGGGACGCCCTGGGCGGCATTCATAGGAGCCAGGGCGCTGATTCTTCTCATCATGTTATCGATATATCGCAGTTTCTTAATGACCGGCCAGTCTCGATATTTGTCTTGCCAGCGACCATTCGGCGTCAGCCAAACGGCGAAGGTCTCGGCAAAATCTTCATCCGGATGGGCCTGGGCGTAATTATCTTCGAGATGTATCACAAAACGCCTCGAATAGGGCTGGGCGTAATAGGACGTCGAATATTTGTCTGAGAACTTTCCAAATAATTCCCGCCATCGAGTCTTTTGGTACAGGTTATAGGCATAATTCAAAGCATGTCCGC
>CAYZAT010000114.1:0-12052 GCA_964476475.1 uncultured Pirellulales bacterium
AACCCCTTCAATCGGTTCACCTTTATCGTCCCGTACGACACCGGTGATCTTCGGCATTCCGAGCAATTCGAACTCGAGACGTTCGGTTTTGCCTTCTTCAATCGCAAACGTCTCCTGAAGCCTTTGCCGTGAATAGCCCTGTTTATACAGGGAGGATAGCTGGTAATCTCCGGGCATCAGCCGCATCTGCGCTATGCCATCTTCATTGGAACGACTGTGAAAATACCGATTGCTGGCCTGATGGTTAACGCCGACACTCGTATTGTCTACGGGTTTCTTGCTGACTGCGTCGATGACCTTCACTTCCAGCACGCCGCCTTTGCTGAGTTCCATCTTGACGTCGCTTTTCGTTTTGCCGGCCTCGGTGACGACTTCCACCGGATCCGCCACCCAATGCGGAAGCGTCTCTCGAGGCTGAACGAGCTCCAGGGTACATTGGATTGCCGCAAGCGCATCGATACGAAACGTTCCATCTTCCTTTGAAGTTAGCGCCTTCGGCCTGAAATACCCAACCTCCACTCCGTTCGTATATCTTATTTGGACGCTGTCGACCGGTTTGCCGGTGCTTTTTTCGACGACCCGTCCTTCGATTTTCGCCTCGGCCGGCAACACCAGCTTGATGTCTTTCTGTCCTTCTGTAAAATTCAGCTTTTGGTAAGACTCTCCGGTACGTTTGTAGGTGCTGGTCGTTGCCCGGCCCGGTTTCTCGATAATAAATTCCGCCGTTGCTCCGGCCGGGATACGTGTAAATGTAAAATTTCCCGCTGAATTTGTTTTCGTAGTGAGCAGTTCCGGGCCGGCCAAGCCGGTTAAATTTTTTCGTTCCCTTCCTTCGCCGAGAACCAGCATCGAAATGAGTACCTGGGCATCCGAAACAGGCCTGTCATTTTCGTCAACCACGGTTCCAGCCAGTTCCTTCGGCTCGCCCAGTTTGATCTCAAACTCCTTGTCCCCGTCGCGCATGCTCCAGTTGTCAAAGCCTAAGGCCAATCCCTTCTTATCGGCGATAATGTGGCCGTATCGGTATTGGTTGTTCTCAATGGTCTCGGTAAAGGAAAAAGCGCCGTCGGCCCCGGTCTGTATGTCTCCGAGCTGCTTCGGATTGTAAGCATAGGTATCTTCGTCGTACACCATCTCATGCAAGCTGACGTTCACTCCCGCGATGGGCCGGCCCTGTTCGTCTATCACTTTGCCGGTGCAGGTGACTTGCTTTGTTTCCGGGTTCCCGGCGCTACGAGCAGGGGGTAAATGAAAGAGAACGACAACCGTCAGACTGACACATAGAAATGTTGTCCAATTCTTTCGCATCATAGCTCTCCTTTAGATTAAGGGCTGTCTTGTTTAAGCTGACCGTCCAAATCTCGATAACCAAAGCCATGGGAAACGACCACATGATTTTGGTCCGTCAGGATCAGCCAGGGTAACGATCGAACCCCCCAGGCAAAACGCGTTTTCTCTTCGTCGCTCCGGATCATCCCAACCGGGAAAGGAATCTTATTCTTTTTCACCCACTGGCTCAGCTCGTTTTGGTCCATTGGGGTTGCCTGTACGGCGGCAATCGCAATGCCTGTGGCTTTAAGTGTTTCCGCCATCTTAGCTATTTGCAGCAAGCAATGCCGGGAGGGGCGCTGTTGCATGTCCCAGAAGCAGACGAGCACCCTTTTACCCTCGATATCCCCCGGAATACCCAGGGCTTTGATATCCGGTAGGGGCTTTCCGATAAGCGAAGGCGGCCGCTTCGGTTGATAACGTGTCGAGGAGCCCCTTTGACCGATTGCAATTCGGACGTCTGTCGCTCCGCCTTCGGTCTCAATTGAACCATACATGCGTGAGGAGGAATCGCTTTTGTTGGCGCTGATGCGGATTTTCCCTTCGCAGACGTTCTCCAGCGTGAATTGCCCCCTCGCGTCGGTTCGGGCGCGGCTGCGGGGCTGATTATCGCCATAACAGGACACATCCGCGCCGGAAACGGGCTTATCGTCACTATCCACAACCACACCGGTCACTGAGAGGTTCGCCATCGACAGAATTATGGTCTCCACGTTGAGTCGATGATCCACGGCCTGGTCGGTCTCCGCTTCGATTTGGCATCGACCGAAACCCTTGGCGCTGGCTTCAACACTATATTTACTTTCCGGCGCCAGGGCCTTGATTTCATAACGTCCTTCGGTGTCGGCCATCAGGTTGTGTTCGATGGACGAACCCCATCGTTGCCCCCGAATCATGACCAGCAGGGATGCGTTGGGGATACCTTTACCGTTGGGGTCTACGACTTTACCAGTGATCGTAACGCCGGGTTTGAGGGTAACGTCAACGGTGCGCGTGTTCTCGTCTATTTCCAACGCCGCGGCCATATTGCGTTCCTTGTGTCGAGCAAGAAAAATCATCATTGGCAATTCTCTGTTGTGCCAACTCCCCGGGTCCCAATTAACCTCGAATTTCCCTTCTGCATCCGAAACTGTCTCCTGTCGCCCCATCGGACAGACTTTCATCGTGACACCTTCAACAGGCCGGCCCTGATCATCGCGCACGATACCGGTTATCTTCGGCATGCCGGAAAGCTGATGCTCGACGTGAACCGTCTTGTCGTCCTCGACTGTGATTAATTCCTCCTCCGTCCTCACTCGCGAATACCCTTGCTTATTGATGTAAACGATTCGATATTCTCCAGGTAATAAACGAATACGGGCAATCCCGGTTTTATCCGTCTGGCCCGCGGCCCCGGTGCCGCCGCCGGACGGTTGAACGGAAACCGTCGCCTGGTCGATGGGCTGCTTACTGATGGAATCGGTAAGCAACACCTCCAGAACGCCGCCTTTTATTACTTCCACCTTCACGCCGCTTTTCGTTTTGCCCGCTTCCGTGACAACGTCCACCGGCTCAGATATCCAATCCGACTCTTGATAGGGAAGCGAGGCGATCTGCAACAAATGCTCCCCCGGCGCAAGACCATCGATACTGAACGTTCCATCTTCTTTAGAGACAACCGGCTCCAGTCCGAAATTCGGTTGGTTCTGGCCTCGCATGGCCATCAAACGAATGCCGCCAATTGGTTTGCCGCTTGCCTTCTCGACGACGATCCCTTCGACCTTCGCTCCGACGGGCTGGGTGATTTTAATATCGGTTTGCCCGCTGGAGAATTGCAAAGCCCCTCCCCGGAAATTCTGAGGATCGAACGTGCTGATCGTGGCCCGGCCCGGCTTCTTGACGATAAACTCGGCGGAGGCCTTGTCGGGAATGCGATCAAATGAGAATTTTCCCTCGGTATCGGTCTGAGTCGTCAGCAATTCCAGTGACATATTGCCGACGATATATTGCGGTTGCCCATCGGTTTGAATCCACATAAATGAAATACCGACCTCTGCGCCGCCGACAGGATTGCCGTTTTCATCAACCACGGTCCCGGCCAGAACCTTCGGCGGACCGAGTGCGATCTCGACGCTCGCATTCTCACGTAAACGCCAGTTGGCCCACCCGAGCGCCAATCCTTCTTTGTCCGCCAGGATAATGGCCTGCTCCGAGTAAACGCTGTCACCGGCCGCGCTTTGGAGTGTAAAACGACCCTCGGCGTCGCTTGTGCTCTCTTGAGTGCACTTCAAATTGTACGAAAGACTGCCGAGTTCGACTTCCACTGCATAGAGCTTGATGTTAACATCGGCAATGGCGCCGCCTTGTTCGTCAAGGACCTTACCGGTACAGGTGATTTGTCCTGTTTTGCTTTCGGCGCTCCGGATTTCGGCGGCACTCATATGGACAATCGCTGCGACACTGATGCATAGAATCCCAATCCAATGTTGGTGCATAATAACCTTTCTTCAATACTATATGTCGTTTTTTGACTTCTTGACAGCGTTGTCTAAGCTGTCGTTTTCCTTTTTCGTGCAATTAAAGCGGCGGCCGCGATCACAGCGGCCAAAATCACCGTAACCGGTATCCAGTTGTTCCCTTCCGTTTGTTCTTCCGGGCTGAGCGTTGGGGTTTCGACTTGTGCTACGAGCGATGGAAGCTGGCCGGAAAATAATCCCGCCACTTCCGTCTCGGACAGAGGATAGTTGTAGATTTGCAGATCGTCCATAAGCCCTTTGAACCAGTACAAGTTTTGAAAAGGCTCCCGGCCTATCACTAATGCGCCGCCCGAAGCACCGAGCATGTTTTGAGTGGCTACTTCCCTGTCCGGCTTTCCGTTCACATAGGTTTTAATCGAACCGCCCAGGCAATACGTTCCGACAACGTGATACCAAACATCGGGTTCCAGGACGGTTCCGCCTTCCACAGACCTGTTCTGGGCGGGCATGTTCCCGGAATCCCGGACTTCCAACTCGATCTTATTATTAAAGATGGAGACTTTAAAGCCGCCGGAGAGGTTATCCTGGTTGCTGACAATCTTCTGATCTTCGGCGGGGCCGGCCAGCTTAATCCATGCCGATACCGAAACGGCTTGGGTAAGATTCATGCTTTCCTGATATCCACAATCGACATAATCATCGACGCCGTCGAACACCAGCGCTCCGCCGACTTTACCGCCCTCCGGTTGCCATTGCGGCGCACCGACAAGCGTACCGTTTAAATCGTTGCCGGATGCATCGTTCGTCGTTTCGCCTTCGGTCTCGTCGAACTTCCACCACGCCACCAGTTGACGCTCTGCTTGAGAGATTTCCACGGGCGTCAGCGCCAGTATAAGCGGCTTGCTCACGAACTTGAACGGACCCATAGGTTCCAGGCTAAAAGCGAGCGTTCCTTTGATTTTTTTAAGCTCTCGACGCGAGAGCTGACATTCGGGGCCTCATTGGTCCGGGATCGGATAGAGTTTTTCATACGTTCCCTCTTTATTCGTGGCTTTCATTTTCCAGAGATTGTTAATATCTCGCCCGCTTGAAGAGAGTCTTACATATTCCCCCAGCGAACCCCGAAGACTTTTAGAGAATTCATAATTCTCACCGTTCAGGCGCGCACTCAAATTCGCGTTCACCGGCTCACCAATCTCCAGGGACGTCTCGGCGCCCTCGGTAATCTCAAAATCCCCACGATCACCGAAAGAGCTACCCCGCAATGTCCAATTTCGACCTTTATCATCTTTGCGGTCGATTTCCCAGTGGTCGATGCGATACGTTCCGACCAGAAGCTTGCCCACTCCATCGTCCGGCTCCAGCATGAACATCCCATTTTCGCCGCCCACGGTCAATTCCGTAATTGTTTCGGGCACGCGAATCGTGCCGAATTTCAAATCCTCCGCTTTGGCGAGTACGATGAAGGCCCCATCGGGGGAAATCTCAATATTGTAGAAGACATCGTCGATTTCGAGATAATCGCCGACCCAAACCATATCGCGTGCTCCTTTTGTGCCGACCCGGATCCGGTCGCAATCGCGACTGTTCACAGACTTGTCGTTAAACGTTCCATTGGCGTTGTGGTCGATCAGCACGCAATACTTCTTCTGGCCCGCGATCGTAACCTCGCCCTCATACCAGCCGCCCGAATAGATATACAGCCGCCTGTTTCGCTCGTTATAGTCGAAAAATCGGAAGTTCAAATGGTACGTCACCGGCCCGTCTTCGACCTCGAAAACCACCTTCACGGGCCCAAAATAGGTATAATTCCGGTCGGTCTGATAGGCTTTCACCACCTCTTCATCGTCGAGATGGCCGTTTCCGTTGGAGTCGATATACAACAAGTCCCGCTTTCCCTGTTCGCTCGTCCGGTCCAGGGCGATCCACAGGCCGCCGGATTCAACCATCGGCGTGGACCACCGGACGAAAAACGGCGCTTGTGTCTTAAATTGTGGCAGATTAACATCTTGTGGCTTGTCTGTCGTCGCATTCTGGGTTGTATATCCCATTTCGGGCATCATCCGATGTGCTTCGCGCTGCGAATGATACTGGAGCCATTGCTCGTCTTGTGCTCTATTTATTGGTGTTAAGACGAAAAGGCCGATCCCTATGGCGAGCAGAAGATGGATCTTCTTTCCCATTTTACCAGACCTCCAAGTACCGTTCATTTTTAGTTGAAACGAAAGCCTTTGTTTCCGCATGTAAGACAAGACGCGAATCCCAGCCAAATGTTACAGATTTTCGTTGTGTTTTGCTATGTTTTTCCTGCAAATCTTAGTTTTTGGCACCCATTTGAGCTACCGTGTCGTCCAGTTCATCTAAAACCAATCCTTCTGCCACAACGATATGATTTTTGTCCGTAAGAATCAGCCAGGGCAGTGAGTTGACGCCCCAGTTGAAGCGAGTTTTCTCCTCATCGCCCTGGATCATAGCTATTGGGAAGTCAATATTATTCTTCTTCACCCATTCATCAAGCGCGTCTTGATCCACCTTTGATGCCTGCACGGCGATAATGATCAGCCTTTTTTTCATGAGCTTTTCAGTCTGTTCGGCAAGTCGGTTGATACACCGACGGGATGGCCGTTGATTCATATCGAAAAAGCAGGTCAGGATCATTTTACCGTCTGCTTGTTCCATCGACGGAGCGATATTTATGCCAGACAAATCGGGCAGAGGCTTACCGACCAGGGAGGGCGTGAGTTCTGATTTCCCAATGACCTGAAGTTCCAGCGCACCGAGGTCCAAAGGTTCGTCGCTCCGGCCGCCCGGCATCTCCGGGACAGTAAAAACTCGACTCAATACGCCGATCATCTCGCCCCGAACTCTTCGAGTATTTGGAGGAGGCCCGTAAACTTGCATGGACAAGCAGTATTCTCCGGTGGGAACGTCCTCGGTACGGAACGAACCGTCCTTGTCAAATTCCAAGCCTATAATTTTATACGGCGGATTGATGGGGGAAGAAATTCGCAGAATGCCGTAGGTATATTGCCAATCGAATAGGTTCCTAATTATTTCGGGTATGACGATTCGGCCGATGACCGGCCTCCCGGTCCCCCCGATTTGGATACGGGTTGTCTCACCCGATTTGACGTCAAGATCGATATGATAGCTTAAACGTCGAGCGATGTCGTCAACAGGCATTGCCCGGGCGACGGTTCCTTTACCCGGAATGACACGAGGAAAATCAAAACGTCCATCTTCGTTTGTTCGCACTTCGTACCCAAAATCGATATTGGGTTGCTCCCGCAGCCGATTCGATTCGGGCCAGAAAGCAATGAGCTGATTCACGCCGGGCTTGGCGCCGATGCGCAGCATCCCCTCGATGCATCCCCATGGGGAAAGGGTGATCCTTCGTGAAGATGTGAATTCATCCGGCGTGATCCTGGCATATCCCTGCGGGCTAAGCACAATCATCGCGTAGGCCCCTAAGGGCGGCTCAAGATGAAATTCGCCGTTTGTATCCGTACGAAGAACACGATGTTTCCCCGCAGAGCGCGGGTCGATCTTGCCGTTCAAAATTCGCAGCCAGTCCGTCGCAATAATCACCTCGGCGTCAGGCAAGGGCGTGCCCTCGGGCGAGAGAACGACGCCCTTAATGAGCGAAGCTTTGACTAACTTGAAATCGCAAACGATTTGGCTTTCCGAAATCTCATCCGGACGGATGCGGTGCGAGAGGCCGGGCCGGTACCCCTCCGCATCCACACGAATACGATAGGTAAATGTCTCCTGTCGGATTTCGGTTTCGTATCGACCGCCTGTGAATGCCCGCACGTCGAATTCCTGCCATGAAAGTCCCCGGCCGTTTTCAGGATCAATCCCTTTCATTATCTTGAACTGGTTTATGGGCCGCTCCGTCTGCGCATCGACCACCGCACCGCGCACTTTTAAAGTAGGGCGGAGCGTTATATCATACCTCCGGCCGCCGGGCTCCATCGGATAGTTCTCAAGAAGCATATACCCTTCTTTACCTATGTCGAAAGTAACCTCATCGGTAGGGGCATCCGTAATCTTGAAATTGCCCCTGGCATCCGTTTTGGCCTCCAGATGTAACCTTCTCCTCTCTGTTCTCCAGGTCTCTGCCCACAAAACCGCTCCCCCGATAGGCTTGCCCGCTTGATCGGTAACCTTCCCTTCAATCACCTTACCCGGTTCCAGGTGAAACTCAATCCGTTTCATACCCGCTTTGATTTGGATGACTCTCAGGTCCGGGGCATAGCCCGGTGCCTGCGCGGTCCAGGTGACTCTCCCGGGACTAGCGTTCGTTCGAAATTGCCCCTGAGCGTTTGTCTCCGCCGCCGGTTCGGTCGAGCGCCGCCAGTAGTCGCGTGAATCGTATATCTTCGCCCCGGCGATGGGCTTGCCCCGTTTGTTGGTAACTTTGCCGGTCACTTCAAGTCCTTTTGTCATGACCATGACGGCGCTGAAGTCCCGCAGGCTGTCAATCGAGGGTTGGCGCGTAATGGGTCGTGGGATGTAGCCGGGACGTGGTTGATCGCTCATGTATCGCGGATGTTTCAGGAAAATGCGCAACTCATTTTCATCGATCTCGGCGGGCATCTTGTCGAATGTCCATCGTCCCGACGCATCCGTTCTGATATCCGTCTCGATGGCATTATGAATCATCACTTCCACATGGACGTTTTCCGCTGCATCGGGCTCCGGCGTTTGATAATGCACACCCACTTCGACGCCTTCGATCGGATCGCCCCGTTCGTCTCGAACGACGCCCCCGATGGTGGTACTCGGCTCCATCGCAACGGTAAAAACCTCGGGCAGTGTGGGTATCCCTCTCCACATAATGAACAAGGGAACGAATCCTTCCTTTTTTGGATAGAGCCGGAGCGTCTCGATCTGAAAATCGGGCAGTTTGATCCGACACAATCCTCGTGAATCCGTCTTTTCTTCCCACGTTTCCTGCCTCTTGAAATTCTCCGTCGAAGCCCTTACCGTCAGAACTACGTCCGGCAACGGCTCTCCGCGCCCCCGGTGGACGACATAGAATTCCATGATCCATTCACCGGTAGAACGATCTTGGGCTGCGTTTTCTTCCTGTCCGTGTATTAGTGGCACGTTTGTAAGATAGTAAAATCCGAGGCCGATGTAGAATATCGATATCCAAAGTTTGCGCATAATATCTCTCCCTCTCCTTTATAACACCTTATGATTGCACGTTTGCCTTGATTTAACTCGCGGCTTTTTTCCTGAAAGTCACCCATCCGGCGGCGCCGAGTGCTAAAACAACGATGATCGAAACCGGTATCCAATTCTTGCTTGCCCCAGGCTCAGGATCGCTCGCGGTGAGAACTTCGGTTTTCGGTGCCGATGGTGACGTTTCGCGGGAATACAACGCAGCCACTTCGGTCTCGGCCAGAGAGTAGTTGTAGATTCGGACATCATCAATCAGACCGGCAAAGTGGTTCTCGGGTTCCCTGTCATAAGCATGCCTGCCCAGCGTCAGCGTGGCCTGTTCGGCATACGGGTTCCCAAAAAGACCGGATGTGTCCGTGACCAGGGCGCCGTCTTTGTACGCCTTGAGGCTCTCTCCGTCATAATTCACCAGAAGGTGATACCACGTATTGGGCTGCAAATCTCCAAAGCCTGCGGCATACCACTCTCCGCCAACTTGTACACCTGCCGCACCGCGGAAAACTTCACTTTGGTGGTCCCAGTTGATCTGATAAGTATTCTCCCGATTAACCACCGCACTGGGACCTTCCGACGTCGGGGAGGCGGGACTCTTCACCCAGACCGAAATCGTCCATATGGGTAGATCGTCGGTATAACTGGTCTGTACGTAATCATCGACGCCGTCGAATTTCAATGCGCCGCCCACCTTACCGCCGTCGGGCAGCCACTGCGGCTCCCCGACGAGCATTCCGAAATGATTGTTGCCCGACGCATCTTCGGCTTCGTTGCCGTCGCTTTCGTCCAGCTTCCACCAGGCTAGCAATTTGCGTTTCGATTCAGGTACTTTGATGCCTCCCAGGGCCAGTAAATATGGCTTCGTTTCGTATTTAAACGGACCCAGGGGTTGAAGGGTGAAGGTTAACGGGCCATTGATTTTTTGAAGCTCTCGACGCGAGAGCGAGCGGTCGGGACCTCACTGTTCCGGCAGCGGATAGAGCTTGGCAAAGGTTCCCTCTTCGTTTTTGCCCTCCATTTTCCACAAATCCCGCGCGCTCCGCCCGGAGCGGATTAAGTCGATATATCCGCCTAATCTGCTGCGCAGCAATTTCGTGAACTCGAAATTGTCGCCGCGTTGTCTCACGTTCAGACTCGCCTTCACCGGTTCGCCGATCTCTAAGGACGTTTCAGCCCCTTCCGTTACCTCGAAATCCGCCCCTTGATTGAAATAACGACCGGCTAATTGCCATTTGACGCCCTTGTCATCCGTGCGTTCGATAGACCAGGAATTGATGCGATATGATCCCACCGGGAGCGATGCCAGGCCCTTGTCCGGCTTGCGGGTGAATAAGCCGTTCTCCCCACCGGCGGAAAAATCCTTGATCGTTTCCGGCACACGGACATCTCCGAATTTCACCTCTTCGGCCTTCGTCAGTTTGATGAATGCGCCATCCCGCGCAATTTCCGCTCGATAAAGCGCGCTTTCGACTTCTACATATTTACCGACATAACCGGTATCCCGCGTACCTTTTCTACCGATCCGAACGCGGTCGCAGCCGCTGGGTTCACGGGATGCGTCATTGAACGTTCCATTGGCGTTATAGTCGATGAGCATGCAATACATCTTTTGGCCTTCGACGGTGATCTCGCCTTCATACCAGCCGCCCGAATATGCGTACACTTGCCGAACCTGGTTGTTGGACGTATAGACTCTGAAATTCAGATGATAACTGACCGGCCCATCCTCAATCTCAAAGACAACTTTCACTGGGCCAAAATAAGAGCTGGATCGTTCGGTGCGATACGCCGTTGTGGCGGTTTCGTCGTCCAGCTTCCCATCCGCGTTCGAGTCGATATACAACTGACCCCACGGGCCGTTTTCACTGCTCCGATCCACAGCCATCCAAAGAAAACCGCTATCCACCATCGGTGTGGACCATTTTGCGAAATAAGGATTATCCGCCTTGGTCTGTGGCAACTGGACGGGCGTACCGGAAACCGAGTTCGGACGGGCCGACGTCATATCGCCGACGATCCGATCCGCCTCCCGCTCGCTGTGGTATTGCAGCCATTGCTCATCCTGCGCCCCGGCTATTGAAACCAGAACGAGCAGACTCATCACAGCAATACATCCAAAGAGTATCCTTTTTTCCATTCTACGGCCTCCACGTCAGTTGAGCTTGCCGGTTAAGTTACTGTTAATACGACACCCGGGTAACGCTTCCCTTAACTTTTTCAGCCCGGAAAGAGTGATCAGTGTGTCACGGATATCCAGTCTCCTTAGTGAGGTTAGAGTTGAAAGATACGGCACAGCATTATCGGTGATCAAAGACTTGTTGAGTCCCAATTGCTGAAGAGCTGAAAGATTCACTATGTGTATCAGCCCCTCATCCGTGACGAGGGCATCGAACATATCAAGAATTTTCAGATTAACGAGGTTTGACAAGTGGATCAGGCCGGCATCTGTAACAACATGACGCAACCGGAGTGTCCGCAACTGGCTCATATTAACCAGATGAGTCAAGCCTATATCTGTAACATGTGGTCCCAAGCTTAAACTTTCCAATTGTGTGAGTTTCGCCAGGTTGGCCAGACCGACATCGGTGATTTGTGTCCCACCGATTCGCAAATGTCTGAGTCCTTGCATTTGGCCCAGGTGAACGGTTGCACCATCGTCAATCTTTGTGCCGTGCAGACATAAATCTTCCAGTGAAGGGGCATGTCTCAGAAACACCATGCCTTCATTCGTAATCGGTGTATTCATGATCTCAAGCAACGTGAGATGTTCCATCTTCGCAATGGTTCTAAGACTCTCATCAGTAATTGAACAGCCGCCCAAATTGAGACGCATTAACTGATCCAGACCGGTCAGTATTTCAACACTCCGATCCGTAATCTGTGTGTTGGCGAGCTTTAGAACCTTGAGTGCTGGAAACCGCTCCAGATGTTTCACTCCTTGATCGGTGATCTCTGTATTATCAATGCGCAAAATCCAGACATTTGGCATTGTGGCCAGGTATTCGAGTCCCTTATCGGTGATGGGATTGTGACTTAAATTGAGCCGCTCGACAGACTGTAGTTCCGCCACATAAATGAGGTCA
>CAYZAT010000115.1:0-12029 GCA_964476475.1 uncultured Pirellulales bacterium
ACGAACGTAGGTCAATTGGACTGCCTGAGTTTTGTTGATGGTCTGGGTGATTATAAACAAGTCAAGCAAGAAAGTGAATTCATTGAAGTTGAAGATAAAAAGATGCGCGTTCTCAGTTTAGATGCCTTGATTAAAGCGAAAAGGGCAATGAATCGCCCTCGTGACAGGCAGGCTATCTCACAACTTGAAGCAATAAAGAAGCTGAAAAACGATCAGAAAGCTTCCAGGGATTAGAAGACAACTTCTCTCCCATCAAAAATGGGACCGTCTTGGCAGCACATTTTGTAAACAGTCTCATTCGAGCCGGGGACTCGACATTCGATGGCACAGCCCTGGCACAGATTGATCCCACAGGCCATCCTTCGCTCCATACTAACCTGGCAGTCGATGTTCTTTTCGATAGCAATCTCGGCTACCCTGGCCAGCATGACCTCGGGTCCGCAGGCGCAGATGATCGTCTCCTCGGAAGGCGGGTTTGTTTCTTCCAGCCACTGCAAGAGGCAATCCGTCACGAACCCGTGATAGCCGGCCGAGCCATCGTCCGTGGCGATCAGCGATTCGATGCCGTAACGGGCATATTCGGGCAGTGAAAATCCCAGTTGTTGTGAAATCTCGTCCAACCGGCTCTCATAGGGCAAGGCTTTGGCCGTCTTGGCGCCGGCGAAAGCGATGACTTCAAAACCAGCCCGGCTACCCAGAACCTGGGCCAGATGCTGCAAGGGGGGCGTGCCCATGCCTCCGCTAATTAAAAGGACTCGTTTCTTTTCCTCCGGGACACGGAATCCATTGCCCAGGGGTCCGATGACGCTGATCGAATCGCCGGGAGATAATGTTGTCATTCGCAACGTCGCAGGTCCGACGACACAGTAGAGAAGCTCGGCAAACGCCCTGTCACGTTCTGAAGTCACCTCGCAAAAGCTAAAGGGCCGTCTAAGCAAGATGTTCCGATTAGCTGCATCGCGCAGGGTTTCAGGGATAAGCTCCGGCGCCGGCAGGGCGACATTGGAAAGATCCAATTCGGCAAATTGCCCAGGATCAAAATGTGCGAAAGCTTTCGCACCTTCGTTGGTGAATTCCAGCCGAATCCGGCAGAATCCCGGCCCGATTGGCCTGTTGGAACAAATAACGGCGTCAAACACCCCTCTCCTGGATGACGTGCTTGTTTCCGACATGAATCGCCGTAGCCCCTGTTATAGTAAACCTTCGTAAACGCGTACACCATCGACAACCTTGCAGACGTGAACGGCGTACTTCTCGGTATAACCCGGACAACTTCGCGGATAGGCCGTATCGACGGCCTTCCTAACGGCTTCAACGCTGTCGGCGCGAACCAGGGCGCCCGAAGCACCTTTGTCGCCGCCGCCCAGCATTCGCTCGCCCAAAACGCCCGGCACGGTTCGGACGATATCGCACATCGTCTCCAGTTCCGGCCCGGATATTTTATAATCATCTCGCAGCCCAATCCCGTCGGCTCGGAATATCTTACCGACCGTCTCGATATCCCCGGCTTTACAAGCTTCGAGCATTTGATAAAACCGCTTCTGCGCGCCGAAAATATACTTCAACCGGCTACACAAATCCGGATACGTCTTCCCAAACTGCCCCATCACCTTCTCATAGAGGGCGCCGTCTTTAATATCCGCAAGGCACGATATATCGAAATCCGCTTTCTGCAATATCGCTACGAGCTTCTCGCATTCGTCCCGGCGGATCTTGTACGTCGATTTCTCTAAGCCGGGCCGGTCCGTACCGGTATCGAGAACAACGATCCGAAAATCGACCGCCCCGGCGCCAATTGGTACATAGTCAATCGAGCGGTCCTTTGGATTGTAGTATGTCGCCATTCCCTCACGAGCAAACAAAACCATCGTCTGATCGAGCTTCCCGCAGGGTGAGCCGATGTAATCGTTCTCTACGGCCTGGGCAAGGTCCACAATCTTCAGCTTGTTGTCCACCTCGATCCCGTTGGCGTCGAAAAGGGACAAAATCAGATTGTTACATAAAGAGGCGGAGCGGCTCATTCCGCCGCCGGGGATGTTTCCGTAGAGCACACCGTCAATCCCTTGCGATAGATCATATCCTTCGCGCCTGAGGATATAGTCGATGCCGTAGGGGAACCGACCCCAGGTCGCCGCGGTACTTTCCGATTTCGGCTCGGGTACGTCGTCATGTTCGAACTCGATAACACCGTCATCCGGAAAATTTGCGCTGTAGAGCCTGATTTTTTTTGTGCCGTTGGGTTTATAGGCTAACCAGATGAACCGGTCGGTACCGACGCCGAACAATTCCGTACCGTTATAGTCACCGTGCTCGACTCCCAGACAAAATCTCGATGACGTCCTTCTGATCTTGCCGCCTTTGACGTCGATACGATTATCCTTCGCGGCTTTCAGGATAATATCCAGCGCCGCCTGTCCTTCTTTCGTTAGCTCCATCGTATTACTCTCAAAAATCCTCCCTATTTCGCCAGCCCAATCGGGCTGAAGAGGAAGTACAAAATTAACGTGATTACGACCACGACAATCCCGGCGATCTTGGCCCCACCGGATGAAGTGAGATCCACCTGTGATTTCCGCTCGAATTCAATCGGCCTCGCCAACGGCTTGACGATGGTAATGATGGCCATGATCAGAAGACACAGGCCGAAACAAATCGCCATCCGGTTCAAAAACTGAATCTCCGGGCCGATTTTGTACCGGCCCATCAGGTACATGCCGCCGTATGAAACAATATTCGTCAATAATCCGACGACACCGGCGATCGGCGGCGCCTTACGGACGATCAAACCGAATGCAAAGACCGCAAGAATACCGGGCGAAATCAGGCCCTGGCTTTCTTGAATGACGGTGAAGATACTGTTCCTGATCTTCGGATCGCCCAGTTGCGGCGCCAGGAATATGGCAATCACGGCGAACACGACAACACAGATTCGCCCGAGCAGCACCATCGACTTTTGTCCCGCCTCGGGATTGATATACTTCTTGAAGATATCCATTGTGAAAATGGTGGAGGCCGCGTTCAACATGGCCGCCAGGGAGCTGACAATCGCCCCCAATAAGGCTGCCAGCACGAAGCCGACTAAACCCGACTTCTGAGGCAGGACGCTGCTGAGCAGTTGTCCCAGGGCCGTGTCGTATTTATAGGCGATAAACTTTTCACTGGTGACGTTAACGCCGGCGGCCTCCGCGGCGGCCGTCACCGACTCGTTGAACGTCTGTAATTCGACGGCCAGTTCCGGGAACGCCGCCTTCCATGATTTATCGTCCGATTCAAAAACGGTGTATTCGGTTACTTCCAGTCCGTCAAATGCCTTCTGCGTTAGAGGAAGGACGAACGGATTCGTCGTCTTGACGGCTTTTAAAGCACCGTCATCCGGATAAACGGCGATCATGAACTTACTTCGCGGCCAATTTGTAATTGCCTCCTCGCTCGGCGATTCGACAACCTCCACCAATTGAGTTTTATCGTTGGCGATCATGTATTTGGCGAGTACGGGAGCATTATCGCCAACCGACTGATTTTGCATGTCCTCCGAGAAGAGATTGAAGGCGATAATGCCCGGAATCACGACGACGAAGGGAATCAACAGCTTCATGAATGCGGAGAATACAATACCCTTCTGTCCCTCGGACAACGAGTGAGCCGCCAGCGTGCGTTGCGTGATATACTGGTTCAAGCCCCAATAATAGAAGTTCGGTATCCATAATCCCAGCAAAAGGGCGGTCCAGGGTAACACTTTGTCATCCGCGGGCAGGAACATGTTCATCCGCACCTTGTTCAGCTCCCAGAAACGGTCGATCGCGCCGGTATCCTGGGTAAAGGTCTTTAATCCCACGGCGCCGGTCTTGACGTTTTCAACAAAAGCCAGCTCATCCGTCGTAGCCCCGAGCTTTTTAAAGGCAAAAATCATAACAACCGCACTGCCCAGGATCAGGGCGCTGCCCTGGATCAGGTCCGCCCATGCGCACGCTTTCAATCCACCGGCTGTTACATACACCATCGCAATGAGACCGATGACGAGAGCCGCACTTGCCACGGAGACATCGTAGCCCATCTTCCCCGCCATCGTGTTGATCGTCAGCGCTCCGGCGTAGGTCACCGAACCCAACAGAATCATGTAGATGAAGAGCGTCGCTACGGCCATGATCGTTCGCGCCGTCCCGTTATAGCGCACTTCCAGAAATTCAGGCATGGTATAGATACCGGCCCGCAGGAAATACGGGAGAAAGGCAAATGCTACGACGACGAGCGTGACCGCCGCCATCCACTCATAGCTGGCAATCGCCAGACCGACGTGACTGGCCGCATTGCCGCTCATACCCACCAACTGCTCTGAGGAAATGTTAGCGGCAATCAGCGAGAATCCGATCAGCCACCATTTGAGGCCGCGACCGGCCAGGAAGTAATCTTCGCTGGTCTTCTCGTGCCGGCTCTTCAATAGCCCGACGGTGATCACCGCGGCGATGAAGCCGACAAAAACCGCAATGTCCAAGAAGCCAAATTCCATAGCAACTCCTTTCCTCGAATTTAATCTTCTATCACAATTCCATTGAAATCGTCGTTATTATAACGGCTCTGTGATTGAATGCAATAAAATAGATCGCAGCCGAACGGCGTCTAACTACTCATAAACGCAGCGCTTAAAGCCTCAATGATGTCCGTGGCAATCAGGCTGATCTGGCCGAGCTTTTCGGCGGCGATGTCACCGGCTAAGCCGTGGACGTAAACGCCGAGAACCGCGGCGTCGAAATCTCTCAGGCCCTGCCCCATCAACGCCGTGATCACACCGGTCAGGACGTCCCCCGAACCGGCGGTCGCCATGCCGGGATTGCCCGTCTGATTCACATAGATTCTCTCGCCGTCGGTCACGACCGTCCCGGCGCCTTTGAGAACAACGATGCTCCCGGTCTGCTGGGCAAATGTTGTCGCCTGCTCCCGGCGGTCTGTTGGAAGCGTCTGTCTCAATAATCCCGACCACAGGCGTTTCATTTCGCCGGGATGCGGCGTAAGAATCAGGTTCGCTTTGCGTTTGGCGGGCCAGTTTTTCAGACGGGCCAGATTGTTCAAGCCATCGGCATCGATGAGAAGCCGTAATGATGGCTGTTCAAGGAGAATCTCAAGAATCGATCGAATGGCTCTGCTCAGCCCCATACCCGGGCCAAAAGCTAACGCGTCGTTTTCATCAACCGCATTGAGAATGGCATCGATGGCTTTTGTTGAAATTCGACCATGCTCATCTTCCGGCAGGGCGATAGTGGTAAAGGAAGGTTCTATTGTCGCAACGATAGGTAAGATAGTCTTGGGTACGGCCACCCGCACCAGTCCGGCCCCGGCCCGCAAGGCCGCTCGACCCGCCAGGGCGGCCGCTCCGCTCATCCCAACGCTGCCGGCGATAATGCAGACTTTGCCATAATCGCCCTTATGACCATCAACTGCCCGTGGCTTCAGTTTAGGGATGCTGTTGACTGTCTGCATTTTTATCCAGATTTACGGTCTGTTCGCTTCAATTTTCCGATTGATGAGTGTGGCGGTGACAGCGGCGGAGAAACCGTTGTCGATGTTGACGACGGAGATACCGGACGCACAGCTATTGAGCATGGTTAGAAGGGCGGAAAGCCCCATGAAATTGGCGCCGTAACCGACGCTGGTCGGCACCGCAATCACCGGGCAGCTTACCAGGCCGCCGACGACGCTGGCTAACGCCCCCTCCATCCCCGCGACGACGATAATGATATTGGCGTCCTGCAGCTTTGGAAGGTGTTTGAACAAACGGTGCAGCCCGGCGACGCCGACGTCGCAAACAAATTCGGTTCGCTGGCCCATGATTTCGGCGGTGACTTTGGCTTCGGTTGCTACGGGTAAATCGGCCGTGCCGGCGGTAACGATGGGCAGGACCGTCCTGGAAACCGGCAATTCTTGCTGCTCCAGCACGATGGCTTTAGCCAGTTTTTCATATTTGGCTTTGGGAAACTTCCCTGTCTTCGCCAGCGCCTCGAACACATCCGGCTGGGCCCTCGTCGCCAGGACATTGTTGCCTTTTTCAGCGAGGTTCTCGAAGATCTTGATGATCTGCTCGGTTGTTTTGCCGGGGCAGAAGATCACTTCGGGAAAACCCCGCCGGAGTTGCCGGTGATGATCGATACAGGCAAAGCCCAAATCCTCGAACGGTAAATGCCGAAGTTTCTCGACCGCTTGGTCGATTTCCAGTTCGCCGTTCTTAACCTGCTCTAATAATCCTTTTAATTGATGCGCTTCCATGAGCAGTAGTATAGAGCTTTTGAAGGGTATTTGCACGACAATTATGGCATTAATCTGAACTCGCTTTCGGTTCGAGCGTCAAATCGGCAAATAGCCCGGCTTCGTATTTATAATACGCCAAAGAAGCCACCATCACCGCGTTGTCCGTACAATATTGTTTGGGTGCGACCAATAGCTTTTTCTGCGGATCGGCCGAATCGCACATTTCCTGCAAAGCATCTCGCAAATGGCTATTGGCCGCGACCCCGCCGCCTAAAAGAACCGTTTTGGCCCCGATCTTCTTAACGGCCCGCGCCGTTTTCTTTACGAGGACCTCTACTACCGCGGCCTGGAACGATGCGGCGATATCGGCGATTTCCTGACGGCTCATCTCATCGACCTTGTCGTCGCCTTTCATATCCTGGCCGCGACAATGATACAGCACGGCCGTCTTAATACCGCTAAAGGAGAAATCCAGCGATTTCGGTCCGAGCATCGAGCGTGGAAATTGGATCGCCTTCGGATTTCCGTCTTTCGACATTTTTTCAATGCTGGGCCCGCCCGGGTAGGGCAGTCTTAGGATGGTCGCGACTTTGTCGAAGGCTTCACCCGCTGCGTCGTCGATCGTGGAGCCTAACAATTTCGGCTCCAACGGTGAACGGTAATCATAAAGACAGGTATGTCCGCCCGAAACGATCAGGGCCACGGCCGGTAATTCCAGACTCTCTTCCGACATCATGGCCGATTGCAGGTGAGCGTGCAGGTGATTGATGGCGATCAGAGGTTTGTCCCAGACGAAGCTCAGCGTCTTCGCGGCGGTTACGCCGACCACCAGGGCGATGGTCAATCCCGGCTGGTTCGCAATGGCGATGGCGTCAATCTCCTCCTGACTCACCCCGGCCTGTTCCATCGCTTCGGCGATCACGGGATAGATTTTTTCGATATGCGCCCGCGAAGCGATCTCCGGCACGACGCCGCCGTATTTCTCATGCAATTTCGTCTGCGAGGCCACAACGGACGACTTGACGATCTTGCCACCGGCCACGACCGCCGCCGCCGTCTCATCGCAACTGGTCTCAATACCCAAAATATTGATCGTTCTTTCCGACATAGGTCAGGATCATAGCTCAAAGGGGAAGAAGTGTCAATGTTCCGGAAAGGGACCTTTGGCGCAACTGATCGAGCTAATCAGACTTTTTGAACATGGCTTTTGTCAGGAGGAGGATTTGTTTGCAGATGCTCTTGCAGACGTGCGGAAAGGAGAATCGTATGGGGACGAGATCGGGTATTTCGAAATCCGTGCAGATATGCTCTAAAAGATCATCCCCGACGGTTTGGATCCGGGTAATTTCCGAGCAGCCGAAGCCGATTTGTTGGGCTGTTTTGAGGATCGGGAAGGCTTCAGGCTCGGCGCCAATCAGCTTAGCGCAAACCGTTTCGCAGGCGATAGGTTCGGTTCCGCCGATGAGCCATCCGAGCGGTCTGGCCCTGCCGTTAATCGGGCCGTGGCCCTCCATCACCGTGACGGCGTCGATGATTGTCAGAGCGGGATTCAGATGTCTATAAATGTCGATGAGTAATTGACAGAAATCGTTGGCGCGCTTGCCTTTGAAGAAATGCCAGATAGCCTTCTCCTTACCCGTGACGCAACCGAACATATTTTTAATCGCGAACGTCGCCGCCAACTGCTGATGCGCTTTGAATTTGGGGATATTGATAATCACATCGGCATCGAGCGCAACGGAGCTGATCCCGACGCGCGTCTTTCTTTCCCCGATCCGTTTCCACTTCGGGCGATCCAGATCCTTGATGGGCACATCTAATGTCTTCAGCGGTACGTCCAGCTTGAGGACCTTGGCACAATGGAGCGCCGTGCTCCAGGCGGGCGAGTCTCCGACGAAAGGTTTCGCTCCGTAGTCTTTTAACAGCCGGGCCAACTCGATAATGAACGCCGGGTCGGTTTGTGTGGCGTGCTGACGGGCTCTTGGAGCAATGAAATTCGGTTTCAATAGAACAATGTCGCCCGGCCGGACAAATGTTTCAAGGCCACCGAGCAGCTCGAACTGTCGTCGTATCGCGTCGGCGATCTTTGGCGGATCATAATTCTCGCACCGGGTCAGTGCTACGACGGGATGACTCATAGACGCCTCAATAATCGACCTGGGTACACAGCAGAAGAAAGACTCTAAAGGCCGGCTTGCGTTCGGGGGGATTGTTTTCATCGTCACTGAAGAACAGACGTCCCTCCGGATTGGTGAAGAAAAGCCCGCCCAGCGTGGTTTGGTCTTCGACATATTCGGTCGGAGCCAGGGCAACAAAGTGGCCCGGGCGCATATTCAAGCCGAAGGCCGCAACGGTGAAGGGAAACTCTCGCCGTTTCACCTGGGCCTCCAATTTCGGGATGGTGCTTTTGACGGGAGGTGTGAATACCGGATAAGCAGTCACGCTGCAATGACCGGGTGAAGCGGGAATCGTCTTGGCTTTGATTCGCAGGCCGAGGACGCCGGGGCCGACTTGGGCCGCTTCTTTTGAGCCATTGACTGCCGTGTAAAAAACAGACTGAGACCGATCCGTCCCGGTAATGGCGAAGGTCTCGGGCCAGGCGTCGGGCAACCTGAGCGAAATTCTGTTGATTCTCTGGCCCTTCGCGGCCTCGAGCGTGTCATACACTTCGTTCCACTTCCTGCGATGGCCGAAGCGAACCCAGAATGAATTGGCGTGAAAGGCGCCATAGTCTCTCAAACGAAGCGGCCGGATGTACAGGGTCTTGCGAATTTTTTCGAGTTTGTCGATGTTCTCGGCCGGGACCTCGAAAACATGGACATCCAGGGTAATCGTCTTGAATCTTTGCGAAGGTCGGGGTTGATCGCCTTCAGTAGGGGCCAAATCACTGATCTTGACTTTTTCCCAGATAGGGGTTTTCTTTTTCGGTTCGACGCAACCGGAAAGGAAAAAACTCATAGAACACAGAATACAGAATACAGAATGCAGAATGTCGGCACCAAGGGGCAAAGGCCTTGTGTCTGATGTCTGGAATCTCGAATCTGAACGCTTCAGGCGAATCATGAGACGTAGATTAGCAATCAAACGTTCCCCTGTCAATATACCGGCCAAATCAAACCGGAGGGCATCGCATTATTGTTTGGCCCATTCCCAGGTCAGTCTCGGGTAGTCTATGCCTTCGTCGATCCACCAGATGTCTTCAACGCCGTTGCCGGTCTCGTCCACAAAATCCCACCCGGCCTTTAAAAAGGTCACCGCCGTTTGCATCTCGGCAGTCGTTTTGCCCGTACCGCCTTTACTTGCAAACTGGCCGGAGGTCTCGATATCCCAAAAACTCTCGGTGACCGTCCCACCGTAGCCGACCAGACCGCCGATGCCCAGGCCGCCGACGGCATCGACCACGCCGACGCTATGACAACGGATAACATCGCCATAGTTGAGTCCTACGAGCCCGCCGACATCCTTGCCGCCGCTCACAGCACTGATATTATAGCCATTTATAATGCGCCCCCCGTAGTTGTTGAAACCGATCAGCCCACCTACGCCCACACCGCCGACGACCTTGCCGGTGCTGAAACATCGGGTTACCTCGCCGTACTCGTTCAGCCCCACAAGCCCGCCGACGTAATCTCCCGAGCCGACGATATTCGCATCAACGATCCCTATGCCTTTGATCTCGGCCTTGGACGTAACCCGGCCGAACATGCCCAAATAGCTATCTCCTGAAATCGTCAAGTTGAAGACCCTATAACCGTTGCCGTCAAAAACGCCGGTAAAAGGAGTCCCCTCCAATGTATTGTTGATATCCGAGATCGTCACCGGAGCGATTAAGGCGGCCTCGTAGGAGAACTCGTACAAATCGATATCCGCCATCAGCTTGAAGTGCTTGCCCCAGTCGTCAGACTCGGCGGATAGAGCGTTCATCTGTTCCGGCGTAGAGATCAGATACGGAGTATTCGGCTCTCCCGTGCCCCCGCCGTATTTTCTCGATGCAACGGCATTTAACTCATAGGAAAACAAATCGGCGGTACCGACCGGGGGTGTAATCGTACCGGTTAGAACGGCAGAATCGTGATTCAATGTGAGGATCAGAAAAACATTGCTGCTCGTGCCGTCGTCGGTCTTTCCCTCGAATTGAACGGTTAATTCATCGACGACAGAACCTGAAAGAGCGGGCGTATTGAGGATGTCCTCTAAATCCTGAGCGGATACGGAGCCCCTTTCGTCGAGAAGGTTGGCGTCCATCGTATCGAAGGAAGCCGTCCCCTTGTCCGAATCGACGCTCAAAAGAAACTGCCCCACGATGGAATGCGTATCATGGACGCCGGCAATCCCGCCCGTCTGGACAAGAGTACTTTGATTGGGATCGAAAATATACACATCCGATTGGACGGCTCCAGCCGGCTGGCAGAAGAACAAGAAAGCAAATAAAACGAAAAATATGGACGTGAATTTCCCATTTTGTATCCGACGTTGAGCACAAAGTATCTTCTCATCCACAGCAGGCATCTCTTGCCCTCCTACAAAGTGTTGTTTTTGCCATTTATACACTCCCATTCTATCAATTGTTCGGGTTTTAGTCAAGGATTTTGAGGGTATCCTCCGTTTCGGGGATCGAGTTTTCATCAATTTTCTTGACGGGTGTAGCGGCTTTGGTTTAAATGGCTGGCCGATTTGTACGAAAAGCAAAGGACGATTGGAATTAGAAAGGTGAAAAGCAGATGAAAGTCAGCCAGCGAGCCCAGGAAGTGCCGGCCTCGGCCACGATCGCGGTCACATCGCGAGCGCAGGAATTGAAAGCCCAGGGAGTGGACGTTGTCGGTTTCGGCGCCGGGGCGCCGGACTTTGACACGCCCGACTATATCAAGGAGGCGGCTATCGCGTCGCTTAAGGCGGGGCAAACGAAATACACCCCCGCCGCGGGGATTCCCCAGTTGCGGGCCGCCATTGCCGACAAGCTGCGGAAGGAAAACGGCCTGGATTACAGCCCGGAGCAGGTGATCGTCAATATCGGCGGCAAACACTCGGTGTACGAGGCGATGCAGGCGGTTCTGGATCCGGGCGACGAGGTGATCATGGGCACGCCGTTCTGGGTGACCTATCCGGAAACGATCAAGCTGGCCGGGGCGAAGGCCAAAATTATCCAGACCAATAAGAGCGCCGGCTACAAAATCACCCCGGAGCAATTGCGCCAAGCCATCACGGAAAAAACCGCGATGTTACTGCTTAACTCACCCAACAATCCGGGCGGCTTCACCTACAGCCCGGAAGAATTAAAAGCCATCGCCGCGGTTCTCGAAGGAACTCCTATATGCGTGATTTCCGACGAAATCTATGAGAAGCTTATCTACGGCGATACCCAATTCGTGAGTTTTGCCTCTCTCAGCGAAGACGCGTATAACCGGACGCTGACGCTCAACGGATTCAGCAAGGCATTCTCGATGACCGGCTGGCGTCTCGGCTACACCGCCGGGCCGTTGGATGTGATTAAGGCCATGAGTCGTCTCCAGTCACACATGACCTCGAACGCCGTCACGTTCGCCCAGTATGCGGCCATCGCGGCCATGGGCGAGCCGGCCGACGAAGCGATAGAGAGCATGCGGGTGGAATTCGAACGCCGGGGCCAATTCATGACTGAGCGGCTCAACAGTATTAAAGGCGTCGAATGTGGCCAGTCCACCGGTGCTTTTTACTGTTTCCCGGACGTGTCAGGCCATTTCGGACGAACGATAAATGACGTCAAGATCACCGGCAGTCCGACCGTCCCTTCGGCCAGGACCTGGGTGCCG
>CAYZAT010000116.1:0-11958 GCA_964476475.1 uncultured Pirellulales bacterium
AGAATTCCAGAACCCTGGTAGGCCCGTATGAGCAACGGTATACGCCTCGGATTGCCTCCGCAGGCAATCACGTATATCTCACATGGGAGCACGTAGTACCCTTCTGGCTTGAAGATACGAAGGAAGTCTTGCTTCGTATCGGCAATCATACCTCTGCCGGTTCGACGTTGTCAAGCTGGACAAATGAACGCCAAATGAATCAGCATTTGGCGAGTCTAAACGAAAGCCCCGCCTTGCCGTTGACGTTGCAATGGGTCATAACGCTTCCCGATGCGGTGAAAACAACGCCGATACGACATTGGAATATAGAAAGAGTCTATGTGGGTTGCGATGACCGCAGGATTTACGCCCTTGATCCCTCGACGGGATCTGTCGTCTGGGATATCCCGACGTCCGGACGTGTCGGTACATCTCCGACCATTGAAGTGGGCAAGGGCTACGAAAATCTCTTCGCGACCTCTGAGGATGGAAAGCTCTACAAATTGAATCCTCACACGGGAGAGACAAAATGGGCAATCGACACCCCTCCGAGTTCTTTGATATCCTCCCCGATGACCGATGCCGGTATCGTTTACTATGTTGCTCAGGACGAACTCAGCAGCGTATTGCGCGCCATTGGCACATTTGACGGAAGTATAATGTGGGATGTGCCCTTGGATGCCGTTACCGCATGTACACCGATGGAAGCTTTCAGAACAATCTATATCGGCATCCCCCAAAACCATTCCGCCCTCCTGGGCGTGCATGGTATTCACAGCAATATCGTGTTCCGCCTGACCGACGACAGTCCGTCAGCCGGTTCATACACGAGTGGAGTGCCCGATCTGCACGCTGGGGATTACAATATCGACAGTTACCCGATTTACGTCGGGACGCGAGATCGCATTGTCAAAGCCGTCCGCAGCAATAACGGACAGGTCCTGTGGGAAGAAGAGCTTCCCGGATTCGGGGCCGGCCCTGTCACGGGGATGGCCCTGACTCAAAAGAGGAGCACGAACACCTTAGTCGCAAGTCAATTGAATCAATTGCATGCGCTGGGACCCAGCTTTTCTGATCCTCTTCGTTTCGAGGTTCAATGGAGCCGTACGTTCAGTGGAAATCTCATGGTCGATAGCTACAAAACGC
The DNA here is from genome assembly GCA_964476475.1 of uncultured Pirellulales bacterium. GTDB lineage: Bacteria > Planctomycetota > Phycisphaerae > Sedimentisphaerales > Anaerobacaceae > JAFGTG01. The sequence continues at coordinate 1,126 of CAYZAT010000116.1, forward strand.
CAAAACCGTTGATTTGGGGAAACTACGTGTTTCATGTTGTCGAAGAGAATAGATTAGTGGCGCTTTCATTGGCGGATGGGAGTGAGCAGTGGAGCTATACTCTGGCAGCGCCGACGGTGTCCTCTCCTTCGGTCGATGGCGAATCGCTATATATTGCGGATAATAGCGGAAACGTCTATCGGTTCTTAAATCCCCTGGCCCCTTAAAGTGCCCGCAAATTGGATGTGACGATTATGGAAATGTAACGTCATCCGTTTCGCTATTCGCGGTCCACGTCAACGCGTTAGCGAGCAGGAGGGCTCCGTCGGTTGAGGCATCCCACCAATGGCTGTTGATCTCGGATGAGACCGGGTAAAATCCGAGATCGACGCGTCTGACATCGCCGATCATTTTTGTTACGACCAGGGGGCGGCCATCCGACCAGTCTGCGATCCGAACCGCATCCGGCATCACCTCAAGGGTGGACGGTCGATAGCTGTCGGGGCCGCCGTCAAAGACCGACACGCCTTGCACAATCGGATGGCCGGGATCGTGGACCACGCCCAATGTCGCCCGGGTGCCGCTCTTGACCTTGCCGCGAGGGATCGCATAATATTGCTCGCGGTCCCAGCGCCCCATCATCATGGCATAGCCGGACGCAGCTTCAAACATCGTACAGACGACACCGCCGCCGGCATCGACGTAATCCGCCATAACATCTCCGAGGGCCGCCGGATCGTTGTAAGGAACATTTCGATAGACCAGCAGGGCGTCAAACGCCTGCAAGTCGGCCAGGACCGGCGTCGCCGCATTGATGTTCATTGTATGGACGTCATTGAACCGACCGGTAGCTAAAAGTTTCTGTCGAACGTCATCAAGAATCACGTCTTTATCCGCCCCGCAGATTAACACGTTCGGGAGGGCGCCGTCGGGATCGACGGTCAGCCCCTTAATGCAGACGCTCGTATTCGGGTATTCGTCGGTGATATCGGTAAAGGTCGTTCCGTTTTTGCTGACATAACTCTCCCCCGCGTTGGCGGTCGAGCCGGTGTTGTAGCCGTCAATCGGCTTTTCGATCGGGACGGGCCAGGCGTATCCCGGCGTCGTCAATTTGACAACGATACCGAAATCATCGCCTTCCTCGAGAGATATCGGTGTCGGCAACGTGATGGTGTGGTATCCCGGAAAAGTCAAAGTGCCTTCGACAGAAACCAAAAGTTCGGAAAACGAGCTTCCGTTAAAACGGTCGTAGATGCGAACCTCGTAAGAGGTATTCTTAGTGAGAGCATAAAAACCGACCGCGCTGAGCGTCTCGTTCGCCTCGGCGCTGAAAACATTGGCGCCCCACGCCGTTTCCTGGCCCCCCCACGCGGTCGTCTGTCCAAGCGGGTCGTATTGATAAATATGTCGATAGGACGACGTCGGCACGGCGTCGTAGTAACCGACCGCCTGCGTGACCGCCTTCGTATCGTCATAAGAGATATAGAAGTACCCATTCTCACCGAAATGCCGTCCCCAACTGTTCTTGACGATCCAGGCCCCTCGGCCCGGCGCGCCCGCAACGCTTTTCTGATCGTCCCAGCCGACGATGGTGATATCGTGATTGACTCCGTCTTGATCGCCGCCGTAACAATACGTTCTCGCGGTCGTATTGTAATAATCATCATGGTAAAACATCCATGCATGCACCGCTCCACGATCCATAATCGCGTTCTTAATCTCATCGGGATGGCTGTATCGTAAGACGGTCGTCACATACTTCCGGCATATTCCTCCGGGGGAAGGGCGATCGTTCCAGTCGTGATAGGGATCGTCCGATTCGCTCACGGGCCCCGCCCAGCGGGCCAGATATGCGATGCCCATCTGTTCGTTGCCTCCGTCGCACGGGTTCACGTCAAAACCATGGTGGTTCTTCAAGTGATTCTCCGAGAAATCCCAGTATTCCCCCTCCAGCTTCAGCAGCTCACTCTCCAGGGCGCCATAGGTGCCGAAGGTCCAGCAGGCCCCACAGAGACCTTGATCTCTTACCGGTGTGACGCATCCTTCGTCTCTCAGATCGAACGCCGCCGGGATGGTCGTCCGAAACATCAATGAGACGTTTTGAGTTTCTAAATGCGTCCAGTCAAGCGGAGAAGGTACACGGCCCAACGCCCGGCCGGCGGCCTCGCGCGGCTCGAACATCAGCATGGATTCTTCGACCCATCGGTTTTGAAATTCCGGATGGAGAGGCGCTAACTCATCCTCCAACGGTACACCCATCGCCCAACCCACCTGCGCCGAGATACCTACTCCGCCAAGAAGAAGGAGGAATATCCACTGCACCCTAAGAAGAGTACGACAAAATGCCGATATTCTCCGGCCCGGATTCTCTCGCCGGTGTGGTACACTCCGAGGTGTCGATTTTCTCATTCGTGAGCCCCCCATCCAGGGTCGCAAGCTGATACGTTTCAGTTCATATGCTCCTATTTTGCCCTATTTAACCAATTTTGTCAAGATAATTATTCCCAATCTTGGATGCGATGGGGGCGCACATTCCTCGGTCAGTAAAAAATCTCCACAAGCCTCAGTATATAAATCTTTTATTTTAAAGGGGTTATGGGGTCCTGAGGAAAAAAAGTGAATTTTTCTTGCATTTTGTGAACATTAATTCATAATATGAATATATAGTCAATATCTTAAGAATCTTAGAATCAATAGGATGAAGGTAATCAGATGGCTCAACAACAGTTATCACGCAAGGAACGGGAGCGATTGCGGCATCGGCAGGAAATCCTCGACAAGGCGTTGCGACTATTTACGGAGCAGGGATTTCACAATGTTTCAATGCAACAAATCGCCGAGGCGTCGGAATTCGCTGTGGGTACGTTATACAACCTCTTCGAGAGCAAGGAAGCGCTCTTCGATGAACTGATACGGACATGTGGGGAGAAAATCATCGACGCGTCCGTGGCTATTTTGGATGGCCCCGGGACGGAAGTGGAGCGATTGATTCGCTTTATCAGGTACGCGCCCGAATTGCTCGAAGAACATGCCGCTTTTACCAAGCTGTACGTGTCGGAGTTGGGTGTGCGCGGCGCCAAGATTTCAAAAAGAGGGGACAGAGATCAAATTGATACGGCGATTAACGCCCGATTGGAGCAGCTTCTGGCGGCCGGGATACAAAAAGGTGTTTTTCGCCGCGTCGATCCGGCCATTACGGCAAAGACGCTCAAGTCAACCATAGAGACATTGGCGTTTGAAATGGCCGATCAGTTTGACAAGAACGAAGCGAAGGAGAGGTTCGATAAGGTCGAGCAACTCTTCATCGGCGGGCTCCTTCGACCGGAGGGACAAGCCGATGGCTAACAAGGTAATCACTTTTTGCATCACAACGGCAGCCGTACTGATATTGACCGGTTGCGGCCGTTTCGATGGGCCAAAAGTCCGACGGGAACATGCTGAAAACTACCCAACGGTCCTGGACCAGCGGGCCGAAGATTTTATTGCGGGCAAAGGGCCGTTGACGCTTCAGGACTGTATTCTCACCGCCTTGCAGAACAATCTGGATATCCGCGTGGCCCAGGTGCGGCAACGGGTGGCCCAACTCAATCGAAAGGTCTCTTTTTCCCAGTTCCTCCCCCAGGTCAGTCTCAATTACGATTATACCCGCTGGGACCCTCAGCCTGAGATGGTCACCGGAGCGACGTCACAACCGTTGCACGATGAGCGGATTCGCGAGCTGACGCTGGATATTCAAATGTCGATCTTCAATCCATCGACCTGGTTCATGTACACTCTGCACACACGCGGCGAGGAAATCGCCGAGATTGCCGCCGACTATACGCGCCAGATGATCGTGCTCCAAATCACCACCTATTACTACTATTGTCTGGGCCTTGAGGAAATCGCCAAGGTGCTGGACAGCCGCATCCGGGCGGCTGAAAAGCTGGCCGAACAGTTACAACATTACCACACGGAAGGACTCGTCTTTGCCTGGCAGAGCGATCAAGCACGCACCAACCTGCAATCTCAGACGTTGCAGAAACAGCGCGTGCGCCAATTCCTGGAACAGACCCGAGGGCAATTGCTTACCGTCATGGGACTTTCACCACTGTACCCACTTGAACTGGACGTTTCCGAATCCATGACCGTACCGCAGGGCAACCTGGAAGATTGCATTACTGAAGCCCTCTTGAGTCATCCGCAACTTCGTATCGCCGATCGCGAGATCGCGATCGAGAAGGAAAAGGTCAAGATCGCTCTGTCCGCTTTTTTGCCGTCCCTGACCGGCTTTGCCGACCGCGTAAACACGACGGACGCCTTTCAGAGATATTCCAGCTATTGGATGATGGGACTGTCGGGCGTGATGACCCTATTCAACGGCTTCGCCAATCTCTACGAATACGACGCGGCCAAGGAAAACGTCAAAAAAGCCGCCCTGGAGCGGGAGCAAGCCACGTTGACCCTGATGCTCGAAGTTTTCCGGGCGTACCAGAACCTTCAGATAGCTCAGGACGCCGTGACGATCGCCGAAGAGAATTACCAGGCCGCCCACGCGCATTACGATCAGGTCCATTTGCAATGGCAGGAAGGCTTGGTGGATGTCCCCGGCTTAATGTCCATCCTCACCGAGAAGGATCTCGCGGAAATGGTACAAATCAACTCTCAATTCCAGGTTCAGGTGGCCATCGCAACGCTTGTCAACGCGATGGGCAAAACGAAAATTGACTATGAGGAGTTAACGAATGACGGTCAATCCCAAAAGTGACGTTCAAACGAAGAAGATGAAAACGATCGGCCGAGTCATCATTGTATTGGCTTTGATTCCTTTGATCGCAGGGGGAGGGTATCGCCTGAACAAGAAGCTCCACGGCCAGGAAGCCCCCCGCGACGATAGTGATCCATCGACCGAGGCGAAGGCGATTCCCGTCGTGACCGCAACGCCCCGGACGCTTGATTTCGAGCGACTTCTCGTCGTGCAGGGCAATATCGAGGCCAAGAACTTCGCGATGGTCTCCCCACGGATCCCCGGCACCGTTGAATCCATCTTCGTTGAAGAAGGCGACTCCGTCACGGCCGATGAGACCCGGCTTTTCCAAACCGACGCGGCGAATCTGAAGGAGAGCGTGGAGATCGGACGTCATAACCTGACGGTGGCCCAATGTGCAAGGCAACAGGCCGTCGCAAATGTCGAGAAGACACGGGCCGACCTTCACAAAGCGAAACTCGATTACGAACGTTTTCAGCGATTACTCCAAAAAGACGCGGTGACCGTGGATGCGTTCGAGCAACAGGAATCCCGCTATTTGCAGTTGCAGGCGGCCGAGAAACTATCCAAGGCCCAGGTTGATCTGGCCGCGGCACAGGAAGACCAGGCCCAGGCCGCCCTGACGATTGCCCAAAAAAATCTGGCCGACGCGACCCTCGTCGCACCGATCAGCGGGAAGGTTAGCGCCCGCCTGGTGGAACCGGGGGAAATGGGCAGCCCCGGCATGCCGGTCCTTCGCATTGACGATACAACCGTTGTCGAAGTGGCCGTATTTCTTCCGGCCCAATACTATCCCGACGTCGTGTCCGGACAGACCCTGATGACCATCCAGGTCGCCGGGATCGATATCGGTCGGCACACGATCAGTTATAAAAGCCCGACGATCAATCCGAAATTACGCACGTTCGAGGTCAAGTGCCTGTTGAGCAATCCACCCGAGGGTGTGGCGCCGGGGGCCATGGCACAAATAAGCGTCATTCTGGAAAGCCGCAAAGGTCTGGGGATTCCATCGGCCGCGATTCAGCAGCGCAGCGGCCACAATGTTGTCTTCGTTATCAAAGACAGCATTTCGCGCCAGGTTGTCGTCCAAACCGGCATTGAGATGGACGGCTGGACCGAGATTCGTCAGGGCGACGTGAGTGAAGAAACCGCCGTCGTGACGATGGGCCAGTACATGATTGAAGAAGGAACGCGTGTGGCCGTGCAGAAAGAGGACGAATAATGTTTCTATCGGATGCTTCCATTAAGCGGCCGATTGCCATGAGTTCTCTGATCATCGGCCTGATGCTGCTCGGATTGAACGCCTACCGTAAAATGGGGCTCGAACTGATGCCGAAGATGGACGTTCCATTCATCACGGTGACGACGATCTATCCCGGGGCCAGCCCCGAGCAGATCGAAACCGACGTGGCCAAGCGGATCGAGGACCAGGTCGTGACGATTGACGGGCTCAAACACGTCAGCTCCTCCTGCATGGAGAACGTGTGCCAGACGTTTCTTGAATTCGAACTGGACGTGGACGTGGATATTGCCGCCACGGACGTTCGCGAGAAACTCGATCTGGTTCGTGCGGACTTCCCGGAGGACGTGGAGGATCCCAAGATTCTCAAGTTCGATATTAATGCGACAGCAATCATCCACCTGGCGCTGACGGGAGAGGTGACGCTCGATGAACTCTATGATTTTGCGGATAATACGCTTCGAGATCGAATCACGGTGATTTCCGGCGTGGCGAACGTCGAACTGATCGGCGGCGCCGAGCGGGAAGTCCACGTTCTGCTGGATCCGGACGCACTGGCGGCCAAGGGGCTGTCGAGCACGGATATTGTCGGGGCCGTTCAGAATGGCGTTCGCACAATCCCATCCGGGCACATCAAAGACGCCGGACGCGAGTACTCCGTGAAGTTCGACGCCGAATACGAAGCCGTCGCAGATATCGGCGGGCTCGAGGTGGCCAACCAACAGGGCCAGCGAACGTATATCCGTGACGTTGGGCGCGTCGTGATGACGACGGAAGAGCTTCGCCAGAAAGCCGCCATCGACGGCAAACCATGCATCTATATTAAGGTCGTCAAGAAGGCGGAGGCTAACGCCGTTCGCGTGGTCAACCGCGTTAGGGCGGCTATGGACAAACTCAATGAGGAACTGCCCGGCGGCATGGAACTCGTCTGGATTACCGACGACGGACGTTTCATCGAAGCCACCGTTCACAGCGCCTGGATCAACATCGCCCAGGGGATTCTGCTGACTGCCGCTATCTTGTTTTTCTTCCTATACAATGTCCGATCGACCCTCGTCGTGGCCATTACAATGCCGCTGACGATCGTGATCGGGCTGTTCTTCATGCAACTCGTCGGATTCACCCTCAACACCTCCACGTTGATCGCCATCGGTATGTCCGTGGGAATCCTGGTAACGAACTCCATTGTGGTATTGGAGGCTGTTGTCAAGCGGTTACAGCAAACCGGTAATCCGAGAGAGGCCGCACGATTGGGCACCAAGGAAGTCACCATTGCGGTGCTGGCCAGCGCCGGGACCAATATCGTCGTGCTCTTCCCGATCGCCATGATGGGCAGCATGATCGGTATGTTCATGAAGCCGCTGGCCCTGAGCATGTTGATCATGACGGCGGTCTCCTTGTTCATATCGTTTACCTTAACGCCCATTCTTTGTTCAATCATGCTCAAACCCGCCGATCCCAAGGGTAGGGGATGGTTGAGCCGCATGGAAACCGGATTCAACCGCCTGCTCGGCGGAACGGTTCAGGGATATCGCCGAGTTTTGTCCTTTAATGAACGGCATCGATTCGCAGCACTGGGGACGTTGGCGTTCATTATCCTGATGTTCGTGCATGCGTTGTCGCTGACGCCCAAGGTGGGCTTCGGTATGTTCGATGAACCGGATAAGGCTCAGTTATTCGTGAAGCTGGAGTATCCGACCTCTTATAACCTGGACCGAACCGTCGAACGGGTGCGTCGGATCGAAACGCGGCTCAAAGATACGCCCGAGTTGGCGCGTATCCTCAGTTCCATCGGCAAAGTCGAAGGTGTCGTGGGGCAATCCACGCAAGGGGTTTATTTGGCTCAAATCTTGCTCATTTTCTCCGACCGCGACCAGAGGACGTTGACGATCGACGAGTTACAAGAGGAAGTTCGTACACGCATCGCCGATTATCCCGAGTGTATCGTGACCGTAGCCCAGCCGGCGATTATCGGCGGCCAATCTCAGGACATCGAGTTGGAGGTGGCCGGTCAAGAGCTCTCGACCCTCGACCAACTTGCGCTACGTATCCAGGACTTGGCCGATGAGATAGAAGGCTATCAGGACAGCGATACAACGGTCCGGCCGGGTAAGCCCGAACTTACGGTACGACCCAATCGAGCGGTCATGGCCGATCTGGGAGCGCCGGTCGTCGGACTCGGCATGACCCTTCGAGCCAACATCGAAGGTCTCAAGGCCGGGGCATTCAAGAAAGGCGACCGCAACTATGACATCGTCGTCGAATTGGCCGACCGCCCCGGCAAAGAGCAGGTAGAGAGATTCCTGTTCCCTGCCGCACCGGGCAAGCCCATGCTGTTGGGCAATCTCGCCCACGTGGAAGAGCACACGGTGCCGATCCAGATCACGCGGGAAGACAAACGTCGAGTCTCCAAACTCCTTGCGAATCTGGCGCCGACCCTGCCGATGGGGACCGCGGTAAACGTGCTCTCGGATCAAATGGATGCCAGGGAACAATTTCCTGTCGGCTACGAGTACAAATTTGCAGGCACATATGAGATGTTCGAAGAAATGAACGCCGCATTCGGCGAAGCGGGTCTGACCGCCATAATCCTGGTCATTTTGACCCTGGCGGCGATATTGGAATCGTTCAAGCAGCCCTGGTTGATCCTCGTGACCTTGCCGCTGGCCCTGATCGGCGTCATCTGGGCGCTGGCCCTGGCCGGGCAGAGCATTTCCGTGTTTGTGCTGCTCGGCATCGTCATGATGATCGGGATCGTGGTCAACAACGCCATCTTAATCATGGACCAGTTCAACGTGCACGTCGCCGAGGGCATCCCGCGACACAAGGCCATGATCACCGCCGCATGTGAGCGTTTCCGGCCGATCGTCATGATCACGCTCGCGGCCGTCCTGGGTATGATGCCGCTGGCGCTGGGCCGGGGCATCGGGGCCGAAATGCGTAACGGGGTCGGCATCGCCTCGGCGGGCGGAATCCTGATCTCCGGCATCCTGACGCTCATCGTCATACCGATCCTCTACGATCTGTTTACACAACGATCCAGGAAATAAGTGAATCATTAGTCTTCTCTGAGGAGACATGGGCCATGCCATATAACGTAGAATTCGACAAGGCAGAATACATCGCGCTGTCGCACATCGGAAACATATATCTGGTTGAACGCAAACACACCGAAGACGGAACGGTCATCGCCGAGCATGGGAAATCTAAGAATGTCCTTTTCGACTTACGCATGCAAAAGAACGGCTTGAGCGTCATGCAGGACTATCTATCGGCGCTGAGTCCGCCGGGCGCATCGGAGACGACACGCGTTGCAGTTGTGGTCCCCGACGACCTGGTTTCAAGAAAAGAGGCTCTCGAAAACCCGGTCCGAAGGCATCGCATTGGATTGAAAATCTTCGATGACCTGGAAGAAGCAACGAAATGGTTATTATGTGGAGAGCAGACAACTCCGGAATCCTCGGATCAAAACCGACCTCCGAATTGATATAGCTCATGACACATCATCCTGTTTTACACGGAAATATGTTTGAACCTGATACTCATCTTCAGCAGAAGGAGTAGAACAATGGCAACCCAACATCTTGAACAAGACAATGAATTGTTCGAAGCCAAACAATACGGAGACATCATCTTCGTCTCTTTCAAAGAAATCTCTCTGTTATGGCTGGGTAGCCTTAAAACGAAACAAAAACTCCTCTCGTATTTTGACCAGATTGAACGTGCCCCCTCCATCAAAGTCGTGATTCTCTATGAGACCCATAGCCCACGGGGTCAGAAGAATTATCTTGAATTTTATGGTTTGTTCACAAAATCCAGGATTGATTCCGATGAAATACTGAGGATGTGCAACGCGCTCGATCAGATGATGCTCAGTGTTATTCAATCAACGAAACTCTATATTTTGGCCCAAAGCGGAAGAACCTTATTGCCTATCTTCACAATAGGTTTTTCTTGTGATTACAGAATCGTCGGTGACAATCTTGTCGTTCATAATACCACGCCCGAAATCGACCTGCCTCCGAAAGGGGCCGGCGGCTTTTTTCTGCCCCATATTGTCGGCCCGGCTAAAACTGAAGAAATCCTCTTGTCCGGCAAAGACATGGATGCCGATCAACTATTGCAACTGAAGCTTGTTGACAGGGTCGTGCCGTTCGACACGCTCAAGGAAGCTGCCTTGGAAACCGCAAAGAACTATACCGGTCAGAGCGGCGTCTCTCTGGCCGGCGTCAAAAGGCTCGTTAATTATTCGCTCAGAGATATCAAAAGCTATCTTCAATTTGAGAACGAACAACTCATTCAATTACTCAATGTGAGGAAATCAAAAAGCGAACCGATGTGATCGCTGCGAGCTGCATATTATGAAGCGTTTCGAACAAAAACTCAAAGCGCAGATCTTCTTTGTTGACGATGAGCCGGAAATATGTAGAGTTGCAAAGAATACACTTGAGCAGACCGGGGCGACCGTCAAGTGTTTTGCGAATGGATCCGAGTGTCTGGCGCAACTTCCCTCCCAGAGATGCGATTTGCTCATCATCGACATGCATATGCCCGGTATGAGCGGGATAGAGCTTTTAGTCGAAGCTAAGAAGATACTCCCGGAGATACCGGTGCTCATTGTGACCGGTTATGCGGATACAGCAGCGGCGCGTACGGCGATGAAGGCCGGGGCGAAACATGTCGTAGAAAAACCCGTATACAAGAAGAGTTTTTTACTGAAAGTTAGATCGTTGCTGGACAAAAATACCGGAGCGAAACAGCCTGAGGAGAAATTCTCATGCGTGAGTGATGAGGAAAGTTTAGGAAAGAAAGATGTAAGGTTCCGAGCAACAGCATCTTGTAGCGTTCTTTGAAAAGTTGATAATCT
>CAYZAT010000117.1:0-11931 GCA_964476475.1 uncultured Pirellulales bacterium
AGGAACAATTGTTTTTACTGTTTAATAAATCGTCTTTCTAATTTGATATTAAGGTTTTTGTGATGCTTAAGAGGACGCATAATTGTGGTCAGCTTCGGCTGGACGATGCGGGCAAAAAAGCGGCGTTGTCGGGATGGGTGCATTCCTATCGCGACCACGGCAATTTGGTTTTTATCGACTTGCGGGATCGGGACGGGCTCACACAGATCGTTTTCGATCCGGAAAAACAGGCGGAGATGCATAAGCTGGCCCGGACGCTTCGGTGCGAGTGGGTCGTGGCGGTGGAGGGATTCGTTCGACCGAGAAGCGAGGGGATGGCCAATCCGAAGCTGGCGACCGGCGAGATCGAGGTTCTGGCCGAGCGATTGGAGATTCTCAATACGGCCAAGACCCCCCCGTTCGAGATCGACAGCGCCGAGAAAACGGGCGAGGAGCTTCGATTGACCCATCGCTATATCGATTTACGCCGACCCGAGATGCAGAGCAAGCTGCGAACGCGCCATCAGGTGACGAAGATTACGCGGGACTATTTCGACGAAATGGGTTTTTGGGAGATCGAGACGCCGATGCTGGCCAAGAGCACGCCGGAAGGGGCTAGAGATTTTCTCGTGCCCAGCCGGCTGATGATGAACTGTTTTTATGCGTTGCCGCAATCGCCGCAACTCTTCAAGCAGATTCTCATGATGAGCGGCGTCGATAAGTACTTCCAGATCGTGCGATGTTTTCGCGATGAAGACCCGCGCGCCGACCGTCAGGCCGAATTCACCCAGATCGATGTTGAGATGAGCTTCGTTAACAGCGACGACGTGATCGACGTCCATAGTGGTTTAGTCGCGCGAGTCTGGAAAAATATCCTGGATTTCGACGTGCCCATGCCGATCCGGCGGATGACGTACCAGGACGCGATGGCGGATTACGGGGTGGATCGTCCGGACCTGCGCTTCGACATGAAGCTTAAAGATATTTCCGACCTCGCCAGGCAAACCACGTTTAAGGTTTTTACCTCGACGGTGGAGAACGGTGGTATCGTCAAAGGTTTATGTGCCCCGAGCGGTGAAAAATATTCCCGGAGCGATATCGAAAAAACGCTCACGAGTTTCGTGGGCGACTATGGCGCCAAAGGCTTGGCCTGGGCCAGGGTCAAAACGGAAGAGGGCGAGCTTTCGCTGCTCGGCGGCTCGGCGAAGTTCTTCAGCGATGATTTACAGAAGCAGCTTTTAGAACGTTTCGAGGCAAAGGACGGCGACCTTCTCTTATTTGTTGCGGATACCGAAGCCGCCGTCAACAAGGCCCTGGCGCCGCTGCGATGTAAGCTGGGTCGTGAGTTGGAGCTTTACGATCCGGCGCGATTCGAGTTTGTGTGGATTGTGGATTTTCCGCTGTTTGAATGGAACGAGGAAGAGAAGCGCTATGACTCGTTGCATCATCCGTTTACCTCTCCGGTCCAAGAGGATATGGGTAAGCTTGAAACGGATCCGGGTAATATTCGCTCGCAGGCGTACGATATTGTCGTCAACGGTTCTGAGATCGGTGGAGGCAGTGTTCGTATCCATAATCCCCAGGTGCAGCAGAAAGTCTTTGATCTGCTCAACATCACAAGGGAACAAGCACAACAAAGGTTTGGATTCTTCCTGAAGGCTCTGGAGTATGGCGCTCCGCCGCACGGAGGGATTGCCTTTGGTCTCGATCGGATGGTCATGCTGTTGACCGGTACCGAGAATATACGAGACGTGATTGCTTTCCCGAAAACGCAACGAGGCCAGTGCCTCTTAACCGATGCGCCGAGTGAAGTGGATGCTAAGCAACTTGATGAACTGAACCTGCGAACGCAAAGGCACTCGCACGTTACCGAGCAGAAAACCGACGAGTCGCAACAATAAACTCGGCGACGGCGAAGTAGATTGAATCTGAATTCCCGAAGTCAATAAATTGTTCGGAGGACTGACATGCAGGTGCTTATAGAACAATGGAGGTTGATTGTTGGGATTGTGGGAGTACCGGTCCTTTTAGGGGTGATCGGTCACCTGGTGGTTTTCAAGATCGTGCGAAAAATCGCCAGTCGCATTGGCGGCGAGCTTGACGACTCGATTGTCAAACATTGCTACAAGCCGTTCCAATGGACCGTTGTGGTTTTTGCTATCCGTTTGGCTTTTGCGACGGCTCTTTCCGAGGAGGAAACGCCGACCGGCCTGAATCAAATCCTCAGTATTGTCCTTATCGGCGTTGTCTCGTGGCTGTTGATCAAGATCGTCATCGTGCTCGAGGAATATGTTGTCGGCCGGTTTCAAATGGATGTCAAAGACAATCTTCAAGCGCGAAAAATCCATACGCAATTACGCGTGCTCAAGCGTATCATCACGATCACGGTGGCGGTCGTTGCCCTGGCTTCCATGTTGATGACCTTTCCCAAGGTCCGACAGCTTGGTACGGCGATCTTAGCTTCGGCGGGGATCATCGGTATCGTTGTCGGGATGGCCGCTCAGCGGACCATCGGGGCGTTTATCGCCGGGCTGCAAATCGCTTTCACCCAGCCGATTCGTGTGGACGACGTTGTGATCGTGGAAAACGAATGGGGCCGAATCGAGGAGATCACCTTAACGTATGTGGTCGTTAAGATTTGGGACTTGAGACGTCTGATTGTTCCTATTACGTATTTTATTGAAAAGCCCTTTCAAAACTGGACGCGTGTCACGGCGGATATTCTGGGTACGGTATTTCTCTATGTGGACTACACGGTTGACCTTAATGCCGTCAGGGAAGAGCTGCAACGCCTTTTGAAAGAATCGGAGTGTTGGGACGGCAAAGTATGTGGGCTGCAAGTCACAAACACGTCCGAGCATACGATGGAAGTCAGGGCGCTGATGAGCGCCGCGGATGCTTCCGCGGCGTGGAACCTTCGTTGCCATGTCAGAGAAAAGCTGCTCGATTTCATCAAGACGAAATATCCGCAGGCCCTTCCGAGGCTTAGAGCGGAATTGGACCCACTGAAAACGACTGTTAGATGATCGCGCTGGGTATATGCGAATTAATTTAAAGCGGATATGGCGCAGGCGTAAGAGACTGCTGAAGTTCTGGCCTCTGTCGTTGGCACGGAAGGTGCAAGTCACCTTCGGTGCGGCGGTGATTCTCGTTCTGGCGTTGGCACTGTCGATCTTGTATATCTGGATGGGGCAGTTGATCAAGAAGGATTTGTTCGACACCGGACGGGCCAGGTCGAAAGTGTTGCTCGATCGCCATTTCCAACTAAAGGATTCCACGCAGACTCGTGTGTCGTTGGATACGACGGGGCAGGCGCGCGATCCCAACGATTCGGAAATAGCCTGGTTTCGCTTCACCAACGAGGGGCAGGCGGCATTGTCGGAATTGAGTCCAGAGCTTCAAGAAACGATCGAGACGCTGAGAAATGATCCGGACAGGGATGAGGGCATCATTATATCGAAACGCCGCGGGCGTGGGGAAAGTCAATTTGTGCGAATCTTCAAAGCGACGGACCGTTGTCTTAGTTGTCATAACGCTCAGGGGACCGCGAGTCCCTTCGTGCTCAATGAGCCGATCGGTGTAGCCGTTATTCAATCGCGGGATCTTGCCGGGGAAATCAGCAAAACCGTCTTTATGAACCGTATCTGGATTGCGGTGGCCGGTCTGATTGGCGGCACGGGCGCCATCGTTACTTTCTATATGATAACGCAGCGCCTGATTCTTCGACCGATTCGACAACTGCGGGCGCTGGCTAATAATGTGGCCGAAGGGAACCTCGAAATACGAAGTGCCATTGCGACGCGGGACGAATATGAGAAGCTGGCCCGGGCGTTTAACCACATGCTTGACCGGCTTGAAGGCACGCAGGAAAAACTGCGCCAGGCGAACAGGCAGCTTGACGCCAAAATCGCCGAGCTTTCCGAGCGGAATATCGAGCTGTTCAAGGCCAACAAGGTTAAGAGCGAGTTCCTGGCCAATATCTCTCACGAGTTCAGGACCCCGCTGAACGCCATTCTGGGCTTTGCCCAGGTTCTTCGGGACAAACCCCTCTTGCTGAAAAAGGAAAAGGCCCAAAGGTATGCGGAGAATATTATCACCAGCGGCAACAATCTTCTGCAAATGATCAACGACTTGCTCGACCTGGTGAAGACCCAGGCCGGGAAGATGGAGCTGCACGTTGGAGAAGCTTCTGTCGCTGATTTGCTGGAAGCGCTTGCCTCTCAGTTTTCTCTTCTAACGAAAAGGAAGAGAATCAAAGTGTCCCTGCTGCTCGATCCGGATCTGCCTACTCTTCAAACGGACGTCGGTAAGGTTCAGCAGGTACTCTATAATTTTCTCAGCAACGCGATCAAATTTACACCGGCCCGCGGCAGAATTGAAATTCAGGCGCAATATCCTTCGCCAGCTTCTCAGGATGCGGATCGGGATTCCTGGACGATTCGATTTTCCGTGACGGATACAGGCTGTGGAGTGGCCGATGCCGATAAGGAAAAGATATTTGAAAAATTTCGACAGGCCGACGGTTCCATCACCCGGGAAACGACCGGCAGCGGATTGGGATTGGCGATTAGTACGGAGTTGGCGGTGATGCTCGCCGGGAGCATCGGCATGGAAAGTCCGCCCCTGGGCCGGAGCGAAGGTTCGAGGTTTTGGCTCGATATACCGGTTACATTGCCTGAAGAGAGATCAGAAGAAATGGATGTGTAGTCAGGAGAGAATCATGCGATTAGCACGTTTGTTCTTGGGTGTTTTTGTATTGATAAGTTTCGATATCATGACCAGCAGGGCCCAGGCTCATTCGTTTTCCGTCCATGATATGCTGGCGATGGACCGACTTTCCGATCCCCAGGTGTCGCCGGACGGCAAGCGGATTGTTTTTGTTCTGCGCAAGACCGATCTTGAGGCCAATAAGGGGCGGACCGATCTCTGGCTTGTTAGATCGAACGGAAAGAACCTCCGCCGTTTGACATCTCACCCGGAGGGGGACTTCAATCCCCGTTGGGTGCCGGACGGCAAGTCGATCTTGTTCTTATCTACCCGTTCCGGCTCATCGCAGGTATGGCGTATTCGCACGGACGGCGGAGAAGCCGAGCAAGTCACGGATGAACCGCTGGATGCGGGCAATCTCGTTGTTTCGCCTGATGGAAGCCGCATCGGTTTTACGATGGATGTGTTCACGGATTGTCGTACTCCGAGTGAAACAAAGGAGCGGCTCGATCAGATCGAAAAGAAAAAAGCGAGCGGACGGATCTATGAGCATATATTCGTTCGACACTGGGATACCTGGAAGGACGGCCGGCGTTCGCATCTGTTTGTGATGCCGACGGCGGGAGGTGACGTTGTGGATGTGATGCGTGGTATGGATGCAGATACACCCTCAAAACCTTTCGGGGGGCCGGAAGAAATTACGTTCACGCCGGATAGTAAAGGCATTGTCTTTTCTGCCCGCGATGTAGGTGCTGAAGAGCCCTGGTCAACGGATTTCGATCTTTATTTGGCGCCGGTGGATGGTTCCGAGCCGCCGAAATGTTTGACCGAAAAAAACGAAGCATGGGATACGAATCCGGTTTTCTCGCCGGATGGTAAAACCCTGGCCTATTTAGCGATGGTCCGGCCGGGTTACGAGTCCGACCGTCTCAGGATTATTCTTCGTGGGTGGCCCAATGGAAGAGAGCGAATTCTCACGGAAGATTGGGATCGCAGCCCATCGTCCATTTGCTTCTCAGCGGACGGAAAAACTATTTACGCCACGGCGACCCATCTGGGACAAAGGTCATTATTCTCGATTGATGTTCATACCGGCGCGGTCAAAAGCGTCGTTAAGGAAGGCAATATAAGCTCGCCCGATGTCGCAGGCGAACGGATTATTTACGGCATGAATAATCTGCAGAGCCCTACGGAACTTCATTCTGTCAAACCCAACGGGGCCGACATACGTAAGATCACACGGATAAACTCTGAAAAACTCGCCGCTGTCCGTACGGGCGAATGCGAGCAATTCACCTTCTCCGGCTGGAATAATGAAACTGTCTATTGCTATGTGGTCAAGCCGGTTGATTTCGATTCCCAAAAGAAATATCCGGTCGCCTTCCTTATTCACGGAGGGCCACAGGGTTCCTTCGGAAATATGTTTCATTATCGCTGGAATCCGCAAGCTTATGCGGGAGCCGGCTATGCCGCCGTCATGGTGGATTTCCACGGTTCCACCGGCTACGGACAGGCCTTCACCGATTCGATCCGTGGCGACTGGGGCGGTAAGCCTTTTGTGGATTTGCAAAAGGGTCTGGCGGCTGCGCTGGAGCGTTATCCCTGGATGGACGGCGATAGAGTCGGGGCGCTGGGGGCTTCGTTCGGCGGTTATATGATTAACTGGATCGCCGGCAATTGGCCGGATCGTTTTCGCTGCATGGTTAATCACGACGGCAACCTTTGCGAGCGAATGGCCTATTACGATACGGAGGAGCTGTGGTTTCCCGAATGGGACCATATGGGCACACCCTGGGATAATCCGGACCATTATGAAAAACAGAATCCGGTCAATTTCGTTAAAAACTGGAAGACGCCAATGCTGGTGATTCACGGGGCGCTGGATTATCGCGTAGCTTATACGCAAGGCCTGGGGACATTTAACGCCCTCCAGCGGCGCGGGATTCCGAGCAAATTGCTTTACTTCCCCGACGAAAATCACTGGGTCCTCAAACCTCATAATTCCATCCTCTGGCACGAGACGGTTATCGCCTGGCTCGACCAATGGCTAAAGTAAGAGATCTATGTATCGGAGGAAATTGGGTTTGTTTTGGCAGAGGTTCTGGATGAGAACTATACACGTTATTGCGGTTGCGGTAGGTGTTGTTGTATCGGGTATGATCTTTGAGATGAAGGCATTGGCTGGAAATCCCGGAGCGAGTACGGATATTTCAGTCGTCAAGGCCGACTTTGCGAATAAGAGTTTTCGTTTTCAGCCGGCAAAGGGGCTGGGAAGGACTGAAGGCGTTACCCGCCGGGACCCCAGTGACGTCATCAAGGTCGGTGACACATACTTTGTCTGGTACACGTACGTGGACCAAGACAAGTTGCCCGCTCGTTTCAAGCGCTTACGGGCATCGGGTTACGTTGGCACGATAGGGTACGCCGTATCGGAGGACGAGGGGCATACCTGGATCGAACGGGGTGAGGCGCTCGGAAAAGGCCCGAAGGACGCATTTGATTCATGGGCTGTTTTTACACCGAATATCGTCAAGTTCGACAAACGCTATTGGCTCTATTATACCGGCGTTAAACGGACCCCGGGAAAAGACGTCTTTGAAAACAATTCGACGAATGATTTTGCCATGATAGGTGTCGCCGGTGCTGACAGTCCGCATGGGCCTTTTCAGCGCGTGACGAACGAACCTATCCTCTCGCCTCCAGCGAAGTCTGCAAATACCTCAAAGTCGTCGACTTTCGACAGTTATCGCATCGACGATGCGGCGTTGCTCGTGCGCGACTATGACAGCGATGGCGATTTGGACATCTGGCTATACTACAAAGGGCGTAATATCGACCACGGTCGTTCCGGCCCGGGAAAGACACAGATGGGCTTGGCTATCGCCGACGAACCGCAAGGCCCATATGTCCGGATTCATTCCGGCCGGCCGATTCTCTTCGATAGCCACGAAGTGGTGATCTGGTCCCACCGGGCCGGCGTCGCCGCTTATGCATCCAAGAGTCGGACGCTCGAATTCGCACCCGACGGCATTGACTTCACGACGAATTCGATTCGTGCTTTGGCCGAACCCAGGCCGATCGCGCCGGGGTGTTTTCGCCCGGACTTGACCAAGCCGGTCGCGTTCGGCCGGGGTATTGCATGGGGGATGTGTATGAAAGAGCCTGCCGGACCCTGCCCTTATCTGATTCGCTATGAAATCGACCTGATCTTGTCCGAATAACCAGCCAAACGGTTTTCCATAAAGCAGGTTGATTTTAGTGGGGGAATCGTTTACTATCTTAACAAAATGAGCGTCGGAGTTGAATAACGATGAAGGGCGCAACGCAGTATTTTGGATAAGATGAATGGCTAAGAAGTTTGTCAGGGCGATTTTTCCGGGTTCTTTCGATCCGATCACCAATGGGCACTTGGATGTGATCCATCGCGGCATGAAGCTCTTTGATGAGCTTGTGGTCGCGGTCGGGCGCAGTCCGGTTAAAAACCAACTCTTCACACCCGAAGAACGTGTTGAGATGATCTCGGAACTCGTTCATGAATTGCCGGGTGTCTCAGTAGAAGCATTTGAAGGATTGACGGTGGAGTACGCCGCTGGTAAGAAAGCCGATGTCATCCTGCGCGGCTTGCGGAGCTTGACCGATGTCCAATATGAGTTCCAACTCGCCATGACGAACCGGGCCGTGGCGGGGATTGAGACCATTTTCATTATGACGAGTGAGCAATATGGTTTTACCAGCTCGACGCTCATCCGGGAAATTGCTTCGCTGGGCGGCGATCTGTCGAATTTGATACCTAAGAGTGTTCAAGAACGTTTGAAGCAACGACTCAACAAGAAATAAATCCTACGATGTTCACAATCCGTGTTGAAACGCATTTTCAAGCATCCCATCGGCTGACGTTGCCGGACGGCTCCATCGAGCCGGCGCATGAACATGATTGGCTCGTTACGGCGGACGCGAGTCGCCGCGAGCTTGATCAAATGGGTCTTGTGATAAGCTTCCAAAAGCTTCGAGCCATCCTGGATGAAACGGTGAGCGATTTCAATCATACCGCTTTGGATACGATCGACTATTTCCAGCGGAACAATTCTTCAGCCGAGAACGTAGCCAAATGTATCTATGAAAGACTCCAGAATAAGCTGCCTGAAGGTGTCAGACTTCGAAGCGTCAGAGTGGTGGAAGAACCCGGCTGTTCGGCGACGTTTAGCGAATAGAGATCGACGGCGTGAGGTCCAATAAATTTTATCGATTCGGGTGGAAATCTGGATTTATCCTTTTTAGAATCATTGCAGAAAACGTTTTCCTTGGTATAATAAACATAAGATAAATTCTTGAAACCAACAGAGGATCGGATTCCTTATGCGTTGTCAGATTTGTAACAAGAACGATGCAACGATTCACCTGACGGAGATCACCGAAGGGGTTCGTACGGAAATGCATATTTGCGAACAATGCGCCGCCGAGCAGGATATCACCGTCAAGAGCCATATTCCGATCAATGAGCTGCTCAGTAATCTGCTCGCCGTCCAGCCGACGGATGAAGAAATTTCCGGCGTCCCACAACAGAATCTCGCATGTCCGATCTGCGGTTTTACGTTAGCCCAATTCCGAAAGGAAGGCGTTTTGGGGTGTCCCCGCGATTATGACGTCTTCGAGAAATCGCTTGAGCCGTTGATCGAAAAAGCCCACGATGGAAAGACGGCGCACTGCGGCAAGGTGCCGTTGAAAACGCCCGGCGATACGAAAAAGCAGATGGAACTGCTGAACCTGCGTCAGCAATTAGAAGCGGCGGTGCGAAGCGAGGATTACGAACGGGCGGCTGAACTACGCGATAGAATAAAACAGAACGAAGACTAACGAAGGTCACTTCGTTACATTCGATGCGGTGCAAAGATGGAATTGACCGATATAAGCAATGATATCAACGAATGGTTTAACGGCTCCGGGCCGATGGCCGATATTGTCGTCTCATCTCGGATTCGTCTGGCCAGGAATCTGGCCGGCCACAAGTTTCTCAGTCGCTGTTCCAATCAGGACAAGAATGAGATACTCGAGAAGCTCAGGGATGTCATGATGTCGCTGGATCTCGGCGACAAGGTTTTCTATATCAGCGTGGATAAAGAGCCGATCTTGAACAAGCATTTCCTGGTCGAACGGCATTTGATCAGCCGGCATCTTGCCTTCGGTAAAGGCCCGCGCGGCGTCGTGATCGCCGAGAAGGAATTCTTCACGGCGATGATCAACGAAGAAGACCATCTGCGAATTCAGGTGTTTAAAGGCGGCTGCCAGATCGCACAGTGCGCCGAGCAGATCAATCGTATCGACGACATGATCGAAGACAAAGTTAATTTTGCCTTCAGCCCCCGTTATGGATACCTCACAGCCTGTCCGACCAATCTGGGCACGGGGATACGAGTTTCAGTCATGTTGCATTTACCCGCTCTGAAGATGACCGGCCAGATCGAAAAATTCTTCAACGCCGCAAAGGATATGAGCCTGGCGGTGCGAGGGCTTTTCGGCGAAGGGACCGAAGCGGCCAGCGATCTGTATCAGTTATCCAATCAAGTGACGCTCGGCGTCTCGGAATCGGCGATTATCTCGCAATTCGAGAACTCGATTATCCCCGAGATCATCGAGTACGAACATGCGGCCAGGGCCCAACTCCTTTCCAATCAGGTGGAATTGCTCGACGATAAAATCTCACGAGCCATCGCACTGTTGCAGAACGCCCATCTCATCAGCTCACAGGAAGCCTTGTTCCTCTTAAGCCACCTGCGCCTGGGGATCAACATGCACAAGTATATGGACGCTTCAACGCCCGCGATCGAAAAGCTTCGTACCCTTTGCGGCGCCGGCACCGACGCCGATCAGACGAGCCGGTTGTCCATCGCGACCATCAATCGACTGTTCATGCTAACCCTCCCGGCCCACTTGCAACTCAACTATGGAAAGCCGCTGGACCCCACCCATAGAGACGCCCTCCGAGCCGAGATCATCCGCTCCGCACTTAAGAAAGATTGACGAATGACTATTTCGATATCCCGCTTTATCGATGTTGTCGAAAAGACCTTCCAATCGTCAATTCCTCTCAGTTGTAGTCTTTGAAGTTGTTCATCCAGTCCGGCCAGACGGGCTGTGGGCCGCTGGTCTCGAAGTATCGGTGCCATTTCAATCGCCACAATTCCTTGAGCCCGATCTTTCGTGTGGACCAATCCAAAAAGACGCCGTTGACATATCCATTGTGCCGGTTAACGGAAAACGCAGTCATATAGTCGGAGGTGCCGGAATAGGGCTGACCGTCATAGACGGGCGGATTGTCGGAAAGCAGCGGATAACCGGCGTAGTACTGCTCGCCCATGAGGAGCGGTACGTTATTCGCTCCTCGCACGTGAGGCGTTCTCCAGTTATTCATCGTCGGGCGTTCGTTGCGATCCGGCATCACTTTCATTTGGATCGGCGGATTGCGCACCCAGGCATTGATACCGTAACTACCGTGAAGATTCTCGAAGGAGGGACGCTCGCTGCCATAAATACCCCAGGCGGCGAAGGGGTGCATTCCCTCTTCCGTGAGCGGTTTCATCGCGCTCGGACAACAGAGGACTTCTTCGCTACCTTTATAGAAAGGCCGAAGCAGGGCGACCCATGTATCCTGATAATCCTTTCCCGACCACCAGCCTTCGTGGAAATTGCCGTTATTGTCGTCGGTGTAGATCGAGAAATAGAGACCCCATTGCTTCAGGTTCGACAGACAGGCCACGCCTCGGGCATGTTGCTTGACTTTTTGCATAGCCGGCAACAGGATCGACAGCAATAAAGCGATGACCGAGATCACCACTAAAAGCTCGATGAGCGTAAATCCTTTTGATTTTCCCATAGTGCTATTCTCTTAATCTGACTTTCAGCGTGACATGAACCATTCCCAAAGCCTTTAGCTTTGAGGCTGCCGCCCCTTCTTTCTTCTCTTGGGCCATCCTCGTCCCGATTGGAGTTTATCGGGATGAGGATGGCTTTTCTCTTGTTCAACTCAATCAACGTCGTTGGTAATAAGGATAGCGTCAAGGAACACTCCATCTTCACGCTTAGCGATTTCCAGCGTATTCACCCCGGCCGGCAGTGTATAATTCATCACCTCGAAAACCTGCATACCGCGACTCAATTCACTGTACACCTCGTCCCAGCCCCATTCGCCTCTCGGGACATCAATCGCATCGAACCTGACCCAACCGGTGCCGGGCAGATCCTGATCTT